>CAZFDE010000036.1:0-25591 GCA_964517795.1 uncultured Pirellulales bacterium | reverse complement strand
CGTCCATGTCAACAGCGCTCAAGACCGTTCGGGCGTTCAGGAACAAACGGACGGCAACGGTGTCGCCGTTTTTCAACTTTTAGCGGGCGATTATGAGGTCGTTTATATTCGCAAAAATAATGAATTGCACCATAACGAACGTTATCCGTTTACCGTCGAATCGAGTAAAGACAATACGATCACCGTTGAAGTTCAGGGAATGCCGAAACTGGCTTTGACCGTCAAGGACAAAGACGGCCAACCGGTCGAAGGTGCCCAGTTGATGGTCCTGCCCCGAAGCGGCGGCATCGGCAATGATAAAACCGATGCTGACGGCAAGGCCGAATTAAAGTGGAATCCTCGGCCATGGGGAAATCAGAAGGATATTATCTGTTATCTGATCATCCGACATCCTGAAAAAAACCTGGCATATGCCCAGCCAATATCCGAAGACGATACCCAGCTTGATATCACCCTAAAAGATGGTGTTATCGTGACCGGCAAGGTTACTGATGTCAATGACAATCCGCTCACCGATGCCAAAATCCGTATTTCTTTCTCTAGCGGGCGATGGTCAACAGGCATGGGCAATTGGCAGAAAGGAGATGCCCAGAGCGATGCCAACGGTATATTCGAATTCAACGCCCTGCCGCCGGGAAACGAGTATTATATCAATGCCGTAGCCGACGGTTTCGGACGGCAGCAGCAGAAAATCACGACCGCCGATGCATCTTCCAATCCGCAGGACTTGGGAACGTTCACGCTCAAACCCGCGAATATGTCTATCTCCGGCGTGGTTTTGGACCCTGATGACCAGCCGGTGGCCAACGCCCGATTGAATATCTACGGCGACAGCCAGCCGGATAACTTACATGACATCCGAACGGATGAGAAAGGCCGATTCGAGGTTAACGGCGTCTGTGAAGGAGATTTAAGGATCAATATCTGGACCCAGACTTCCCCTCAGATGCACGGCAACGCCCGTGTCATGGGCGGCGAAAAAGATATCACCCTCTATGTTACGCCCAGCGGTTCACGCGGCCGCGGTATTGAGGAACCCAAAGGGCTTCAAGGCAAATCCCTGCCGGATTTGGCATCGGTTGGCCTGGATCCGAATCAGTTGGGTATCGACGGTAAAGCGGTTTTGGTCTGCCTGTGGGATTATCAGCAGCGTCCCAGCCGCCATATCGTCAAGCAACTGGCCGGCAAAGCGGATGCATTAAAAGCAAAAAGTATCGATCTAATCCTGGTCGATACGTCCAAAACTGAACCCGATGCCGTTTCGGCGTTTTTACAGAAAAACAATCTGCAAGTCCCCTGCGGTAAAATAACCGGGGACATCGAAAAAGCCCTGTTTTCATGGGGCGCCAAGGGCCTGCCGTGGCTGATTTTGACCGATCCGAATCACACGGTTATCGGCGAAGGCATCAAAGTCGAAGAAATTGAAAAGTGATTCGGCGATAATTAATTCATTGCCGATTTGTTCGTTGGCTTTGTGTCCTCAAACACATGGCCGATGGTCAAGGCATCGGGGCCGCATTGGGTACATTCCAGACAGCGGATACACCGTGAATCGGTGATATTTCGGTTTGGCTCAATGCCGTATTCGCAGAGTTTATGGCAGCGGTTGCAGTCGGTGCATTTGTCCTTATCTAATTTTAGGAAGAACATGCTGAAGCGGTTGAAGAGACTGAAAAAACCGCCCAGCGGACACAGTACCCGGCACCATGGACGTTTGACGAAAAAGACCGCGATTAAAAACAAAACGATAATCGATAATTTGATCGCATTGGGCCATGTGATGACTTGTCCAGCGAGGGCCTGATTGGCCATATTCGGAACGGCGGCCTCCAACCCCCCTGCCGGACAGATACGGCAGATAAAGAGAAAATGCTCCTTGCCGAAGAAATACGGCACGGCCAAAACAGCGACAATGAGTACGACATAGCGGCCGTAACCGGTCCATTTCGGCAGGTCGTATTTCGGCGTGGGGATTTTGGCGCAAAGATCCTGTAGCAGGCCGAACGGGCACATCCAGCCGCAAATGATAGTGCCGAAAATAATCCCAACAGCCACCAGAAGCCCTATCGCGATAAAGGGAAATACATGCAGGGCTGAAAACTGAGCCACTACACCCACCGGACAGGCGAAGGTCGCCAGCGGACAGGCATAACAGTGAAAGACGGGCGAACACATCCCGTGCATCCGCACCCCCAAGGGGTCCAGCCATAGGGCCAGAAATCCGGTCTGGATCCAGATTCGCCAGGGAACAAGTTTTGAGAAAAATGTGCTCATGTTGAGGGGGTCATGGCCGCCATGACCGTTTTAGTTCACTCATGTCGGGCAGGTGCCGGCGGCTTTTTCATCGACTTTTTGGGTTTGCTGAATGGTGCCGGTTCTATCAACCTTGACCACACCAAAGCTGATATTGCGGATCATGTTCGATTCGGCCAGTTTGATGGATTGGTCTGTGGCCTCGGGGCCTAATATCTCAATTCGGTGCGCAAACAGCCCATAGCCCAACACCAGCAGGCCCAGCACAAAAACAGCAATCACAATCTTCTTTCGCATACTAAGCCATCCATTCACTTCACGCCTTTTTCAGGCAAGTAAAAATGGCGGAGGCGAATGGGAATCGAACCCACCCGAGACCTCTTGGCCCCGCACTGGTTTTGAAGACCAGGAGCGCCACCAGACGCCTGTCACCTCCACACTATTATCCGTCGATTATACGAAATTTTGCAAAAAAAACCAAGCACTTTGCGATTTTTTATCCCGTGACCTGCTTTTTGATCTTTTCATAGAAGACCATGGCGGGCGAACCGGCGAAGCTGATGGCCATCCAGGCCGCTTCGTCGATCTCCTGCTCACTAAAGCCTTTTTTCTTCGCATTAGCGATATGCATTTTCAGGCAGTCCTCGCATCGTGTCGCTACGGACAAGGCGATAGCCATTGCCTGCTTGGTATAGGCGTCGAGGCCGTGCGGGGATGAGGCGGCACCAAGGAATTCCTTGAATTTGTTTTTAACCTGCTGCATTTCGCCGCTATTGGAGCCGTTGCTGTCGAGGACATCTGCACAGCAGGCGACTTCTTCAGACTGGGGCGGCTTTTCGTCGGATTGAGTTTTGGGTTTTTTATCTGCCATATCAATCTCCGGTAATTTTCGTGAATGGTCGTTTTTTAGATATACCGTGCCTTTCCCTTTTTGGGTGACTTTGCCGATGGCGGCGGCGTCTGTAATGCCTTTTTGGTGCAGTACGCTCAGAAAATCTTCTGCTTTTTTGGGTTCGATCGCGATCAAAAGGCCGCCTGAGGTCTGGGCATCGAAGCAAATATCCACAAATTCCTGAGCGATTTGTGGATCGGCTTGAAGAAATTCGCCGCACGAGGCCTTGTTTCGCTCCACCGCACCGGGCAAAATACCCATCGCGGCATATTCCAATACCCCTTCGAAAACCGGCAGTTTATCGAAGATAATCTCGATATCGACATTGCTTCGCCGGGCTAATTCGCTCAGATGCCCCATCAGGCTAAATCCGGTTACATCGGTGGCCGCATGAGCGCCGAACTCGACCATCAATTCGGAAGCGACCTTATTGAGCGAGGTCATGGCTTTTTCCGCCTGGGCAACGCTGATATCCTGCACACGGCCGATTTGTTTGGCAAAGGCGACAACCCCAGTGCCCAGCGGCTTGGTGAGGATCAATACATCGCCCGGCATGGCTCCGGCATTGGTCATGATGTTGGATTTGTCGATCATCCCGGTAACGGCAAAGCCTGCCTTGATTTCCGCATCGTTAATGCTGTGGCCGCCGATAATGGAAACGCCGGCCTCTTTCATTTTGTCAATGCCGCCCTGCAGGATTTGATTGAGCGCATCATCGGGAACTTTACGCACCGGAAAACCAATCACCGACAGTGCAGTCAGTGGCGTTCCGCCCATCGCGTACACATCGCTGACGGAATTTGCCGCGGCGACCTGTCCGAACATATAGGGATCATCGACGCTGGGGGTAAAGACATCGACCGTCTGAACCAGCGCCCTGCCGCCGCCGATATCGTAAATCCCGGCATCGTCACCGGCGGGCACACCGACCAGCACATTGGGATCATTCGGTGTAGGCATATTGCCCAGCACGTCTTTGAGGAATTTCTGGTCGATCTTGGAAGCACAGCCGGCCTTTTCGACTAATTGGGTCAGTTTCACCGGGCCGGTGGGACTGTCGAGCCGCTCGCCCGCACACATACAGATATTTTTTTCTTTGAACAGGGGGCACGGACACGGCTGTTTCGGGTCACAGATGCAATGGCCCAATTTAATTGACCGTGACATCACCCGTTTTCGTCGCTGCATATCAATCATTTTTAACACCTCACTTTCGCATTTTTATCAATCGACGTCGCCCTTGAGGGTGTTTCGGATCTCGATAAATAACTCGGTGAATTCTTTTGAAATTTTATCCCGGGGCCGTTTGAAATCAACCTGAATATCGCGGATTATTTGGCCCGGCCTTTCTCTTAAGACGATCACACGACTGCCTAATATCAGCGCCTCGTCGATATTATGCGTTACAAATATAATGGTCACGTGCTGCTGCTGCCACAGATCGACCAGCATCTGCTGCAGTTCGCGGCGGGTAGTGTCATCCAGCGACCCAAACGGCTCATCCATTAATAACAGTTTCGGCCGAGTCGCAATCGCCTGGGCAATAGCCGTTCGCTGTCGCATCCCGCCGGACAGTTCATGCGGATAGGCCTTTTCGAATCCGGTTAATCCGACCTGCTCAATTAAAGCCGCCACATCCTGTTTCCGTCGGCGATTGGTTATTTTACGCATTTGCAGACCGAATTCGATATTCTCAAAAACCGTCCGCCACGGAAAGAGTGTGTAATGCTGAAAAACATATGCGATCTGTTTTTCTAATTCGCCATCACCGTCAAACGTAATACTTCCTTTGTCCGGTTTGGTTAAGCCGGCAATCATATTTAACAGCGTTGTTTTACCGCAACCGGTTGCACCCAAGATCGTGACAAATTCACCTGACGAAATATCAAAAGTCATTTCTTCTATCGCAAATACACGGTTTCCGGAAGTGCCAGTAAAGGTTTTATCCAATCGGTCAATTTGTATCAGCACATTTTTTTTAATTTCTTGTAGCATTAATTTACATTTCCCGTCCATGCCAGCCGACAAACCGCTTCATCAATCGCAGCATCAGGAAATTCAATGCCGCCCCGCCCGCCCCGATAATCAGCATGGAAGCAATCACAATATCCATGGCCGCATTGTCGGCCGCATACATCAACAGATAGCCGATCCCGCTGTCCGAACCGGTCATCATTTCAGCGGCGATAATGACGAACCAGCACAGCCCCAATCCTTGTCGAAGACCGGTCATGATATTAGGCAGTGCGGCCGGAAGATACACATGCCAAAAACGCCGGATCGTACCGGCACCAAGCATTTTCGCCAATAAAAGATAATTCTGCCGAACGCCGGATACACCATCGATGGTATTCGTCAGGATCGGAAAAAATCCGCCGACAAAAATCACAAAAATCATGCCGACCTGCAACTGGTCCAGCACCGTGCGTGTATATCCGAATCCGAATAACTGCGGCAGCGTTTGCAGCTTAAAGACTACAATCGCAAAAGGCAGCCATGCGATCGGGCAAAGGGGGCGAAGTATCTCCACCAGCGGCTCGGTCAGATGACAAAATATCTTTACGCTTCCCATTAATAGCCCCAGGCTGACACCAATCAGGGCCGCCAGCAAAAATCCCGTGATCACGCGAAGGAAACTGATCCACGTGTTGCTAAGGAGGGAGCCTGATGCATAATGCTGCCGCAGCGGATGTGCTAACTGTTCAAGCACTTGACTGACAGGTGGAAACAGCCACACCTGATCGTATTGTCGGGCGGCAATCTCCCATACGATCAACAGGATCAAGGGGATTACAAACCACCCCAAGACTTTCGAAATTTTGTGCGAATCCAATATGTTACCCGGATTTTTCAACGGTTTTCTTTGCCCTGTTCAATAGTGTAAAATTATATGCGGCCCGTTTGATCGTTTCATGATAGGCCTGCTGAAATCTGCCCTTAAAAACACCCAATTGTTGCATTGCGTCGATCCACTGATCCATTGTATCAAACCATTGCTGCGATGTCTCCATCGAATATCCACTGGTGGGAATGCTCATTTTTTCAACGGCTTCACTGGTGCCAATCCATCGTATTGCCGATGTAACGGCTTTGTCCTGATTGGTATTGATCGTCTGATTCGCCATCAACAATAATACCATCAAATCGGCAACGGCCTGCTGCTTGTCTTTGATCGCATCCATATTTGCGCCGATACAGCAGCAGGGATGGTTGCGAAAATTACCCGGTGGAAGTTCTTCAAGATCACAGATAATTCGGCCGGCACCGGTATCGACGGCGATCGACGGGAAGGGATTATTGCCGACATAACCATCGATCAGATCGCCGGAAAGTGCGACATTGAGCTTGCCGCCGCCTTTGACGTTAATCATCTGTATCTGAATGGATTGGTCGGTCACATCGCCGCCAAAGGTAATGCCTTCATGTTTCAGGGCTTCTTCGAAGATGACTTTCGCCACCGCAACCGGATTTTTATAACCGATCCGAATCGGTTTTTCAGCATTTTTGGCCAATTCGACGAATTCCTGCCAGGTTTTGGCCGGGAAATCCGGTTTAACCACGAACATATCGCCTTTGTAGTGCAGCGGAGAGATGATTTTTAGCGGCGCCCCGCTGTCGATGGCCGAGAGCATCGCAGCCACTCCGCCGAATCCGATATCGATTACATTCTGTGCCAGTGCAGTGGGCATTTTCGAGCCACCGCCGACTTTCACAATCTGCACATCAGCAATCTTTTGCCCGTTTTTTGTCAATTCATACAGCTTTTGATCGTCAACCGCTTTGAGGCCAATTCCACAGACCGTTTCGTACAGGCCGGCGTTGTCACAGGCAACAAAAAGAGCCAGGTGATGATCATGGCCGACATGACCGACCTTGATCGTTACACTTTGCGGCTCTGCGGGTGGCGATTCTTTCTGTTTACATCCGGTAAATAAACAGCTTATACAGATAAGGATTAGTATTCCATCTTCTTTTATCCGCATGTTCGAGATCCTTTCGATTGTCTAAAAACAGTAAAATAGTTTCGTTACGATCCCGACGCGTTCGCGATACGTCATGGTTGAGTCCACATTAATCGGCAGCGCAATCTTAAACGACCAGCCTTTGGCGAATCTCCAAATGACACCGGGAACGATGTCATGGGCAAAGCCTTTCTCTTCCTTGTCCGTATAATTCCATTCGACCGCCGGCCAGATTTTCGGATCGCCATGCCAGATGATACCGGCATTCAATTCTCCTACTTCCGCATCTTTATCCTGGCTCCAGGTATAACCGGGATTAAAATGAAAGGAAAATTCGCCGATCGCTTTCGACAATTCTGCCGTTATCTTATATGAAGCGTCGTCACTGCCCAGTTTACGTTTGGTATCTCCGGTGGGCAGGTAATACCAGATATCGACCGCTGCGGCAGGCATGGTTTCGGTTTCTTTCATGAAGTTCCATTTTTCAAAAATAAAAATATTGCCGATACCATGACTATGATTGTCTGTGGATAGTTCGAAATCATTATATATATAGGGGATTCCAACTGCCAGATGATGATCTTTCGCCCAACCATATTTGGTACAAAAGGTATTTTTCCAAATTTCTCGAGATTGACCGTATGACAGACTATTGTATCCGCCCCCGGCTTGTTTTTTCTGGTCAGAATTAAAATATTGCGTTTTCAAGCTGAAGGAAATTTTGCCTTTTCCCACTGTCTTTGCGGAACGGGTTTTCGTGAACATACTCATCGGGTATTTGCCGTACCACGAGCATTTTTCGTTTTCTTTCTCGCCTTCCTGCTGACCCATCGCCACACCGGTCAACACCATCATCACCAGGACTGTCCAAACAACATTGTTCTTCATAGGCACTCCTTTCAAAAAACTTATAAAATTTACGTTTCCAACAAAAAAACGGGCAAAAGATGCTGATCTTTTACCCGCCGGTACGCGTGAAAATAGAATGGGGTCATTCAATCGAATGCCATTTTGCCTCCATGGTTTTTTCAAAGTGGCCGAGGTCGATATCGACAACGACGTTGAATCTGCCCGAAAAGCCATCTGGCACTCGCCACGAGTACCGGCAACATCCGCCTCAGCCATACTCCAATCTGAATTTATCCACTATTGTTAAAATCATGTTTGTTCCATACTATATTGTTATCTTAAGGCACATTACCACTTATATAGACTCGCCTGCTGCTGAAATATTACAGTATTTTTATAAAAATCCTGAAATAAATTCAACTATATAAAAATGGTTAAACGAAAACACTTGTGTAAATTGACTCTCTCTGAACCTTTTCCCTGTTTTTGGCTTGCCGACACGGCAGGCCGCTTTTTTTAGCGTCCTCAGCCACCGGATCGACAGCCGCTGAATCCCATTAACCGCATTTGCGCCGCCGCGGGGGTGGCGTTAATATTCGATTGGATCGCCCATTGTCGCGCTCGCGTCAATCGCTCGGCGATGTTCATTCCCGATCCATCGAATGCGGTTTGAATGGCAAACCAATGTTTGTCAATCCATACCCTTTCTTTCAATTCCAGAATTTCTTTTTTGCCGTAGAATTTGCCGTCCTTGTTTAAGTCCACGGCAATAATATCGTACCCCAAAACCTCTGATACCGATTCGTTGCCGAATACCCCATCGTAATTCTTGTCCACAATCGCAATTTTGAATGTATCGTAACGGATGCCGGCCTCACCGGTCGTTTGAACCGCCGGGTAGAGTCGCGGTGTACGCCGTGGACGCGATTCAATGTAGAACCAAACCCCCTGCCATTTCGGCTCATCATTCTTATCATTTGCATCTGCCGTATCCGTGGAATCGGCAGAATCGCCTGCTTCGGATTTCGCTTTGTCAATTTGCCATAATTTCAGATAGATCGGCCCGTACAGGTAGATATCACCCTCAACGCAGGTTATTTGCTGTGCATCCTCGTGCGGGTCTGAGCCGTATTGTAAGCCTTCGATGGCTTTTTCCCCCGCCAGACTCTGGTCGCAATCAAAATCGACCCAGATTTTCGGTTCGCTGCGATGCATCGCCATGACGGTTTTTTCAAGTCCTAATTCGAAAAAGAAAAAACAGAGTTCTTTTTCATTAACATCGGAGGGCAAACTGCGAAGTTTGGCGGATCGTCGAGAGGTACGAATACAATTCTGTCGTGACGCTTTGATGTGAGGCTGGGTCAGATCGGTCACCTTCTCCACGGTCATGGGATAGCGAAAGGCGGGCTCTTCTTTTTCGGCAAAACAAAAGACCGTCAGAATGCCCATAATCAGGGGCGCAACCATAAACCGATTTATGAATCCAATCCCAGTTTTTTGCATCGTAATCCCTTTCAGCGTCAATTATACCAATTTTATCGTCAGATTCCAGATAAAATTTATAATAATCCTGTCCATGTGAATCTTGATTTATGCTTGCGAATCGCGTAAAATCCGGTATCCCTTAATAATGCTCGGATATGTTAAAAGTCAAAGAGGTCTGTATGAGTCATTCAAATGCGTTACTTCGGAAAATACCCTCGGTTGAAACGATGTTAAATCACCCGGATATGCAACCATTGATGAAATCTCATACCCGCGAATTCCTTACAACGATCATAAGGGAATCAATTGATACGCTCCGAACGGATATTATTTCAGGTAATTCTTTTATTGTAGATGATTTAGAACGCTCGGTTGTTGAATTGGCCAGCGCGTCAATCGCTCGATTCAAGCGGCCTTTCTATCGAAAATCGGTCAATGCCACCGGAATTATTTTACATACGGGTCTTGGGCGTGCGGTCTTGCCGCAGGTTGCGATTGAACAAATTCAACGCGAACTCGGCGGTTATTCGGTCCTGCAACTTGATATCGAGGCCGGCAAACGCTCCCAACGAGATATTGCAGTCGAAAAACTGCTTTGTGATTTGACCGGTGCGGAGGCCGCTACTGTGGTCAATAATAATGCAGCCGCAACGGCCATCGTTCTGAATACGATCGGAAACGGCCGCGAAGTGATCGTTTCACGCGGCCAACTCGTCGAGATCGGCGGTTCGTATCGACTGCCGGATGTTATGCGGTTCAGCGGAGCAAAAATGGTCGAGGTCGGTACGACGAATAAGACCCATCCCAAAGATTATGTGAACGCCATTACCGACGATACGGCCGCATTGATGCGGGTTCATCCCAGTAATTATAAGATCACTGGATTCAGCAGCGAAGTCGATCTGCAGACGATGGTCGATATTACTCACCGGTATAACCTTGTCATGATCGATGATGTGGGGGCCGGATCATTGATCGATTTTTCAAAATACGGCTTCGATCCGGAGCCGACACTGCTCGATTCGGTCAGAATGGGGGCCGATATCATCACCTCCAGCGGCGATAAACTCATCGGTGCATCCCAGGCCGGGATTATCCTCGGCAAAAAAAAGTATATTGATGCAATTCGGAAAAATCAATTTGCCCGGATTGTTCGCGTCGATAAAGTAACCCTCGCGACGTTGGAAGCAACCCTAAAACTGTTCTTTGATGAAAAAACCGCATTTGAACATGTTCCAACACTTAAAATGTTAAACCGTAATATTGACGAATTAACCGCGAAGGCCAACGATCTTTGTGACCAGATCAAACAAAAAACACCTTTGCTGGAGGTTTTGGTTTTGGACGGCTTTTCGCAAATGGGAAGTGGGTCACTGCCCCAGCAAAATCTGAAAACGAAACTGGTTGGATTAAAATCACCGACGATGAACTGTGAGGAACTTGCTCAGCGACTCAGACAATACGACACCCCCATTTTTACACGAATCCAGCATGATACCGTCCTGATTGATCCGCGCACGCTGCTGGAAGGAGACGATCGAGTTATCTGTGAAGCACTGTTATCAATCGTTCATGTCTGATGGAAAATCCGCAGATCAATATTACGTTAGGCACAGCCGGGCATATCGATCACGGCAAGACTGAACTGATTAAATTGCTGACCGGCTGCGATACGGATCATCTGAAAATTGAAAAAGAACGGGGCATGAGCATCGAATTGGGATTTGCCCCCTGTGTCATTCGTAACATGGAGATCGGTATTGTCGATGTTCCCGGCCACGAGCATTTTATCAAGACCATGGTGGCCGGTGCGACCGGCATCGACGGGGTAATCTTCGTCATTGCCGCCGATGACGGTGTCATGCCGCAGACCCGTGAGCATTTGGATATTCTGACCTTATTAGGTGTTCGGCACGGGCTTGTCGTGCTGACCAAGATCGATATTGTGGATGGTCCGCATCAATCTTCAGTAACGAAAGATATCCAGAATTTTTTGAAAGGGACTTTTCTCGAAGACAAACCGATATGTCCCCTTTCAAGCGTAACGGGCGAAGGTTTTGATGATTTTTACGAAGCCTTAAAACAGGTGGTGGCTCAAATACAGCCCAAAACCACAAAAGGGATTTTTCGCCTGCCGGTCGAAAAAACATTTTCATTCGCGGGATTCGGCACTGTAGTGACCGGTATCCCGGTGGCCGGTCGGATTCATACTGCCGATGAAGTTATTTTATTGGCAGCCGGTCAAAAGGGACGCGTCAAATCCATTCAGGTGTATAATCGAACTGAAAATACGGCGATGTCCGGCCAATGCGCCGCGTTGAATGTACCCCAATGGGATTATAAAACAATTAAACGCGGAGATACTGTAACGATAGACGGTTATTTTGAGCCTTGCCAATGGTATCTTGGATGCCTTGACATACTGGATTCTGCGAGCCGGGTTTTAAAAAATGCCGCAACCGTTAAATTGCACACATCAACCTCAGAAGTCAATGCGAAAGTCTATTTATTGCAGGATCCGCAACTTGATCCCGGAATTCAAAAGCGACTGGTTCAAGTTTGGTTGGAAGCCCCCATCGTTGCCGGGCCGGGCGATCGTTTTATCATTCGTATGCCATCGCCGGCCGATACGATCGGCGGAGGTTTTTTGATCGAAGCCGTTGAAAAACGGGTCAAACGGTCCGACTCCGAAAAGATGGCCGACATTCACCATCGATCCGAGGTTGTCAATCATCCGGTTGCCTTTGCAGAATATGCAATTCAAACCGCTCCCGCCGGTGCGGCAACCGCATCTCAAGTCGCATACCGCATCAAGCAGGATGTCGATCAGGTTAATGTTATACTGCAGTCATTGATTGAAGGGCATAAGATCGCTCGGCTATCCAAAAACCTGTATATCCATAATGCCATCCTGAAGCAAATTCAAGAGACCCTTTGCGAAAGGGTGAAAGCGTTTCATGAAAAGCATCCTCAACGCATTGGCATCCCCGTACTGGATCTGCATCAGCAAAGCGGTCTGGATAAGACTCTTTACGATCATCTGACAGCATATCTGATTGACAGAAATTTACTATGCCAAAAGGACGGTCTTGTCAGCCTGGCAGGTCATCAAACGGCATTTAATCCACAGCAGCAAAAACTGCTCGACGAAATAGAAAACGAATATGTGAAAGCCCTTTTCAAACCGCCGTCACCCAAGCAGGTGCAGCAAAAAATAAACCTCAAAGACCAATTATTTGATCAGGCAATGGATATTCTGACCGAACAAAAAATTCTCATCGAAGTGGAAAAAGGGATGTTTTTTCATGCCCGGGCGATCGAAAAGGCAAAAAACATGCTGATGGATTATTTTAAGGAACATCCACAGCTTGAGAGTGTGAAATTCAAGTATCTTGTGGATACTTCGCGGAAATACGCTTTGCCGCTTCTGGATTACATGGACAAGATCGGGGTAACCCATCGTGTCGGCAATACGCGTTTTCCTCGGCTGTCATAAGGACAAAAAGTTCAAGTATGAGTTCCTTTGCGTACGATAAAAGAGTATAATTTAATAGACGTATGATGGAAAAACGATTTGGAAAATTTGCTGCAATATTACAACTAATCGGGTTGGCGGTATTTTTGTTTGTCTGGCTGGTCAAACCCGGCTGAGGCAATCCGATCGCAGCCCTTGGAGGGTTGTACCTGCTGTTGGGCATTCCGGGATCCCTGGTATTTGGGATTTTAGGTTTGATTTACGATCAACGCAAAACTCAGGCGATTGTTTGCACGATTATCGCAGCCGTTTTTATCGGCTTTGTTTATCTGCGAGCGACCGGTTTTTCGATATGTCGATAAAAAAAGACGGAACAATATGAACCGTCTTGAAGTATTCGAATTACTGGATTTTTCTAAAAGGCGTACCGCATACTCATCATGGTATAGGTGATATCTTCGTGCTTGGAGATATTCCGATCCATGGTCACCTGGTGGTAAACACCCGGGATAAAGCATAGATCATCCGAAAGATCGAAACGCGTTTTCAGGCCTGCCGTAAAATATGCCCAATCATGGACTTTATTGCCCAGGCCGTCATAATAGGCCACTTCGGTACAAAGATTCAGTTTGTTTGGCAGATCCGGTACGAAGATGTCGTATCCCAGCAGAAAACGGTGCACCCAGCCGGTGACTTTACGATTGGCATAATTACTTCCGGCCGGGTATTCATAATGGGCAATATAACCGGGTTTCAAACCTTCGCGCAGCAGGTTCGGCCACGAAAACGCAAAGATCCATTCATATGTCGTCCCCGCATCCTCCCGAGCTAACCCATAATAATATTCGTAACCCACGCTGATGTTGTAGGTCGTCGCGTAAGTCTGCCCTTCGTATGCCTGACCGGAGTAATAAGGTCGAAAATCGATCCGCTGTGAATCCACAAAGCCGCCTGACGTGGAATGACGGTGAGTGGTTTTCAGACCAAATCCACTTCCGTAGAAATCCACATCAATCGTTTCAAACAGACCGCCCTTGGAGCCATAGGCCTCGACGCCTTTGGAGAGCCATTTGCTCGTATATGTAAAGTCAAAAGTCACTCCTAATTCCTCTTGCTCCGCGGCGCCTGAAATACCGACTATCATGACGACGATTAAACCGATCCATAAACCTTTCGTTTTCACAGCATTTCTCCTTATCTTAGTGAATAAACGTTAACGGAAAGGAAACAGTATAATCATCCCTATACTAATTGCAAGTAAATCCCGGATAATTTACTTTCGCGGAGATCAATCATTGCAAATTAATCTGGATATGCTCAATATCCTTGAGATTTTCGCACCATAGCCACCATGCATCTGTGTTTTTATATCGGCCTGAAGTTTCGATTCGTATCGTTATGTCATGATCAGGCAAAAATATCTTGTTTTCTTGGGCTTTTTGTTTTGATTCGTATGGTCCGAAACGGATAGACAGCGTTGGCAAAAGCTTGTCTGCGTGTAACTCAAACGAATGGCCGCGACGATATATATAATTGACACAGGCCGTATCTAATCCGGTTTCAGCGGGTATTAACACCTTATAGTTGGTTATTTCCAGTGCGGTCAATGGATCCGGCACACGCGGCAGGATCTTCAAATTTTGCGGGTCGCTGTCATCAATGCCTGCGCAGATATTCAGCGCGTGCATGGCAGGTCCCTGATTGGCGCCGTTACCCAGATCGCAGATGCGGTACCATCGCCCATCCGGCAGCACATGTGAACCTTCGGGGATCATCCAGAGGTGCTCGCGCCAATCAATCCCGCGTTTTTCATTGTAGTATTCCATATTTTTATCATAGGAATATTTGGCAATATTTATTAACAATCGCCCGGCATTGTCCATCTGATCGGCAACGAGGGCCGCATGGGTCAGCCATCCTATACCATAGCCCATGGCCAAAACGGGTTTATCGCCGTATTTTTCATTGAGCTGGCGTTCAAGCGTATTTTGCGAGATTGTCACGAGTTCAGGATTCAGCTTCTTTGGATCAAGGCCTTTTAGGTAGTGACTGAACCATAATTGCACCAGCGAATCCTGCATACTGGGCAGTACCGAATACGGGCAGACCCGCCACATGCGTTTGTGGGCCGGGCCGTAATCCAAAAGCCGCAGCATGGCCACACGAATTCGTTCGGCATAGTCACGCCATTTTTGAGCCAGCTCATTTTCTCCAATATTTTCTGCAATCTGCGCCGAGCACAGCAGGCCGGTCATGCAGGTATAAGAAGGGTACACTTCGTACATATCCGAATTGGCATAGTTTTGCCTGATTTTTTTGGGATCGGTCTCGTCGGCCATGCCTTTGGGGATACTTACCCCGCCGCCGGCCCAGCCGGTGAATTCACTCTCGCTCCAGACAACATCCATACCGGTATAGTCCATCAGCCAGCAGACAAATTCGGCCGCATCGCGGGTCGTATCCCAGCGGGTCTTTTGGAATACATTTTCACGCGGCTTGATCAGCCAATCGCCGGTCGAACCCCCTGCCAGCCGCCATGCGACCCAGCGGCCGACCATCGTCGCGCCATGGCCGTCCATTTCTTCGTCACCGGGAATTTCGTTGATCGGAAAGGGAATTGCCAATGGACTGGTCACTACAAAGGCCCAGTGACCCGGCGCATCATTCGGATAACGGTCAATATCGAGGCCGCTGTTATCGGGACCATTGTTGGGGTCATGATCATTGCGATAAAAATAGAACCATTTGTCAACAAAATCAACGTAATTAGTCACCCGCTCATTATTATGTAGGCATCGCAGTGCAAGTGTTGCATAATGGTCGGATGTCCTTGAAAAAGCACCACTGTGATAAATACCCACCGGTGCCCAGCTGCCCAAGCCCATATAACCGCCGTAGAATGGCGAATCGACGGTTGTTTCATGGAAATACCCGGTATCGGCCTCGAATTTTTCATCCATATTCATGATGTTGGCCACCCAGATATTCGAAAGCATGTCGGCGAACCGGTCACCAATAAAGCGGATTCGGGCGGCATCGAAGTCATCGGGGAAATCGATCATATCCACTTCCTTGGGCAGGTCTTTCTCAGCAGTATACAGAATATTCGACAAGGTCTTGAGGTCTTTGGCAAAGTTCGGCACCCTGCTGCTTTTGAAAGCGGGCTGGATATCATCTTTATCAACACGGCGTTTGCCCAACGATATTAGATGATCGGCGGGTGTGTTTGTTTTCAACGTGATAGCCGAAACCAGCGGCTTGCCGCGCTTTTCGGTATTGTCGATCACGACGATGGATTCGATTTTCTCGGGACGGACTTTGACAGGCAGATAATAATGACAATGTAGAGTTTCATTGGTTGCCTGTTTTGTACTTTCCTTGATACGAAGGCTTTTTCGCAGGATTTTTTCATATTCCGGCCGGGATGCAAACGGTTCTTTGATCTCTTTGGGCAGCATATGATCGGGGCCGTAACTCCATTGCTTGACCATCCACATGGTGGAACCCATCTGGACGGGAATCGTATCGACCTTGCCGGAGGCATAGTGGATCTCGATTTTGCCGACTTCGATCCCGATATATATCTGGTCTTCGCGCGGCTTGTCCCATAGTTCCGGATGTTCACCCCAATGGGCCAGGCAATAATCCCAGCCCCAGTTGACCATCCCTAACAGATAAAGGGTGTCGGCCTTGGCGTTGACAGGGATCGTCTCTTTCTTGCCGTTGACGGTTCGTATGGTTTGGCCGCGTTTATCGGGTTGGGCCGCCAGAAACGGTACGGACCGGCACAGGAAATCTTCACTGTTGGCATCGATCTTCAGGGCATAGAGACCGTCGCAATCCACTGGATGATTGTCAAGGGTATCCTGCTGACGGTAACCGCCAAAAGCGATCCATGCAAAGCCAGCCGGATTGCGCGACGGATTGTTGTCGGTGATCTCCAGATATACCTTTTGGCCGATCAAACCGCCGGTGTACCAAGTATGTTCTTTGAAAGACAGATGGTTGTTAGGTGTATGCGCCTTTCGCAGAATTTCGCCATTGGGCCATGATTTAAGGTATACATAATTGAGTTCGGCATCATTCACCCCCTGCTCGGTGCCGTCGGCACCGGCGATGTAAAACCGCTGCGTGTCTTTTATAATCTCAAAAACACCTGAGCGAAGTGTGCCGGTGGCCGATTCACCTTTGATCCGAGAGTGGACCAGGTAATTCGCATCTTCCGGCACTTTCCCTTCTTTCCAATCGCTGCATTTAAGAACCTGCCATGTCTCGGCCGGTTCGGCCGTCCAATCGGAAAGGGTGCCATCGTCAAACAAAAGCTGCTGTTCACTGATTTGCAGGCCTGCCGGACAGGATAGCGAAACAAAGATAATCATCGTCATTGCTTTGATTTTTGTATTCATGGATTTGCCTTTCATCTATTGAACTGCAAGATTGCAGTATTTTTCAAGTAATCGTAAATAATGGCGATAATTTTTCAGCAATACATCCGGCGGGGTCTGATGATCGACCGAGGGAATGTATCCGCCGGATCGCATCGTCGGCAATAATCGCTCAAATTCCTTTTCGATCGCCGCGGGTCCTTGATGCATAATCATCTTATCGAATCCGCCGATCATCCTGAAATCCGGATGGTCCCGGCGGATCTGCCCCACATCGACTCCCGCCATCCGCTCTAACGGCAGAATCCCCTCGATACCGACCTCTTTGAGCCATGGAATGATCTTGGAGACGTCGCCATCGGAATCGACAAAGACCCTGATGTTACGTTTTTTCAGTTCGGGAACGACTTTTTGATAGTATGGAGCCAGATATTCATCAAAGCAATCCTTGGACAACATCGGCCCGAGGTTATACGACATATCTTCAGCGAACGTCATGAAATTCGGCGTACAGATTTGGCAGAATTCATCCAGCACCTCAAGGTTATAATGCATGATATCGCGGTTCATGCGAGGGATCAACTCCGGCTGATCGAAAAAGGCATACATGTGTTTCTCGATGCCGAAGATCGAACGTGGAAACCAGAAAAATCCCTCAAATGTGATCCATATCACGGCGTCACCGTTCTGCTGCATTTCGGCCCAGGATTCGATGGTCTGCCGATCAAATGCCGGTTTGGGGAAATGAAAATCTTTGAGCAGCTCATACGATTGCCCCTCTGTCATCAAACCGGCCCCATGAAAAGGCGGTTCCGGACATGTGGCATTGCGCGGTCCCACCCAAAACTGCAGGTATGTATCCAGACCAAGATGCGCCCGGATATCCGCAGGATCTTCTAAGTTCTTGGGCAATCCATCCGTATACCAGTTGGTAAGGGTTTTGTCCCAGTAACCGGCCCATTCGATCATCGGGATTCGATCCGGTTTTTGAAAATTCATGACGGCATTAAATCGTTCAAATTGATTCATCAGACTGCCCTCCTTCCGCTCTGCGCATATCCAGGATGCGCCGTGTCTCTTCGGCTCGCGCTCGCGTAATGGGA
This sequence comes from uncultured Pirellulales bacterium, assembly GCA_964517795.1. Lineage (GTDB taxonomy): Bacteria > Planctomycetota > Phycisphaerae > Sedimentisphaerales > Anaerobacaceae > CAZFDE01. Next base: position 7,187 of record CAZFDE010000036.1, on the reverse strand, counting down.
TATTTTAAAAACATAAATATGGCAATCAATAAAGACATCGATTGAACCCCCACGAATAACAATCGCATTTTCAGCATCACTTGCGGCGATACCGAACCGGCAGCTTCAGCGGCTCTGGCCTCATAACCGGATGCTTTCAGTAATAGACCCCCCGTTAAGGCCGTTACTGCCAATGCCATTTTCAGGGCAAAACCGGTTACCGCGCCGTAAAGCCCCTCTCGGCGAAGCCCTGTTTTCAATTCATCCTCATCACAGACATCGGCCGTCATGGAGCTGATCATGAGCCAGCAGCCCTGCATCCCCAAACCAAAAATGACAGCGGAAATGATCTGTGAATACGGCATTTGAGGGGTCAAGGTAAACCAGAAACTGATGATGCCGGCCAAGCCAAAAATGAGTCCAAGAATCATCGCATTTTTCTTTCCAAAACGCTCTGAAATGAACGTGATTAGCCCCAGACTTATATATGATGTGACGGCGGTAGCAGAACCGACATACCCCGCAAGTTTAGCAGCTTCTTCTTTAATACCGCCAAAAACATAATAGATATTAATGTACAAACCAAATGTAGCACTGGTGAACAGGCCGCCGATCACAATGATGTACGCAATAAACAGAATCAAAAAGGCTCTATTGCTCATCGTATATGATATTGCTTCAAAGATATTAATTTTAGCCTGATGCTGAACGTTTTGGTTTTCACGACAACTCCATGAAGGCAAGATTCCGGTCAAGATGATAATCACACCCAAACCCGCACAAACACATTGAGCCCCCAAAACGGCATTTCCTTGAAAAACAGGACTTAGACAGAGTTTATAAAGCCATGGAACGGTTAAACTGCCGGCTAATCCAATGTACATTCGCCATGCCAGGACGCGGGTCCGTTCATTATAGTCCTCGGTCAGTTCAAAACCCAGGGCGGTATAAGGAACAACAAATACGGTGTAACTTAACGCAAACACAGAAGAAATAATCGTAAAGAAAATCAGCTTACCGTTATCGGTTTCGAACGGCGGCATAAAGATTAAAGGCAGCAAAATACCGCAAATGACCGCGCCTGCCAAAATATAGGGCCGTCTTCGCCCCCAGCGGCTGCGTGTATTATCGGATATATTGCCCATCAGTGGATCAGTAATCGCATCCAGAAAACGCGGAACAAACAACGCTAAACCCAAGAGCGCTGGATCGATGCCCATCGCAATATTGTAGATCGGCAGAACCAGATTGATGAGCGAATTGCTCATGTAATTGTCGGCCAAGCCGCCGAAGCCCCAGCCAATTCGGGTCTTCCAGGGAACTTTATCAGTAGGTTTGGCGAGATGCGGCTGTTCCAACGCAGGTCCTTCCTATGACTCAAACGAACATTGGAAATGATAGCTGCCCGAGCCGATATTCAATACACTGCGGTGATCTTCTATGGCGTCAAATTCGATTGATCGGGAACTATCTACTGGCTTGCCGGATTCAGTTATTGTGTCCGGTTCATTAGTCGGCAAATAAACTTTTGCGGTTGTATTGGCGGGGATCGATACATCAAGGGTAAATTTGCGGCTCTCGATCGCCCATGCTGTTTGAATCGTGCCGTAGATCGAGTCATAGCTTGCTGATATCTTTGGTATCTGTTTTGATGGAATCGGTTTGATAAGAATCTGCTGAAAACCCGCCTCCAGCATATCGATCCCTGCCATTCGCCGAAAGAGCCATTCACAGACCGAGCCGAACGCATAGTGACAAAATGAATTCATCTCCGGCGTTTCAAACCCCTTTTCCTTCGTATAACTGTTCCAGCGTTCCCAGATGGTTGTTGCGCCGTTGACGATCGGGTAGCCCCATGAAGGAAACGTTGTTTTGGTCAATAGCTCATAAGCCAGATCGATATAGCCCCAGCGGGTCAAAACCGGCAGTAAGTGTTTGATTCCCAAAAAACCGGTTGCCAGATGATTGTTGTTCGCTTTGATTAACCGGACAAGATGACGGACAGCCTTGGGCTGCAAATCTTTAGGCAGCAGTCCCATATCCAAAAGCATCGTATAGGTACTTTGCGTCTCACCTTTGACGCGGCCGTCTTTAGCGATATAGGTCTTGAGCAGCGCATCACGAATCTTTTCGTAAAGCACTTTATATTTTTTCATATCATTCACCCTGCCGATCGCCTGAGCCATTTCGGTCATCAGTTTAGCATCATAGGCAAAATAAACCGTCGCGATAAAATCCTTGGGCGTTTCTTTGCCGAATGCCAGCCAGTCACCAAACGAATTGCCATCGGCCGGACAGAGATACCCTTTACTGCGTTTGAGTTGAAAATCCATCAGTTTTTCCATGGCCGCCCAGTGATCCGTGATGATGCGTGAATCACCATAGACCTGATAGATCGTCCACGGACAGATAATGCCGGCATCCATCCATGCGGGCGAATAGCCCGGCCCGACCTTAAATGGAAGCGGTGCAAAATCCGGGAATGCCCCGCTGTCGAGCTGGTCATCCTCCAGGTCGCGCAGCCATTTCGTAAAAAAAGCCGACACATCCATATTGTATGTCGCCGAGCGGCAATAGACCTGCGCATCGCCCGTCCAGCCGAGCCGCTCGTCCCGCTGCGGACAATCGGTCGGCACTTCGAAAAAATTTGCCCGCTGGGTCCATGTGATATTGCTGTAGAGCTTATTGACGATCGTGTTGCTGCATTCGAAGCTGCTGGTCATGGCTAATGCCGAGTGGGCAACAATACCGGTAACCGTTTGCCCGGTCGGTTTTTCGGTTAATCCTGATAATTCGACGTACTGAAAACCGTGAAAAGTGAATCGCGGTTCCCAGATTTCCTCGTTATCGCTTTTTTTGATATACACATCGGTGCATCGGGCGCTTCGCAGGTTCTCGGTCATCAAACTGCCGTCCTGATGCAGCATCTCGGCATGACGAATCGTGATTCTGGTACCGGCCTTACCATTGACCTTAATCCGCACCCAGCCCGCGAAATTCTGCCCCATATTGAAAATATAGGTATCCTTTGATCGTTTGGTCATCTTGACTGGCGTAATTTCCTGGATCTTTTTTACCGGTATCGCCGGATACGCCTGCGGGCGGATATCGACCGATGTAACAGTCACTTTCTGCCAATTCGAATCATCGAATTTCGCCCGGTCCCACCCTTTCTGTTCCAGCCGGGCATCATAGTGCTCGCCCATATACAGTTCGGTTGTGAGGATCGGCCCGGTTGATGCCTTCCAACTTTTATCAGTTGAAATCGTATCTCGGCTGCCGTCGGTATAATCGATTTCCAGTTGAGCGAACAGCGCCGGCACTTCGCCGTAAAATGCCCGGTTATCATCCATCTTCAGATGCAGCTTAAAGCCGACATAGCCCGCATACCAGCCGCTTGCCAGTATCGCGCCGATCGCATTGTCACCTTTTTTAAGCATTTTCGTCACATCATAGGTCATATAATAGATTCGCTTATGGTAGCTCGTCCAGCCGGGGGTAAAATAATCCCGGCCAACGCGTTTGCCGTTAATACTGGCTTCGAAAAGTCCCTTGGCGGATATATACAGGCGTGCACTGTCGATCTTCTTGCTGACACTGAATGCTTTTCGAAAATACGGTGACGGCGGCAGATGAAGATCGGGATCTTGATTCAAATGGCCGGTATCGTACTGAATCCATTTGGCCTTAAAATCACTTTTCGCCAGTAACCCCATTGACCATTGAGCGGGTTTTGACCATGCACTTTCATAACCCCTTTCATCCCATATCCGCACTTTCCAAAAACATTGAATTCGAGACTTCAGGGCTTTGCCGCGATATTCGATCTGATTGGACCGGCAGGATTTGACTTTACCGCTGTCCCACATGTCCGCCTTGTTTGCTTTGAGTTTTTCAAGGCTCGAGGAAACCCGTATCTGATAGGCAGTTTGCCCCGCCCCGCGGCGGCAGGACTTCATGATCCAGCTTAAACGCAGATTTTTGGTATCGATGGCGGTTGGATTTTCCAGATATTCGCATCGCAGTTGAGTTACTTTCGCTGAACTGATTTTTTCCACAATAGATTTCCTGTTCTGTTGTTAAGTATAGTGACATTCGTTTTTGATCGTATTGACCATCATTTCAATGTTTTCCGGCGGGGTTGCCAGCGGGATATCGTGGCTGGAAAAAATCAGCGCCCCATCGGGTTTGCCGATTGTGTTGAATATCCCCAAAACATGGTCACGAACATCTTCAGGGGTGCCTTCTGGGATCACATAGCAATTGTCCAGGCCGCCGTAGAGGGCCAGATCATTTCCGAATTGCTCCTTAAATTGCCGATGGTCATTGAGATGCGGCTGCAGCGGATTACAGGCATCGACACCGATCTCCAAAAGCAGCGGCAGCAAATCCATCACCGCTCCATCGGAATGGAACAATACCGGCTTGTCGTAGCTATGCGCGATATCCGCCAGCTCTTTGGCATAATCCAGACAGAATTCCTTGATCATCGCCGGCGAAAAGGCCAGGCCATTTACGGTTGCCAGATCCTCCATTAAATAAACAGCCGTTACACCCTGTTGGCAGGCCTTTTCGACTATCAACTTGAGAATATCGGTAATCCGCCGCGTGAGAAGCTTAAACGGTTCCTCATAATCGACCATATCCATGTAAATCAATTCATACGATCGCATATTGGCGATATGCCCCCACGGCGTGATGACATCGAGAAATACGGCCGTATCGGGAAATTCGCGAATATCCTGTTCGATCAGTTCATACACCTTCGGGTCGTTCGGATCCGGCAGCGGGATACTGTCAATATCGTTGAAATCCTTCAGGTATATTTCGGTCTGCCAAAACGTGCCATTTTGATCGATGCCTTTGCCTCGCGGCCAATCCAATAAGGGAAAGGTTTCGATCACATCGGCTCCGTACGCCGTTACCCGCCAGTGGCGGTGATTGTGCTTTTGCTCGTATTGTTCCATCAATCGCCGGTCCATCCAGAAATTGAACGGTGCCCGGTCCGGTTTTTGATGGTTTAAAGCTGTTAACACACGTGTTTTTGAATCCATTTGTAAACCTTGAGACTTATTTCACTTTGTTGAGGTCAATGATATCAGATCGGCCAAGCGATATCGGAAATACCGCGAGTTTTTTCATATCGACTATGATAGTCGCTTGCTTAGGTTTTTCGTTGGGATAGAGGATTTCCCATTGGCCTTTCGGCAGTTGGAGATTTAAGTGGCCGGTGAAATTTTTATGAACCGTGATTTTGATCTGCTCATTCGATGCGGTAATATCCAGCAAATTCTTCTGATACCATACATTAGCAACTGTCAATTGGGGCCAGTCCGATGGAAGGTTGGGATTCAGGACTAATTTATCCATATACGGCTGTGCCCCTAAAAAGCCGTAGAACATGACCTGCGGCAGCATTACCGATTCGTAGAATTCCTTGTCAATACCTAATCCCCCGGGAGGCCCGCCGCCCTGCATGGTGCCGCGTTCAGGTTTGCTGTAATACGCACGATAACCCCCCTCGGCCATGACATCCTCATACCACTTGAGAATCTCTTGAAGCCGATGCCATGCATCATCCGGGCCGTAGATAGCCAATCTCGACATCATATCATAGAACGACCAGCCCAGAACCGCCCCGCCGTCCTGAACCTGATATCCCCATTTGATCGTTTCCGGTTGACTCCAGACACTTTGGTAATATTCGATGTTGCGTTTAGTGGTTGCCCGCGGCGCAAACCGCCAGTGATAAATATCATCACCCTGAGAGGTATCGTCTTTGACGATCCGTTTGCCGCTCATCCAGTTGAGGATATCCCTGGCCTGTTTATCCGTCGCAATTCCATAATAAATTGCTTCGGTGTTCAGAAACGTCAGGCCGTAATCCGGTTTGCTGCCGTCAATGGCGACCGATGGTACAAAGCGTTTCGTTTTGGGATTCCAGAATATCTTGCTGGATGTCTTTCGGACCTCCTCGGCATGCTTAAGCAGGTCTTTGGGCTTATACCGCATAACCCCTTCGGGGATATTCCACCGCGGATGATCGGCGATGAGTTGTTCGATCTCAGCCAGCCGCTTGAGCGCATCATAATAGTACAGGGTTGCCGATAAGTCTTTTCCGCCGCACGGCAGCAGGTCCCAGTAGTTGTTGCCGATCCCCAGGCCGTGTCGAATGACTTTATTGCCGTCCTTATCATAAACGATGCCGCTGCGGCCGTCATGGCCCCACCACGGCACAAAAATGCATTTATATTTTTCCGTCTGAAATTCCTTCATCATGTACCGCATCGACCGACGGATTTTATTGATGTTATCCCGCAGAAAGTTCAGATCACCGCTGATTCGCAAATAATCGCTGCAGCCGATGATATAAGCCGAATTGTTGATCGGATGGCGGGTATCGACGGCCGTATAAACCGCCTGAACACGGACCTCGGCGGCCTCTTCATTATTGAAGCCGATCCTGATTTTGGTGATAATATCCTCAGGCTTGATAAACCGATACAGCGGAATCATCGTAAATTCCTGACTGCTTTCATTAGCCGGCGGAGAAAAATAAACTTTTCGATCATCACTGAATTTGGGATAATCCTGGGTTGTCCACTGAAAATAGCACAGACTGTCCTTATCGAGTCCGTTCGCCCACCATTCCAACACAATAAAAGTGGCCACCTGACCCTGAACTGAAAATTCCGGTGAATCGATTTTTGCCTTAGGTTGTGTTAATTTAAGGTTCAATCCCCGATCGCGCGTAATTCCGCTTTTTTCGCAACCATGGAGATTCCAGTTTTGTCCGGTAGATTCAGTCAGGCCGAACCCGCCTTCGTAAGGAACGCCTTTGAGTGAAAAATGCCAGCCGACGCCGCCGACCTGTGTCCACAACGGAAACGGCCAGCCGTCCACGTGCCCTAATCCCCGATGCTGATGGGTCGAGACATATCCTTCGGCATCGAGCTTTCGAGTGGCTAAAAGGTGGCGAACGGCTTCACGTTGAAAGACCTGATCCAATGCGGGATTTTCCGTATCGATCCAGCAGACGGAAAACGGCAGCCACAGGTCCCACATCGTGGAATAAAGCCCGAATCGACTGTGGCGATAGAACAACTGCTGCAAATCCTGCATCTGCTGATCGAATTTTGGCACCGCAAAATCGACAAAACCGTTTGGGACGTCGAGATTCGGATCGCCAAAACATTCCGCGGGCACAT
>CAZFDE010000035.1:0-26565 GCA_964517795.1 uncultured Pirellulales bacterium | reverse complement strand
GTCATATCGATCACGGCGAGTGTTAATCCGTGGTTGCTTTTTCTCTGAGTTCTCTCTGAGCTCTGTGGCTTAAACAAATCCGTGGTTAAAGGAAGAAAAAAATGGAACCTATCGAATTCTACAACTATCACGACGAACAACACCAGCTCCGCCTGCCCCCCTGTGCCTCAGGTATTAGGGGTGTCCTCTGTGGCTTGGAAAATCCGTGAAATCCGGTGTAAATCAGTGTCTGAGTATATCTTCGTGTTCTTCGTGGTGAAAAAAAATCCGTGAAATCCGTGGTTTCGGTTAGTTGTGAATCTTGAGTTTTTAGTTTTGAGTTATATCTCTGTGGCTCCGCCTGTCCCCCTGTGCCTCAGTTATTAGGGGTGTCCTCTGTGGCTGAAAAAATCATTTTCTTCTTCTTTCTGATCCCATGACTTTCTCAAAAAATCCTTGACATTCGGCGGTTTTTTGGTATAATACCAACCGTAGTATCGAGCGAGTAGCAGTGTCATCTCGAGCGCAGTCGAGAGATCTATTTAAAATTCAGTGCCGCGACCTGTCCGACATAGTCCTGCAAGGGCGACGGCGGAAGCGGCCACCATAGTTTCGACTTTTACGTTTTGGTTTTGATCTTTTACCTTTAACTTTTAAGTTTACATCAAAAGGATTTATCATGAAGAATCACAACTCCAAAATTATGAACATAAATTGCCTGAACATTTTCTCCCCCCTTGAGCACCTTGAGCACTTGAGCACCTTAAGCTTTTTGAGTCAAAAATGAGGATTTTTGTGCAATAGTTGAGCACCTTATGAGCACCTTGATGAGCACCTTACGTTAAAATAGATAAACAACAAACGCTCTTTGACAAAACAAATAGCCCCAAGGGGATTCGCTTCGCGGCTTACCTGCGGTGTGTCGAACCCCTGAGTCGTCTGCTTCGCATCCGAAGGGGTCCGAATCCCTCAATAAAAAAAGCGGACACAAATCAATGTATCCGCTTAACCGATAGCCCCAAGGGGATTCGAACCCCTGTTGCCGGGTTGAAAACCCGGTGTCCTAGACCTGCCTAGACGATGGGGCCAAAGGGAAGCGTTTTTTGTTGAAAACGCTTCCTTAAGGACATTTGGTTTACTCCATGCTGATGGCTTCGACGGGGCATGCATCGACGCATACGCCGCAGTCCACACAGGCATCAGCGTCGATGACGGCCTTGCCGTCCTTCATACTGATGGCCTGGCTGGGACATTCGTCCACACATGATTCGCATCCGGTGCATTTTTCACTATCTACTGTTGCCGGCATTGTTCTTTATCCTTTCCAAATCAAACAACAAACGAATTTACACTAACAAAAGAAACGCGGAATCTTACATAAAAAACTGAAAATTACAACAGAAATTTTGAAAATTCTCAGATTTTATTGAGTTATTCGCTGCGAAGGGGCATTCGGTTCGGATAAATTCGGCTCGACGGCTTTTTCCGGGGTTTGTTGAGGGCTTTTTCCGCCGAGATTGAGGGCCAATTCGCGAACGAGGCGGTTCTGGTCTTGTTTCGCGTACCAGTCCAAAACCTTGCTAAAGCCGGCATTTTGCTTTTGAGAAAGCAGGTACAGGGCCATCATACGGGTCGGCCAGTGCGGATCACGGAGGTTTTCGGACACGGCATTGGTCAGTTTATAATCCAGCGGCAGCGGCTGCAGCATGTCCATGGTATAGGTTTTGACGGTCCAGTCGTCGTCATAGAGGTTGCGCAGCAATCCGGATTCCAGCATTTGCGGCATCCATTCGGCATAGGTGAAGCGGTATAGGGGATCCGGTAATCCGGCCATCATCTGCTGTTCGATCAGCAGGCCCGAAAAGAGTCTGGCCGACTGCATTTTTTGGCCTTTCGGGCCTTTCAGTGAGTTAAACCGGTTCTGTAGATATCGGTTGGTCAGATCGACACCCGGCCGCTTGGCCGAAGATGTGGACGGGGCAAAATCCTTCAAGGCGTTCACGACGGTTCCATCCGGCTGAAGGACCGGGTCGATATAGGTCGTGAATTCGAAAACCAGATCCGCCTGCGGATGGGACCGGAGAATTTGCGAGAATGCTTCATTCACAAATTCGATGGGCAGCAACATGCTTTGGTCGGGCTTGATAATCCCTGAGGGGCGATACTGCCGTTGGAAGATGGCCGGGATCGTTTGAGAGAGATCGCCGGATATCTTCAAATCAATTCGGACATTGCCCTTGAACAGTCCGTCCGGGTCGATGATGAATGGTTCGGTGGATGTATTCGTGATGATCAAAAACGGCTTGATCTCGGCCGGGTAAGGGAACTGGGTGCCATGAAGATTCAATTCGACCGAAAAAAGTTCGCTGGGTAATTTGAACGAAGGGATCAGCGGATATTCAAAATTGGTCGTCAGGGCCTGGAATACCACCGTCGGATCGAAATCGGGAATATACTGAGAATCATAGGCTTGCAGCTTTTGCCTGGCGGCCATTGACGCAATCGAGCCGGGATCGAATTCGATAGCGGTTTTCAGATGCTCGATCATTTGGGTCGTGTCATTGGCGTCTTCTGCCATATACGCCTGAGCCAAATGAGCAAATTGATTATCCGGATATTGGTCGAGGATGGGGCGGGCAAATTCGCTCTGGCCGTTGGTCACTAATGTCAGCGCGAGCAGGGCGGCCGCGTTTTCAGAATCCGGTTGAGCGGCATAGGCCTTGTTCGCCCAATCGATCGCTTGTTGCGTATCCCCTAATCCGAACAGGTAAAACCAGCTCAATTGCCCGTAGTCGCTCGCTTGCGGATTTTTCCCGATCGCCTGCAACGCTTTTTGTTCGGCATCGGCAAGGATGGCTGAGGCTGAAAATTCAGAAGGCGATTTCTCGGCACATTTTGCGGCGATGACCGCGGCGATCAAGTCAGCAACGCCCTGTTGTTCGATCTGGTCATAGACTTGCAGGCATTTATACGCATTGCGTTCGGTGTTCATGTAGCAAAGCATCCAGTTGCGATAGATCAAGGCCGGAATGGGTTCGCCAGGATTGAGGTGTTCGAAGAGCTGAGCACAGTATTCGTACGTCTGTGCCGCGGTTTCATATAACTGATAGGTTGCGGCCCGGTCAGCAAATGCCATCGCGGCATTCAAATCCAAAAGGTTTTTTCCCCACTGGCGTCGCAGGTATTGAAGTTCCATGGCCGGGAATATGCGCTCCGCGGTGATCTCGCGGAACTTCTCAAACGCCAGCGCGTTATATTTATTGATGGAATATGCTTCGAAAAAAAGATTCGAAGCGGAAGCCAGGTCGTTTTTTTCAGCTTTGAGCAGCCCCAGCAATACGGCCATCTCCGAATCGAAAAAAACATTTTTTGTCCTGAGATTCTTGATCAAGCCGCCCAACGCCGCTTCTCGCAGGGGCCGGCTGTTCAGTCGCGATAAAATATACGTTACGGCATTGTTGGTCACATTCAGATCCGCATCGCGATTAAGGTACGAGTAAAGCAGTCGCTCCATCAATTCCGCTTTTTCACTCGAGTAATACTCTGACAAGAGGTTAATGACACGTTCCGGTATAAATTTCACACTCGGGTCCAATTCCAATGCGGCGTCATAAAAGAGCAGGGCGCGCTGCATATACAGTTCGTTGACATCCTCTGTGGCGTTGATGGTATTGGCAATATCGTAGAAGACTGAGGCAACTGACGGCGATAACAGGGAAGAGGGGGTGTTTCGCTGCTGCGCGGAACACGGCACAATATAGCCCGCCAGCAGGACCAAACAGGATACGATGAACAGCCGCTTTTGAAAATTCATGGTCATTTTAAGCAAATTCATGAACGATTCATTGTGTTCGAAAACACCAAGTCCCTTTCAAATAAGTATTTCGGGTAATTTTAATGCGTTCTTTACGTCCGAAAACAGACAAAGTTGGCAAATCCAGCCAAATTTTTCGAATTTTACACTTTTTCGCGATTTAATCATTCGCTTTCTGAGACGATTACGATTGTTATTGCTTTATCCCTTTGGAGCCGGTTATCAACGGCAACATTTCGTTTTTCAAGAGCTTAGCGGCGAATAGATATACCGCCGCGGCCACGATGACGATCAATGTGATGGTTATGATATCATTCATCCGCGACTGCGGCAATTTTGCACATCCGATCAATATCATCAGGGCCACCAAGGTCATCACGGCCGTCGCTGCAAGGGTTTTGAGCAGATTTTGCTTTAGCCGGTCTGTGATTTTGCCATCGAATCGCCTGCGAAGGTATTTCAAGAGGATCACAATCTGAAGATAGGAACAAACAGCGGTTGACAGGGCCAGTCCGGCAGTCCCCATGAACCAAATCAGGATAAAATTCAAGGTGAGATTGACACCCACTGCAATCGCAGCGGTCCGCGCGGGCCATTTGGATTCCTGCATTGCATAGAACGCACGAATGCTGATCTGCTGAATAAAGTATCCTGTCAATCCGAACGCATAACATGCCAGTGTGAATGCGACATTCGGTGTATCCTCGGATTGAAATCGACCGTGTTCAAACAAGACGCGCGTCAGCGGCAGGGCGATGATCCATAACCCGGCGGTGGCCGGCAGGGCAACGAAAAAAGAGGCCTTGATGCCGCGGGATATGGTTTTCCGCAGGGCGTCGAGATCATTACGCGCGGCGTCCGCGCTCATCACCGGGAAAATGGCTGTCGCCAGTGAAATGCCCAAAACGCCCAGCGGAAATTGATAGAGCCGCTGGGCAAAATAAAGTTGGCCGACTGCGCCGTAGCTGACGGGATATCCCTGCTCACTGGCGAATCCCAGGGCGATCAGGTCGTCGAGCAGGGTATTGATCTGGGTGACGGTCAGGCCCACGATCATCGGCAGCATCAAGGTAATAATTTTACCGAATGCGGGCGATCGAATATCCCAGGTCAGGCGAAACCGAAATCCTTTTTGGCGAAGCACGATGAAATGCATTGATATTTGCAGCAGTCCTGCGGCCAGCACCGTAAGTGCGACCAGATAAACCTGTTTCTCAGCGGGCATTTGCAGCCACTCGCCGGTTAAAAGGATGCTTGCGATGATACAAAGATTCAGCACGATCGGCGCGGATGCGGGTACGGCGAAGTGTTTGCGGACATTCAGGACTCCGGCTAAAATGGCAGCCAGACAAATGGCGATCATATAGGGCATCATGATGGCGCATAATCGCAGGCCGACTTGCGCCCCATAGGCATCGGCAAAGAAACGGGCGTATATCCATACCGCTGTTTCGCCTAAAACCGTAATCGCGGCCAGAACGACCAGTAAGACTGTCAGTACGGTATTGGCCAATCGCTGCGCGTTTTGGGGTTCGCGATGAAGGGATTCGCTATATACCGGAATGAATGACGATGATGCCGCGCCTTCGCCAAACAGCCGTCGCGAGAGATTAGGGATCTTAAATCCCATTGTCCATGCGGTCATCAGCCATCCCGAGCCGAAAAAGTGACTGTAACAGATGTCACGGGCCAGTCCCAATATTCGACTGGTGACGGTTAAGCCTGCAATTTGTCGAAATCCTTTGATCATATTGCTATATCGGTTTGGGGTATCCTTTTAATGCAGGCATATTGCGAAAAAGCCTTATTGCGTATCAAAGGGTTTAGGGGCGGTACTGAACGGTCTCGAGCGGCCGATGTTATTGAGCAACCCCAGGGCCAGCATACTGACCAAAAGACTCGAGCCGCCTTTGCTGACAAACGGCAGCGTCAATCCGGTAATCGGCATCAGTCCGAGCGTCATACTGATGTTGATCACCACTTCAACGGCGAACATGGCCGAAATACCGACGGCCAATAGTCGCGCGAACGGATCGGTATTATTGACGGCAATTTCCAGGCCGCAAAAGATCAAAACCGCATAGAGTCCCATGACCGCAACCGCACCGATAAAGCCGAATTGATGGGCGATCATGGCAAAAATGAAATCATTTTCCCGTTCGGGCAAAAAATTGTATCGGATAAAAGGGCCCTGTCGATATCCCCGGCCCTCAATCCCGCCGGAGGAAACCGCATATTTCGAACGCAGCAAGTGGTATCCCCAGTCATTAACCCAGCGTTTTCGGCTGAATGGGGTGCCCACCAGGATCCTGCCCAGCTCGGGGTGTTTTTCGGCCAGATCCTGCATACGCTGATTTTGCAGCAGGACGCTGCTGATGCGTCTTCGCTGATACGCCCGCATTTGCGTCCAGAACAGCGGGCTTACCATTATCGCCAGCAGAATGATAACGACTAAATGCCGCCGTTTGGCACCGGCGACGAACAACATCGAAAACAATACCGGCATCATTAACAAAAATGTTCCCAGGTCCGGTTCCAGCAGGATCAGCCCCATCGGGACTAATGTCAGCACAAACGGGCCGAGCAGCGAGCTTATGCTGCGATAATTGCTGCGATACCGCAGGTACCACGCCAGGGCGATAATATAGATCAGTTTGCAGAATTCCGACGGCTGGATATTGGGCAGCCGCAATCCGCCGAATTGAATGACGATCCAGCGGTGCGTGCCGTTGATCTGGGGGATAAACGGCAGCGGGGTGACGTATCGACTGACCAGCAGCAGGAAAAGCAGAAACAGGATCAGCCCATAGAGCCAGTAGCTGATGTATCCGAGTCTTCTGTAATTGAAAAAATTGATGAGCCCGAAGCCGGCCAGCCCCATCGCGAAGAAAAGGAGTTGTTTTTGCATCAGGTTTGCCTGGTCGGCATCTTGTGCCGTCTGAGAGGGGTCGGCGGGGTGGCCAATCGCATAGAGTGTCGCCATCCCGACGAAGACCAGACATGCGGCCGAAATGAGCATTAAACTTCGTATAAAAGGCAATCGTCCCTGAAATATCCTTATCATAATGTCTGTATTTAGCAAATAATTTAGAAAATTAAAAGCCCAATCGTAGATTTTTTACTATTTTAACATGACCACCATTCGCAATACCCATCCAAAAAAATCGCCATGAATACTACTGTTAAGCGGTATATCCGTTATATTTTTAAAAAATCGCTGCTTTGAGACGACATCAGACCCGGTAAAAATACGTGATTTTGGCCGGAAATCGAATTTTTATCGGATTTTTTTAAAAATTTTCATTTTTTTGCTTTGCTAACACAAAAAAAACTTGATTTTTTCAGGCCCAGATGCTACATTACTCTTACCTTCACCAGGTAAAAGTAACCATTGTGCGTGGGATATTATGTCTTATGCACGCAAAATCGCCGTAAGGCGGGAAAGGAGGACTGGAGGAGCGGAAAAGAAGTATGACAAGACGGCTCCCTGCCGGCCATGCTGACGCTCTGAAGTGGAGCGGAAGCGGTCTGTAAGTTCCAGTTATTGCGTGTTAAGGCAGGCTCATTAAGTTCAGTTGTACAATGTAACCAGGATGCGGGGTGCGTTGCCCTGCAAAAGAAAAGAAGAAAAGAAAAGAAAGGATTTTAGTATGAAAAAGATGGCGATTATTCTGGTAGTTGCCTTATTGAGCGTTCCGTCGCTGGCAGCGGTCACCTGTACCGCCACATGTGATGGGGATGCCAATACTGTAACTATCTCGTATTCGACCGACGCCAATCTTCCGCGTGCGTTCGCACTGGATATCACGATGGACAATGGCGCCACGTTTGATTCAGTCGCAAGCAGCAGTGTAGATTACTGGGTTTTCCCGGGTACCATAGATATTAACGACGCCACCGGCGACGTTGATTCGAATGGTACGCCGATTGCCCCTTCGGGCGATCCGGGCGCACAAACGGGCCTGGGCACGGGCGGCATTACCATTGAGATGGGGTCCCTGTATGACGGTTCACCCAATGCCCCGGCAGCAAACGGCGCATTGCTGGTCCTCAACATCAGCCGTCCCACCGATTCCAACACGACGGTAACCCTGGCCGAGAATACCACTCGTGCCGGTGTCGTGATGGAAAACGTTGACGAAGACATCACGCCGACCCTCACCGGTTGTGTTCTTGAAGCGGCCGCAGTAGAACCGGATTGTTATGCCGGTGCACCGGATGAAGCCGAATGGACACGTATCGGCAAACCCGAATGCTGGTGCTATGCGTATCAGTGTAAGGGTGATACCGATGCCGAGTTTGACGGCAAGAACAAGAACGGTGCCCGTAAGTATGTGTCGCTTTCCGACCTGACGCTGTTCAACAATGCATGGCAGAAAGTTGACACCGACACCCTGTTTAATATTTCGGGTGGCGGCGGCGGCGCCGGTTACTGTGCGGACTTTGCCCATGACTACGACGGCAAGAACAAAGACGGTGCGCGTAAGCACGTTTCATTGACCGACCTGACAATCTTTAATGCCGGTTGGCAGAAGGTCGATACGGATACGCACTTCACGTCGAGTCCGTGTTACGGCACATTGAAGCCGAATGAGTAATGTGTGAAGATTGGTTGAATTGAATGTTATTTGAAATGTAAACAATGTTAAGAAAGCTGTCATTGACCTTTACCTAATGGAGGAGAGGTTGAGTGTCAGCAGAACAATGTTGGAAGGAGATGTATGATGAAGAAATTGTTAGCTTTACTGTTAGTTTTAGGCATGGTCTCCGCAGTGAGCGCCCTGCCGGTGATCAGCGGCCCGGCCACGATCGAGCTGGATACAGCAACGACATATACTGTATCCGGCACATCGGCCGAAGCCACACCTGACGGTGGCGGCGAAAGCGGTTATTCCGGTGTTATCTGGGTTGACTACTCGAATTACAAAGATCAGCTCAGTAATCCGACGATTACCGCCAACGGCAATATGGGTGGCTTAGCTGAAATAGATATTGCCCCGTCCTATCTGCCCAGTGGATTTGCCTTTGCAGCAGCTCCCGCAGGCGGCACATGGGATGAAACCACCGACGTCGATACCGGCGAATGGTTCACCTTTGATGTCATAGCGAACTCAACAGGACTTTGGGCATACGAAGTTGGCGACACCTTTGAAATCCAGCTTCTGACTGGTACCTTTGGAAGCACCGGTGAAGGTCTCGTCGTAACCGTCATTCCGGAACCCATGACCATCGCGTTGCTGGGTCTGGGCGGACTGTTCCTGAGACGCCGCAAATAAGCGAAGACTAACGCTTACAATGACTTTAAGAGGCAGGTTATAAACCTGCCTCTTTTTTTTACTTTATCGGACACCCCTCTTTTGATAACCATGGCCGGTGTTTCAATCCGGTATCCTATGCGGTGGGGGGTATTCATTTGCGTCTGTACCGGTCGTAGGGGTCGTGCCGACACTCGACCATTACCGATGCGCGGTCCCGACATAACCGATGCGCGCGCCGACCATCGTCGATGCGCGGTCCTGACATCGTCGATGCGCGCGCTGACCATCGTCGATGCGCGCCGAAGGCCTCGCTTGGGCGGGAATTGGGCTGCAGGTTGCTTTGTTTCAACAAGCAGGATCCATGAAGCCCTAACTCAGAAAGATGTTCAGATGCAGGGCAAAGAAGGCCGCGGCCAGGCTTCGCTTGAAAAAAGCCACGGGTTTTCAGCCGGGGGCGTTTATGTTATATTTTAGATTCACACGGTTGGCGATTATCCGGCATAAATCAGCTTGAACATGGCATGGGCGGTCGATATAATGAACCCGGCCGGCTATTTGGCCGTAACGATAACAACGCCATTGGGTTATCTCAATAAAGGCATGATACGATGAAAAATTATATACGACTGGTCGTGTGTCTTGTCATCATCGGCTGCGGTATCCAGTGCCGCTCGGACGATAAAGCCGGCAAGATTAAAAACGTCGTTTTGATCAGTATCGATACCTGCCGCAGTGATTATTTAAGCTGTTATGGTTACGATGCTGCGACTACGCCGAATATCGATGCACTTGCTGTCGAATCAACCTTGTTTGAAAATGTATATACGCCGGTGCCGTTGACCCTGCCGGCCCACAGTTCCATGCTGACCGGTACCATTCCACCCTATCACGGCATTCACGACAACCTGGATTATCAACTGGATCCGGCGAACCATACATTGGCGGAAATGTTCAAAGAAAACGGATATACGACCGGCGCAGTGGTCAGCACGTTTGTCCTGGATCGTCAATTCGGGCTGGACCAGGGGTTCGATACCTATATCGATGATCTGCCCGAAGGCAAGGGCAGTGCATCCGAACGCAAAGCCGGTGATACCACGGCATTGGCCAACCAATGGCTTGAGCAGCATGGTGACGAACCATTCTTTCTGTTTATTCATTATTATGATCCCCATACGGTGTATGAGCCGCCGGAGCCGTTTGCGTCGAAATTCGCTCACAATCTTTATGCCGGGGAAATTGCCTATACCGACTATTGCATTGGACAGGTGATTCAAACCCTCAAACAGTTGGATTTATACGACAACACGCTGTTGATCGTTACCGGTGACCATGGTGAACTGCTGGGCGAGCACGGGGAGGACACCCACGCGTTTTTTATTTATGAAAGTGCAATTCGGGTGCCGCTGATTATTCACCTGCCGGGCCAGACCGCTTGCAAATCCATTGAGGAATTCGTCGGGTTGATCGATATCGTCCCGACCGTCTGCCGCTTGACCGATATGGATATCCCGGCAGCGGTCGCGGGGCGGGATTTGAGCGGTTACTTTAAGGAGACAACCGCGACTGACATGGAAATGGTCCCTTATTATTGCGAAAGCCTTTATCCGACGAAGTACGGCGGCAATTCGCTGTTGGGGATTTTATCGAAGCCATGGAAGTATATTCAAACCACGCGGCCGGAATTGTATGATTTGGCGAATGACCCGAATGAGCAGGACAACCTGATCGACCAGCAGCCGCATCGTGCCCGGATATTGCAGGACGGGCTCAAGCAGATACTGGAACAAAATGTGCGAAAGGATCAACCCGACCGGGAGTTTGAATTGGACGAAGCCGCGCGACGGCGACTGGAATCACTCGGGTATATGGGTGGCGCTGCGGTAACGGAATCCTTTGCGTTCGACCAGGAAAAAACCGATCCCAAAGACCTGATTGAACTGCATGAGCTTAATACCGAGGCAGCTTTTTTGGCATCCCGGGGTGAATATGAACAAGCCAAAACATTATGTGAAGAAATGATCCGGGAAAAACCGGATTATTTTGACGGGTACCATCAACTGGCTAAAGTCTATATCAAACAAAATCAGTTTTCCGATGCGCTGGAGCCCCTTGAAAAAGCCCATGCTTTAAAGCCGGATTCTTATGCAATTTTGAATGATTTAGGTGTCGTCAGCAATCATCTGGGCAATTATCAACAAGCACTTGAGTATTTAAAAAAAGCAATGGCGATGCGATCGGAAAGTTGGCGGATTCACAGCAATCTGGCTCACGCTTACGCCGGGCTAAAGGATGCTAATAACATGGGTTTCCATTGTCGCAAGGCAATTGAATTCAATCCAGAAGATCCCGACCTGTATCGACAGATGGGATTTATGTTTCTGCGCGCGGATGATTACCACAATGCTTTAATCAACTTTGAACAATCAATCGACTTAAAGCCGAATCAGCCGTCTATTTTGAATAAACTGGGTGATATTTATTTTGCCCGAAATGATCTTGGTCAATCACTTGATGCTTATACGCGTTCTATCACATCTGATCCCAATCAGCCGAATATATTCAAAGTGATCGGCGATATTTATTTTCAAAAGAACCAATGGGTCAACGCTTTGGATTACTGGCAAAAGGCAATTGCGATCAAGCCGAACATGCCGGTTGTTTTGAATAATTTAGCCTGGATCAAGGCCACCAGCTCGGATGCGAACATGTTCGATCCGCATGAGGCGATTCGTCTTGGTGAAAGGAGCATTGAGCTGTCTGATGCCAATGCACCGGGATTGCTGGATACCCTTTCGGTGGCCTATGCGGCGGCCGGCCAATTCGAAAAAGCCATTGAAACGGCTCAAAAAGCGTTGGATTTTGCCAAAGCGGCTGATAATGATGTTTTGATAAAGGCCATAAAAGAACATTTGAAACTGTATCGATCGAACAAAAAGGTAATTCAGGAATAAATAAACTGGAGGAAAAATGAAATACTATCAGATGACAGTTTTTTATTGCATCGGTGTTTTGGGGCTTATGTACAGCGGCTGTACATCATCGCAGCACGAACAGGGCGGCACGATCTACACTAAAACGCCGGGGACGCTGTCCGTGTATCTTGAACATACCGATCAGTTCCCTGAGGAATTAGCGGGCACGTGGCAATCGGACAAAGACGGCTGGCGATTTACGTTTGAGCCGGACGGGACTATCTCTGAGGCTCAGATTTCAATGGGTCGAACAAAGATCATCCCCGGCAAAGTTATGACTGTTCCCACGCTTGCGGGCGGGCGTAATGGCATCTATAAGGGAAACGTAATATTCAAGAAAGGGATTGCCAAGCCCGGTCTTTATGAAGCCCGTTTTTACTTTAAGGAATCATTTCTTCTTGAAGCGGCTTATGATTTTGTCGTTGATCCGAATGTTGCTGATATTTTACCTCAGATCCAATTTGAACATCCGGATACAAAACCCATAAGCGGCAAACCGCATGTGCGTACCGATAAACGCGGCTATTTGCCGAATGAACCGATCGAAGTTTCTTTTTCCGGGGCACTGGGGCATGCCCAGGATTGGGTGGGTATTTATAAAAAAGGCGAACCCGATGAATATCCTATCGAATGGTTCTATACCAATGGCGAGAAATATGGCGAAGCTGTGTATATCCCCGGCGACTGGATCGTTCGCTATGATGCGAAACATCGTCAATTGTCCATTGATCTTTTAATGAATTATATCAATATTCAAATGGGTGCCAATTACATGCGGGGCAAGACCGAAGATATCATTGTTGGAAAGGTTGACGACAGCGGAAAAACGTGGGATGCAGCTGTTTACAGTATCCCGGAATTTGAAAGCTTGCCGAACGACCCGAATGATTTGCCGTATACCCGAAATGTTATTTTTACGAAGAAATAGTTTCTGTTCATGAGTTTACTTATTGGGCATTGAGTTTATTGAGGTAATGCCGAAAATATTCAGCATTTTCGGTTTGCCCGGATTGTTCCATTTTCTGCATCGCTTCTTGTGCGGCCTTCCTGGAGTCTTGTAATTTGCCCTGGTATTCCAGTGCATTGATATATTTTAATTGAATACCCGGATCAAAAGGTCTAAGCATCAGCGCTGACCGGAATGCATCCGATGCTTGTTGAAAATCACCCAATTCGGCATAGGTGTCGCCCAACAGGACCTGGGCTTTGAGATAATTGGGTTTTGCGCCTAATATTTCCTGCAACGCCTCTTTTGCTGTTTGAAACGACTTGACTGCTTTTTCCGATTGGCCCAATTGCTTGTAGAGTACGCCTAAATTGAAATAGATGCCCGAAAGATCGTTCTTACCAGGGGATCGCTTTGCTGCTTTGATCATATTTTCAAAACTTTCGGCAACTTGGGGAAGGCGATTTTGTTCGGTGTAAATAGAGGCCATGTGATTATATGCAGCAATTGCTTCATTGGGATCGAGCTTGAGGATCTTCCGGTATATTTTTAAGCTCTCTTCGAACTGCTGCATTTCACGCAGTTGCTTCGCTTTGTTATAATATCGGCCGATCAATAAATCTCGCGCACTTTGTTTGACAACCGGCGCCATCAGATTTTCGACCGGTGCATAATCATCGGTCAGTACCATATGGGACGCCTTTTCTTTAAGCAATTCAATTTCCTGTTGATTGAGATACCATAGATTAAGCGGGGATTGAGTGTAATATGTTTCAAGGTCCGTCAGGTCTAACGGTATTTTTGAGGCCGCGAGAACAAAGGTGTTTCGGTCGGTCTTTTCCAGATCTTTGGTGGAAATCGCATAGACATAAGGAAACGTTTGCTCAAGGGTATTGATATACGCACCGATAAATAAACCGCTGGTATATATTTCGATCAGTTCAATCATGTAAATACCATCCTCTTTTAGAAGATGAAGTATTTTATCATTGAATTCTTTGGTTACGAGCTGAAAGGGGATCATATAATCACTGAGGGCATCTTCATAGATGAAATCATATTGAACCGTGTTTTCATTATTTTCAAGTAATCCGTCGACATAATTACGTGCATCCAGCGGAATCGTTTGAATATCGCTATTGGGATCCAGGCCAAAACCTTCGATGGCAGCGGCAGTTACCCCGGGATCGATTTCAGCAACATCAACACGGCTGCCTGGCCAGAGATGTGCAACATATCTGGGGAAGACATACCCACCGCCCCCAATTACCAATACATCTAACATCTTTTTATTGTGAGCATACCGGTGTGTAATCGCCGCATGGATTTGTTCGTAGGGATATTGAAGATGCGTGATGTCATCCATGATGATTTCGCTGTGCTTGAGTTTGTCCTGCATGAAGACGCGGTGATCCGGTGTTTCGGATCGCTGTACAACCGCGACGTAGCAGTATTGGGTTTCGTCTTCGTAAAGCAGATGGGGGTTTTCTTTCTCACGCAACTGAAGCTGTGCACCGATTTGCTGTGCATTGGGTCCGGATATATTGCCGGCTAAAAACAAGCCGACAAATACGCCGGCCCAGACATAAGTTATAACCCCTTTGAGCCGAAATAAAACGGCGATGATCGCCAGAAGCGCAGCCGTCAGCCATACCGTACCAACCGTCCCTAACGCCGCGATCAGAAAATAGCCGGCTAAGAAGGTGCCGAAGATGCTGCCGGCCGCACCGCAGGCATAAATATCGCCGACGGTATGGCCGGTCGGCAGGCCCTTATCGATGGCCCATTTGGCCAAAACCGGATTGACCGCACCCAATAAAACAGATGGCAGGGTATAAACGATTGCAACGTGTAAAAAGACGCGGACAGGCCACGAAAGGGTCCACAGCCACAGCCAATCAATGATGCTGTAATTCAGGATAATACAGCCGACACAACCGACACTGGCCAACAGGAAAAGCAGAGACGTTGTTTTCTGAGGATTATATTTATCTGCAAGAAATCCGCCAATATAGTAGCCGATGGTAATCCCGGTTAAAATCACTCCGATTACAGAGGTCCATGTATAGAGCGAAGAGCCGAGATATCGTGCACAGATTCGGAAAGCGGCCAGTTCAAGCATCATAATCGCTGCATTGGCTAGAAAAACGACCAGTGCCGGCACAAAAAGCAGTCGAAGCCCTTTTTTCGTATTACCCATATCCATTCCTTTTCAGAAATGGCCTGATTATAATGAGGTAGAGGGCGAAAAGCAAGCAGTTCAATAATCGAAGTATCGCGTGCCGGACGCATCCGTGCCGGGGTAGTTGAGGCGAATCGTCTTTGTCTGTGGTTGGTAGATCCAGCCGTATGTTTCGGATTGGGTTGGCTCTGAGGGGAAATCGGCGCCATTTTCCAGGATCAGTGTTTCTGATTTTTGGTTAAAAGGATTTTTCGGCAATTCTGAAAGATACTGATTTCTGGTGACCAGTTGCCCACGATACGCAGGTCCAAGCCCCGGGCTCCGCGCCACACTGCCGTCAGGATTACCATATATATACCCCGGGGGTACGCCGTCATGCTGGAAGGCATAGCGTTCGATCGCTTCGCGGAGGACTTTGAGGTTGGTTCGCGCGGCCGCCTCTTTGGCATGCAACGAATGCCCCTGGTATTCCGGAATGACAATAGCCGCCAGAATCCCTAAAATCGAAACAACGATTAAAATCTCTACTAATGAAAATGCGCTTTTCATTTTAAAGCCTCGGTATAGGTATCGGTCAATCACCTTGGCATTTTAACGCAAATGGCATTCTTGTCGCGAATTCTTATGTTTCGAAAGACCATGTATTTTGCTAACAGGATAAATATCTTGCTTTTTTGAAGCAAAATCAATATATAAAATTATTTGAACAGAGTTCAACAGATAGATAAGGTTATATCCTTAAAGGGCTTAAGTATATTATGACCGGTTTGGGGCGACAACTTATTCTGGTTTTTGAAGTCAGTGGATTGCTGCGTTATCTGTCGCACCTTGAGCTTCATCGTGTATTTCAACGGTGTTTGGCCAGAGCCGGGATCGATGTCGCTTATACGCAGGGATATAATCCGCGTCCGAAAATGTCGCTGCTAATGCCCAAAAGCGTCGATCTCGAAGTCAAAGCAGATGTTTTGTCGTTGCAACTGCATTTAGACGAGCCGGCCGAACCTGAAACGATCAAAACACTTATTTACAGAATAAACCGGCAGATGCCTCATGGTGGATGTATCCATCGGTATCATTTGTCCGATTCAAAGGAGAAATTATATGCGGTCGGGGCAACATATTTCGTACCGGTGGAACACAACAATTTAAATAGCCGACTGAGCCAAACAATTGATCACATCATGAACCAATCTGCTTTATTCATTGAGCGTAAAAAGCCTAACCGCAGTAAAATACAAAAAATCAACATCAACGATTTTTTAGTTTCAATCGAAATGGCTGAAAACGGTGTTTATTGGCGTGTGGGTCATTATCAAAAGGGGACGATCCGTGTGGACGAAGTGCTTGAAGTTCTTGGGCTCGGTAAAAATATGCTTTGCGGCCCGATAAGCAGAAACGGGGTCGAATTGTGTTTGCAAAGTGTTCAGGGCAGGCCGGATAAGTCCACTTTTTCCGCGGATTTTGGTTCTGGCATTGAACCGTGAAAACATTTATAATCTACAGCAATCGTATATGTATATCAATGAGGTCATTTTAATTATAGGGATTATGTATGGCTCGAGAAATGATTGTGAATGTGGCCGAAAAAGAAGAGTGCCGCGTCGCTGTTGTTGAAAACGGAAGCTTGGAAGAGCTTTATGTGGAACGTTCGAATCTTAACAGTTATGTAGGAAATATTTATAAGGGCAAAGTGGTCAATATCGAAGCCGGTATTCAGGCAGCATTTATCGATTTCGGCAAAGATAAAAATGGTTTTCTGCATATCAGCGACCTTCACCCTCGCTATTTTTCCAAAAAAAATCAGGAACACATTGAGAAAATCGGCCGCCGTCAATCGCTGAAGGAACGGTTGCCTATTCAAAAGTGTTTGAAAAAAGGCCAGGAACTGCTTGTTCAGGTTACCAAAGAGGGGATCAAGACCAAAGGGCCGACCCTGACGACTTATCTGGCGTTGCCGGGTAAATTTCTGGTCATGATGCCCTGGATGCAAAAGCAGGGAATTTCGCACAAAATTGAAGACGAGCAGGAACGCGAGCGGCTGCACCAGATTCTCGATGACATAAAACCTCCAAAAGCCATGGGGTTTATCATTCGAACTGCAGGCCAGGGGTGTTCCAAACGCGATATCCAAAACGACTTGAAATACTTGCAGCGTTTATGGTCTGCGATCGAAAAACGAATCAAGAAAGAGTCAGCGCCTTGTGAAATCTATCAGGAGTCCGATCTGGTCATTCGAACCATGCGCGACATTTTTAACAGCCAGATCAAATGTGTGATATGCGATTCGGAAAGCATGACACGAAAAATTCGTGATTTTCTTTCAATCGCCACGCCGCGTCTCAAACGCAAGGTCATTTTCTACGACGGCAAAATTCCGCTTTTTCATAAATACAAGATTGAAGAAGAAATTGACAAGATTCAATCCCGTACCGTCATGCTCAAGGCAGGTGGATCGGTTGTTATCGAACAGACTGAAGCATTGGTTTCGATCGATGTAAACAGCGGTAAATACCGGAAAGAAAAATCGGCCGAAGAAACGGCATATGCCATTAATAGCGAAGCAGCTCAGGAAATAGCACGACAACTGCGTCTTCGCGACCTGGGTGGATTGATTGTATGCGATTTTATCGATATGCGCACCCAGAAACATCGTCGTGAAGTCGAAAAATCATTTCGTAATGCCGTCAAAACCGACCGGGCTCGAACTAAAATTTTGCGGATGAGCAGTTTCGGCGTTATTGAGATGACGCGGCAGCGCATGCGTCCGTCACTGCAATACAGCCGATTTAAGGCGTGTCCTCAATGTGCCGGATCCGGATATGTCAAAAGCCATGAAACCATCGCGATTGAAATGATTCGCTTTCTCAATCTGGCAGTTTCCAAAAAGCAGATCAGCCGAATTGAACTGTTTGTATCCGGACAGGTTGCCGATTATTTGCTCAATGAAAAACGTTCTGCGGTTGCCCATATCGAACAAATCAACGATAAACGGATTATTATCCACGCAGACTCATCTTACTCGGGTGAGGACTATAAATTGAACTGTTATAATACGCGGGGCAGTTTTGTGAAACTGAATTGATCGAAAGATGGAAGGAACCTTGAAGATGAAATTCGATCTGGAATACGCACAGAATGTAATCCACATGGAAGCGGATGCAGTGCGATCACTGATATCGGTGGTTGATAACCATTTTGCCCAAGCGTTAGAAATGATGTATCACTGTGAAGGATCGATCATTATAAGCGGGATCGGTAAAGCCGGTATTGTGGGACAGAAAATCAGTGCCACCCTTGCTTCCACGGGTACTCCCAGTCATTTTCTGCATCCAGCCGAAGCGGTTCACGGCGATCTGGGACGATTACGAAAGGACGATATTGTATTGGTGTTGAGTTTCGGCGGTGAAACCGATGAAGTTACCCGTTTGATCAATCTGGTGAAACAGCTTGAGATTCGAATGATCGCCATAACGGGTGATTCCCAATCGACACTGGCCAAATACAGCGATGTTGTTTTGTGCATGGGTAAACTGACGGAAGCCTGCCCGCTGGGAGTTGCACCCAGTGTTTCGACGACATGTATGCTGGCATTGGGTGATGCGCTGGCTTTGACATTGATGAAGGCACGGCAGTTCGGGGTCGAAGATTATGTCCGTTTTCATCCCGGCGGTTCCTTAGGCAGACAGTTGATGACGGTCGAGCAGTCGATGATGTTTCAATCCGGCGAAAAACTGCCGATCGCCCAAGAAGCGGATACACTCGAAGAACTCATGAAAAAGACCAGTGCCGTCAAGCGCCATGGGGCGGTGATGGTGGTTGATCGGCAGGGGAGATTGACCGGCATCCTCACGGACGCGGACATTCGCCGCCAAATGACCCGGCATGGCAAAAAGGCGTTCGACCTGAAAGCCGCTGATATTATGACCCGGAACTGTAAGTCTATTCGAGCCGATGCGCTGGCGTCGGAAGCGACGGCACTGTTCCATAAGCATCGAATCGACGAGCTGCCGGTGCTGGATAACGCGGGTAAACCCATCGGCCTGATCGATGTTCAGGATATTATTACGATCAAAGTCGTCGGATAAAGGCGGACCGGAGAAACCAATGTCAACGAATAACCTCGCTTCGATTCGAATGCTTGTCCTTGATGTGGATGGTGTATTGACCGACGGATCGATCCAGTTGCATCATGACGGGACCGAGAGCAAATCTTTCAGTATTCTGGATGGTCATGGGATCCGCATGTGGCGTCGAGCCGGGATGAAAATCGCTTTTCTCAGCGGGCGATTCTCAGAGCCCACCAGTCGCCGTGCCCAACAGCTTGAGGTGGACTATTGCTTCCAGGAGTGTCATTATAAACTTGATACACTCCATGAGATCATCCGCCAGTCAGGCATCCCGGCCGAGCAAATTGCCTATATCGGCGATGATCTGATGGATATTCCGGTTGTCAGGCAAGTCGGTTTCGGGATTGCTGTCGCCAGCGCGGTCGATGAACTGAAAACCTATGCCGATTATATTACAAACCGGCCGGGCGGCCGTGGTGCCGTCCGCGAAGCGATCGAGTATATCCTTAAATCGACCGGAAAATGGGAGCCGTTAATGAAACGCTATTTGGAACCGGGAAATGACAAGAGCCGCGGCGGATGACCAGTAAAGCACGAAAAACAGCGATCGGGCTGATCACGTTGGGATTGCTGATCCTGCTTTTTTGGATGTATCGGCATTTTTCGGACACCGAGCCGATTCAGATTTCACAAACTCCCATCGATGAAGTGAATACAGTACCCGATGCCAACGCGGCCATGGGCCAGGTCGATGAAAAAACGCAAATCGGGACTTTTCAGGATGCCAATTTCATCACATACGACACACAGGGCAACATCCACCAGAAATTTGGCTTTAAGCGGCTGCATTATCAGAGCGACAACGAATGGCAGGTTGACGATCCGTTTATGGAGATGTATCAACACGACAACAGGATCAGGATCGACGCCCAAGTCGGCCGGTTTTTAACCGAACAGGACGCCAAGGCATTTAGCCCGAAACAAGCTGCGTTTAGCGGTAATGTAAAAATCGTGATTTCGCCCATATCCCCAAACAGCACCGATCAGGTGGCCATTTACCTCGATACAATCGATTATATTGCCGAGCGATCTCAGTTTTTTACCGATGGGTCGGTCCGGCTCGAATCCGAGCAGGTCCAAATGCAGGGCCGGGGACTGGATTTGGTTTATCACGAGTTGGAAAATCGGCTGGAGTATATGCGTGTCAGGGCACTTGATTCATTGGTTTATACCAATCCGACAAATCAGGCATCCATTTTTAATTCAGAGTCAGTCACAGTCGAAAAACGGCAACCAGATCAACGTGAAGATGTAAAATTACATGATTCAAATAAAGATCGCAATAACTATCGACTGATCTTCGACGATCATGTCCGGATTTATACAGCCGATCAGTTGATTACCACCGAACGACTGGATATCACCAATATCGGCTCAAAGGAACCGCCAGCGTCCGATGAGTCAAAGGAACAAAACACTCAGCCTCAGCAAATTTCGGATAATCGAAAAAACGGCGAACTGTCATCGATACAAACCGTAAAGCTTAATTGCGATGGGGGGCTGTTGTTAGTGCCGATGGAAACAGCCGATTTTGAGAAATATCTTACAAAGCCGAAGTTGCCGACTCTGCAGGAAGAAACACATACAGTCGGCCGGCCAAATACTGTTTTTGATTGTAAACAGATCGAGTATGACTTCGGTCGTGTGGCGGATCGCCGGATTGCGGCACAAGGACCTTTAACGCTCGAATTTATAGTCGAAGATTTTTTAGACAACAAAGCCAATAATGCGCCGGCGCGGCTTACCGCTCAGCAAAAGGCCATTATTTATACCGACCGGCGAAACGCCGTTTTGACCGGTGACTGTTCATGCAAACTCGATGTGGCCGACGACGAAGTTATCGAGCAATATTCCCTGAAGGGGGACGAATTTTTGATCGATTTTTCGCCGCAGACCCCAAATCAGGATTCCTCAACTTCACTGAAGCATTTCACCGCCAAAGACGGGCCGGTGAAGCTTTCCTCGGTTAAAACAAAAAACGGTGAATTTGTTTCGGGCGTGCAGCTCAAGGCCGCGCAAATTGATTATGACGGTCTCGCTCAGCAGTTTAGCGCTGTCGGGCCGGGTATGATTACGCTAAACCATTCAAAAATTCCCGAACCGAACGAGAAACTGTCCAAATTCAGCTTCGAGCGACCCTGCTGGGCAACCATCGAGGATTTCAACAGCCTGCAATACAATTTTGTGCAGAATAATATCACCGCTTCAGGCAATACCCGACAGGTTCGGTTCAACTATCTGCCGATCGAGAACGGCCAATACGGTCAGGCGGTTCACGCCAGTGCCGGCATGATCAATGCCCAGTTACATACGACAGAATCTGACCGGATCGAACTGGAGTATCTTTTTGCAGGCAAGGGCGTTAGCTTTAATGAAAAACGAAATGGCAGGAACCAAAAAGATATTGAATTTCTCGGTTCACAGTTCACGTTTGATGTGAACTCGGGCCTAATCACGGCAACGGGTTCTAAAAATCATCCGTGTCTGTTTAACGGGGCACTCGTCGGCCAAATCGAATACAACGTCAATACCGAAAAGCTGAAAGTCAAAGAGATATCCGGAGGCGCGATTCAGTGATCGCTTATTTGCATATTTCTTCAAGATCCGGCATCGTTAATTCAGACAGGTGTGTAATGATTTTTTCGGCCTGGGTCAGTTGATCGGCGTCGTAGGAATTGGTTATGGCGACGGTGTGCATCCCGGCGGCGATGGCCGCATCGAGGCCCCAGTGCGAATCCTCGATCACGACACAATCGGCGGCTTGCAGCTTGTCATCTGAATTTTGGTTGAGTTTTTCAAGCGTCAGGACAAAACTTTCCGGATCGGGCTTGGATTTGTTAACCTGGTCGGCCGAGACAATCACCTCGAAAAACGGCCGCAGCCAGGCCTGTTCGAGGATCATTTCAATTTCTGATAAAAGCGAGCCCGAACAGACCGCCATTCGAACCCTATTTTGTTTGAGCATCTGGAGAAAATCAAAAACCCCTTCGATAATATGACCTTCGATCTTCGCTAATCGCTCAAAGGTTCTCTGCTTAGTTTCGGTAATTTCAGCTACCTGCTGCGGTGAGAGGATGATATCTTTATTCTTCGCCAGGTGGACGAAAAAATCGTCATCGGAAAGTCCCAGATAATCCCGGTAATAATCTCGGCGCGATATCTCTACCTCCAATGGCTTCAGTGCCTCATTAAACGCGCGGAAATGCAATACTTCCGAATCGGTAATCACCCCGTCAAAATCAAAGATCACCGCTTTCAACATCACTTCATTCCTTACATCTGCTCGGGTACCGGGCCGATCAGGGCGGGATACGATTCGAAGGTGGATTTATCGCCGGCGCAAATCATCTCGGCCAATGCCTTGATTTTTGCTGCATTGCGATTGATATACCGCATGGCCAGAATTTTCTTTCGCTCGGCCATAGCGATTGTCTGTTTTTCGCCGTTATTCGCAACCGGCACCTCCATTTCGACTTTCGAGCCAGCCTGGTCGCAGAACAGATAACCGTTGATCAGGGCGATCGCGATATCCACCAGCGGCCGGCCGTACAAATCCATGTACTCGTTGCCGTTTTCCTTGACGAATGCGACACATTTTTTCATCAGTTCCAGGCCTTCGGTGAGCTTATCGATCTGCCCTTTCAGGTCCGGCCGATATGTTTTCTGGGCGTATTCGGAAATTAGTTTCTCGGCAGTGCCGCTGCACACGCCGCGTACGGCCGCAACGACCTGAAGCTGGCTGGTACCCTCGTAAATTGTTGTAATCCGGGCATCCCGGGCGTGCCGTTCGGATGCGTAATCCCGCATGTAGCCGCTGCCGCCAAGGACCTGAATCGCATCGTATGCAACTGTGTTGCACATCTCCGAGCAGAAATACTTGCTCATCGGGGTCAGCATCGCCGCAGCTCGTTTGTATTTGCGCGAAGCCTCCTTGGCTTTCTTTTTCTGATCCTTATCCTCGGGTGGATTGAATTCCATCAATTTCTGATATCCGATTTCGAGATCGACGATCCGCGAGGTTTCGTAAAGCAGGGCACGTCCGGCCTCGATATCGGTTTTCATATCGATCAGCATATCCGCCACCGCGGGCAGTTTCTCGATCGCAACACCAAACTGTTTGCGGCTGGCGGCGTAATCGCGGGCGATGCGGTAGGCCGCCTCGGCGATTCCCATCGATTGGGCGGCAATCCCGATCCGGGCACCGTTCATCAGGCTCATCACATAGGTGACCAAACCGCGCTGACGTTCGCCGATCAACTCACAGGGGGTATTATCGAAAAATATTTCACAGGTGGGTGAACCGTGGATACCGAGTTTATCTTCGAGCCGGCGAATATGGACAGTCGGGCCGCGGTCGCAGACAAAGAGACTCAGGCCCAGTCCGCCGCTGCGGTCCGGTTCACTTCGCGAAAGCACCAGCAATACTTCGCCGCAGCCGTTAGTGATAAACCGCTTGACACCATGCAGGAACCAGCGGCCGTTGTCATCCTGATATGCCCGCAGCTTAACGGCCTGCAGATCGGATCCGGCATCGGGTTCGGTCAGGACCATCGCGCCGGTAACTTTGCCAGCGGAAAAATCGTGCAGATAGTGCTGTTTAATCTCTTCGGATGCAAAGGCGTTGATTGTTTCGGCGATGCCCTGTAAGCCGAAAATGTTCATCAGGGCCGCATCGGCGCGGGAGACGATCTCGATCGCCATCGAATAAACCAGATTCGGGAAATTAAGCCCGCCGAAACGATGCGGGAGCGTGAAGCCCATCACCTGCGCTTTGGCGAGTTTATCCAGTGACTCAGCGATTCCCTGGGCATAGCTGACCGAGCCGTCCGGATTGAGCGTATTGCCTTCGCGGTCGATGGATTCCGATCTCGGGGCGATAAAATCACCGCTGAGTTCGCCGACGGCATTAAGCACTAATTCATAATTTTGGAGTGCCTCTTGGGCATCGGCCGGGGCATGATCGAAGTCTTTAGCGAATTTAAAATCCTCTTCACAAACGGCTGCCAGTGCGCCAAGGTCGATGTGTTTGAACAAAAATTGAATGTCTTCGTTATCCGTGTAAAAGTTTGCCATGATCTTATCCGTTATTGACGTCCTTGATATTCTTTTCTTTAAGGGCTTTGATCATCATCGGGATGACCGTGTTAAGGTCTCCGACGATTTTATAATGAGCGATCTGGAAGATCGGGGCCTCCGGGTCGCTGTTGATCGCGACGATCTTCTGACTCTGGCTCATGCCGGCCTGGTGCTGGATCGCACCGCTGATACCGGCCGCGATATACAGGCTCGGGCGAACCGTGGTTCCGGTCTGGCCGACCTGATGGTCGTGATCGATAAAACCCAGGTCCACCGCGGCTCGGGTCGCGCCCGGAGCGGCGCCCAGACAATTGGCCAGGTCCCAGATCAGGCCGAAGTTGTCTTTGCTGCCAACCCCGGCACCGCCTGCGACGATGACCCGTGCGGCCTTTAGGTTTACCTTTTTAGGCTGTTTGTGTTCATCGAGAATCTCCAGAACAGCCAACTCCGGTGAGATGTCCGCTTTTGCATTTACAATTTCCCCTTTGCGATTGACATCCGGCTCGGCCGCCCGCATTACCCCTTCGCGAACGGTTGCCATCTGCGGCCAACGGTCGAAATTGATAATGGTTGCAATAATATTGCCGCCGAAAGCCGGGCGGATCTGGAATAACAGATTCTCATGCTTTTCGCCTTTGGCGGTTTCGTGATCGCCGATTTGCAGGTCGGTGCAGTCCGCGGTCAGGCCCGCTTTGACGGCACTGGCGATTCGCGGGGCCAGATCCCGGCCGGTAACCGTCGCCCCGTAAAGTACGATTTGGGGATTATGTTTGTGGATCAGTTCATAAATGACTTTACTGTAGGTGTTGGCCTGATACGTTCCCAGTAGGGGGTGCTCGACCACATAAACCTTATCCGCGCCATACTGGATCAGTTTTTTTGAAAGGCTTTCAACGTTATCACCCAACAGCATAGCGGCCAGTTTAACCTTGAGGATGTCCGCCAGATGCCGGGCTTTGCCCATCAATTCAATCGGGGTTTCCTCCAATTGGCGATCATGCTGCTCGGCGAATACCCATACTTCTCCGTTTCGATTTACATCAATCATGCGTTTTCAATCCTTTTATGCGATGGTTTTATCTTTGATCAGGTCGTGGATCATGTCCGTAATGCTGGGTTCATCAGGTACTACTTCTTTACTTTCCCGGGCGGCCAGAACAACACTCTGGATACGATGCACCTTCGTGGGTGATCCGTTTCGCCCGCACCATGCGAGATCCGATTCCAGAAAATCCAGATCCCACTGTTTGATCAACAGGCCCTTTTGTTCGAGTGCCTGTGTTTTTTCGGTGATCCGTTCTTTAAGCGCAACATCATCGATGCCGGGATTGTCATTTTTGATCTGTTGAATCAGCTCGACCGGAGCCAGGGCGTTCTTGTATTTCATCAACCGCCTGGCGGCCGCCATCCGCGGCTCATTGGCATCACCGGTGACCGTCAGAAGCACCGGCAGTTTGGTGCGGACTTTTTGCCAGCCGTTGCCGATATTACGCTTGACAGTGATCGATTTGTCTTTCAGTTCCAGCAGGTCCTCGACATAACTGATTTGAGTCATCCCGAGTTTTTCGGCGAGCTGCGGTCCGACCTGAGCGGTATCGCCGTCGATAGCCTGTCGGCCGCACAG
This sequence comes from uncultured Pirellulales bacterium, assembly GCA_964517795.1. Lineage (GTDB taxonomy): Bacteria > Planctomycetota > Phycisphaerae > Sedimentisphaerales > Anaerobacaceae > CAZFDE01. Next base: position 584 of record CAZFDE010000035.1, on the reverse strand, counting down.
GACGATATCGTAACTGAGTTTTTTGACCGCACAACTGAGGATATAGCTGGTCGCGAGGGTATCGCTGGCCGCACAGCGGCGATCAGTGACGAGGATCGCATCGTCTGCTCCGCGATACAGGGCATCCCGCAGCAGGTTCGCCGCCGCCGGCAGGCCCATTGTAATGACGGTTACCGTGCCGCCGTGGATTTCTTTAATCTGTAAGGCCATTTCGAGGGCATTAAGATCCTCCGGGTTAAAAATCGCAGGCAAAGCACCGCGATTGACCGTTCCGTCGTCATTCATCGCCTCGCCCGTAATTCGTTTCGTATCAGGCACTTGCTTGGCTAATACCACACAATGGTAACTCACTGATAAACCTCCATGGTTTTGTTAAAATTGTTAAAAGATATTAGTTTACCGCCCCTAAAGCCTACGTCAAGTAAATTTACCCGGGTTGCGAGTACCAACGACGATATATCGGACGTGTTTTCGGGGTTTAGCTGTCTTGTTATTTAGACGATAGACAGAATGTATGGGGTTGTTATTGTAGTTACATAGATCGAGCAGGGGTTTATGGAAAAGAAGCATTTTGAAAAATGCCG
>CAZFDE010000034.1:14322-28452 GCA_964517795.1 uncultured Pirellulales bacterium | reverse complement strand
AATCATGCTCGATGAGTACAAATCATGTTTTAAAAATAAAGGGATGTGAACTAAGATGCAGGAGAAAGCACTTGGTTTCTTGAATACTAATAAAACTAAAATCATCTTGCTTGGAAATATAAGTAGAATAGAATCTATATGGGTTGGGAATTTACCATAAGTGTATGCATATAAAAAACGAGATAGGCTCTGAAGTATTTTGGTAATATACAGATGAAAGGCAAAGAGGTGTGTCCGAATAATCCTGAAGTAGTACTTAGAAGTCAATCTTCTGATTGCCTGACTGAGCAACAGGCTGAACTAATGATCGAGAAATATGGATTTTATTGTGCTACTTTTCCCGGCGGTCTTCCATACTCCAATCCAGATGCTGAAGGGATTCGTCACGATTATGAAATCAAATCGGATGGAAAGGTTGTGCATGATAGAGCCACCGGACTTCTTTGGGAACGTGGAGGAATCAATAATTTAAGTTGGATAAAGGCTAAAGAATGGATTGACCATTTAAATCGGGAAAATTTCGCAGGTATATCATCCTGGCGACTTCCAACTCTCGAAGAAGCTATGTCATTGCTGGCACCTCCCGACCAAAGTGGTTATTATATAGACCGTATATTCTATCCTGCGGAAATGCTCATTATTTGGACCGCTGATCGGAAAAATCAAGCTACGGCATGGGCTGTCTTTTATATCAATGGTTATGTCATTCCTTATGATGTTAATGGCATTAATGGTGTTCGCGCCGTCAGCTCATGTAAATAATATTATCCGCAATATCTAATGGTATTCGGAGCTTTTCATAAGTGATTTTATTTAATGAGCTTTGGCTTTCGCTATTACAGCTACGGGGGCAATTGGTCCTGGCGGACGTTTTGCCAGAGTCTTTTTGGGGTTGATATGATGTTCAAGCAACTTGTTACGCTGCATATCGCAGGACTTCGATCTCGACACCGTGTGCGACGGCCTGTTCGGCAAGTTTTTCAATGTCCGCAGTTACCTTCTCGCTGAGGTAATACTCGCCACAATTATCACAAACCTGGGCAGGTACCTCTTTAATGACAATCGTGGTACTGCCGCGTTCGAGCGTAACGGTTGTCAGGCCGTCTTTGGTTTGACCCTGTCTGCAAATCACACATTTCATGATTTCTTGCTCCTTGTCGAAAAATCCTCCGACCAAATTTCTGGATCGGGGATATACGCTGTTATCACAAAACCGGTTTGCGTCTGCTCATCTAAAGCAAATACGACATGTACCGGCATATCATCTAAAAAACCAAGTATTAAACAACTTGGGTACGGCTTATCGTCGGGATAATCACTGATGACGCGACCCTGATCGATAATCGTGACAATATCATCTTTGCTAAGCTGACGACTGAACATTCGGCGAATTGCATGGCCGCTGAACATTAAATGCTTATATTTCATCGCAAAGATGCCTTGTTTATATTGATTGACTGTCTATTTTCTTTAGGCCATTATACGCCATAAGCGATATAAGTAAATAACTCAAACTGACCGATTGATAGGATTTTGATGGCAATGATTATCAAACAAAAACAGCTTCTCTTGCCGATAAGTATTGTGAACGCAATTACTTATAAACGAGCAAGCTGTATGATTACCATCGGTAAAATCCCAAGAAAACTCCAAAATTTTTTCAAACCTGTCAAAAAACAGGTTTCCGAACATGTTTATAGCTACTTCTGGTCCATGGTATTGTCGATCTGTATCAGTAACGGCAGCACCATCGATCGAATTGTCAAAGCATTGCGAGGCACTACTCATCGCACCAATCACGGTGAATTTCTCTGGCGAAGCGTCTGGAGTGAATCGATAGTTATGCAGCAAATTGCCATCGATATGCTGCTCAGTTTGTACACCCGAAAAGATCGCAATCTGTTCTTGATTGTTGATGACACCCAGACTCTCAAGCGTGCCCAAAAGATGGAAGGCGTTGGCAAACTGCATCATCACGCTACCGGCAAATATGGGACAGGTCACACCATCGTTAAGGCGAGCTTGTATTATCATGGTATTACGATCCCATGGGGTTCGTGGTTGTATATCAAAAAAGAACATGTAACCAAATTGAAAATACCTTTTAAGAAGCTGACAGAGTTGGCAGGACAAGCCATAAGAAATGACTCTTTGCCTGCGTGTTTCCATGTCACAGTTTTGTTTGATGCTTTTTACCTTTGTCCGGAAGTTGTCAATGCCTGTAACGAACAGAAATGGCATTATATAGGCGTTGGCAAGTCTAATCGCTGGTTTTCGGGTGGTTCTGTCAAACGCAAACTTGCCAAATACGGCAGGAATGTTCTTAAAAACAGTGGTACCTGGCACAACATTACCGGCTTGCGTGAAACCAGGAAATACCGAATGGCTGAACGCATTGGACAACTGAATAAGTTGGGTACTGTTAAAGTCGTCTTCTCTCGCCGTAAGGGAGAAAATAAACATATTGCTATTGTCACCGACGATATGTCTGCTTCTATGAAAACGATTGTAGCCAACTATCTGAAACGATGGTCTATTGAGATGTTGATCAAGGATGAGAAACAGCATTTGGGGCTGGGCGATTACCGAGTGAAACGGTACCGGGCTGTGGTTAGACACCTGCACCTGGTTGATTATGCCTATGCCTGCCTGACCCACTTGGGTTTGAAAGCCCAAGGTGCACAAGGCCAAAACAAATCCAAGAAGGGGCTGCGACTTGAACCGATTAGCAAACTGAAAGACAGAATGAATCGGATGGTTTGGCAGGAGAATGTTCAAGATGTTATCAAATATAGTCATGAAAAACTTGTTATCCGCCGCTTGGAAAAACTCCTCACGGCCTAAAATCGGTCAGTTTGAGTAAATAATTAAACTGCCGAGAGTAAAGTGTGTGGATTCCGATATTTTAATCGGGCTGATGCTTGAGCCAGTTATTCAGGAACATCGACAAATCAAAGCGGACAATCCGGCCAACCGGGATTTTCGGCAGGTTACAATCGGCAATACCTGGACCTCCAGTGTTTTGACACAACAATCGCCGGGGGTTTATATCGCCAATCCCGGGAAACCTTCGGTCGGCTGGCGGTCCTATTTTGTCGAAGTGGTCTATGACTTTTCGGGTCCATTCCCGGGTCTGCTTGACGAATATGACTACCACTTCACGACGGAGATGCGTGTGCTGCCGGAAATTCGGCCGTTCGAAGCCGATTTCGACCGCGATACGCAAACCGACCTTTGGGATGTGGATATACTCGCTTATTACTGGCTGAGTGATAATCCCTATCGCGATGTTTTTCCCCGCCGCAGCGGCGACGGGATTATCAATTTACAGGATTTTGGCATTATGGGAATCCATTGGCTGCAAAGCCCCTGATTGGTTAAAATAAAGTTCAGGTTTAAATCCAAAAAAAATTATGAATCACTTTAAAACGAAAATCTGTATCCTGTGGATGATCTTACTGGTAGGCGGATGTACCCAAACCGACCGCATGATTATTGTCTGTATCGGCGACAGCCTGGCGACTTGTGGCGGACCAGGGGGGACCTATTGCGATTATTTAGCTCAATGGCTTCCAAGCCACCATATTATCAATAAAGGAATTGGCGGTGATACGCTGCAGGGCGGTAGAAATCGATTTGACGCTGATGTAATGAAATTCGAACCGGATATTGTTGTGATTCAACTGGGGGGCAATGACTTCCTTTTACAAAATCGTGAAATCGCTGCATTGCAGGGCGATCTGGAATATATGGTGCGGCGAGCCAAGGCAAGCGGTGCTCAAGTGGTTATTGCCAGTGTTTTCGGCGGCAGAGATTATGCACATGTCCAGAACCTTGATTTTTTAAAACAGAAAGCGGAATTTGCCGCAGCAATTGAAACGATGGAACGACAGATCGTCGATCAATACGACTGTTTGTATGTCCCGAATATTCAGGCCGACATCGGCCCGAACGGAGATCCGAATTTCTGGTCGGATATTTTTCACCCCAATCAAGCCGGCAATGAATTTGTTGCCCGGCGTATATTAGCAGAACTCAAAAAAGCAATCTCGCACGTTTCGGTGATGTAAAATGAGAACTGCTTTGCCACCGTGAATCACTTGCGGTGTTTTGCTGAATCATATTTTTGTCCGGGATGGCGATTGGTGATTGACAGAAAATGCTTAAAAAATATTGAATTTTGGGCGGTTTTGGGGGTCTGAGGGGTGATTTTGAGGAAAAGCTTGACTTTGGGGAGCTCAATTCGTAGATTAACCAGTTCTATTGGGATTTACGGGAAACGATTTACGAACCGATTAACATTTGAAAAAGGAGAAATTAGTATGTCAACAAAAGTAGCAATTAACGGATTCGGCCGTATCGGCAGAGCTGTCGCGCGGATCATCTTCGAGCGCAAAGGTGAATTAGAGCTGGTCGCGATTAACGATCTGTCCGATCCGAAGAGCCTGGCCCATCTGTTCAAATATGACACCGTCATGGGCAAATGGAACGGTACCGTCGAGGCCAAAGACGGCGCGCTGGTGATCAACGGCAAGGAAATCAAAGTACTGGCCGTCAAGAACCCGGCCGAGCTGCCCTGGAAAGATATGGATGTCAAGATTGTCGTCGAATCGACCGGCGTATTCCGCACAAAGGAATCGCCCAAGGGCGGCTACGCCGACCACCTTAAGGCCGGTGCCGAACGTGTTGTCCTGACCGTTCCGGCCAAGGATGATATCGATGCGACGATCGTCCTCGGTGTCAACGATCAGGATATGGGTGCCGATACGAAATGCGTTTCGAACGCAAGCTGCACCACCAACTGCCTGGCCCCGCTGGCCAAGGCCCTGCACGATGCATTCGGGATCAAAAAGGGTTTGATGACGACCGTTCACGGCTACACCAATGACCAGCGTGTTAACGACATGATCCACAGCGACATGCGTCGTGCCCGTGCTGCAGCCATGAACATTATCCCCACCACCACCGGTGCCGCCAAGGCCGTCGGTAAAGTGCTGCCGGACCTGAACGGCAAGCTCGATGGTTTCGCACTGCGTGTTCCGGTTGTGGACGGCAGTTGTGTGGACCTGGCAGTCGAACTTCAAAAAGAAGCGACTGCCGAAGAGGTCAATGCTGCTGTGAAAAAAGCCGCCGAAGGCGAACTCAAGGGTATTCTCGAATACTGTGATGAGCCGATCGTCAGCAGCGATATCATCGGCAATCCGGCCTCGAGTATCTTCGATTCGCTCTGTACCATGGTCAAGGGTAACATGGCCAAGGTCGTCAGTTGGTATGACAACGAATGGGGCTATTCCAACCGGACCGTCGATATCATGGAAAAAATGGCAAAGATGTAACGGATTTCTCGGGCCTGTTTTGCACTTCGCACAGCAGGCCCGTTTTTTTGTCCTAATATTCATAGTCAATCACAAAGGCAGGTGAAATGATGGCCAGAAAAACAGTGGCGGATATCAATTTCAAAGACCAGAAAGTCCTGATGCGGGTGGATTTCAACGTCCCGCTGGATGAGAATCAGAATATCACCAGTGACGACCGGATCGTCAAGGCGCTGCCGACGATCAAGAAGATCCTCGATGACGGCGGGGCGCTGATGCTCATGAGTCATCTGGGCCGGCCCAAGGGCGAACCGGATCCGAAGTTCTCACTCGCACCAGCGGCCAAGCGGCTTTCGGAACTGCTGGGCAAGGACGTGATCTTCGCCAACGATTGCATCGGTGACGAGGTCAAGGTCAAGGCGTCCGCCCTGAAGCCGGGCGACTGCATGCTGCTGGAGAACATGCGGTTCCACAAGGAAGAGACGATCAAGGACAAGGCCGCCCGCGAAGATGCGCAACTGCGTCAGGCCAAGGACGATTTCGCCAAGGAACTGGCATCGATGGCCGATGCGTATGTGGACGATGCGTTCGGCACGGCCCACCGCGATAATGCTTCGATGTACACCGTGCCGTGTATGATGGAAGGCAAGACGCGGGTGATCGGTTATCTGATCGAGAAGGAACTAAAATTCCTCGGCGATACGGTCAGCGATCCTGAGCGGCCGTTTGTGGCGATCCTCGGCGGCGCCAAGGTCTCCGATAAGATCGGCGTGATCGAGAACCTGATCTCCAAAGTCGATTGCATCCTGATCGGCGGGGCAATGACCTTTACATTTTTTAAGGCCCTGGGTCATCAGGTGGGCGACAGTCTGTGCGAAAACGATTTTGTCGATAAGGCCACCGAATTGATGGATCTGGCCAAAGATAAGGGTTGTGAAATGCTTCTGCCGGTCGATACGGTGATTGCCAAAGAGATCAAGGATAACGCCGAAAACAAGGTTGTCGAAAGGGATGTCGAAGACGGCTGGAAAGGCTTGGATATCGGTCCCAAGACATGCGAATTGTTTGCCGAAAAGCTCCAATCCGCCAAGACGGTTGTCTGGAACGGCCCGATGGGCGTATTTGAAACACCCCCGTTCGATGCCGGGACCAAGGCCGTGGCCCAGGCGGTGGCCGATGCGACCGGCGGCGGTGCACGCAGTATCATCGGCGGCGGCGACAGTGCCAGTGCGATTAAGAAACTCGGCCTGGTCGATAAAGTCAGTCATATTTCCACCGGCGGCGGCGCTTCGCTGGAGTTTCTCGAAGGCAAGAAATTCAAATGCCTCGAGATTCTTGACGAAAAATAATCGAGCTTAATCGATATTAAATGGGATGGGAAAGTAATGTCCGAACTACGTCTGCCTAAAGCAGGAACGATTGAAGTCGCCCCATCGGTGCTGAGCGCCGATTTTGGCTGTCTGGCATCCGAGGTTGCCGAGGTGACCGAAGCGAGTATCAAGATCGTGCATCTCGATGTGATGGACGGACATTTTGTGCCGAATATCACGATCGGTCCGGTTGTGGTTAAAAAGCTGCGAAAACACAGCGATCTGGTGTTCGACTGCCACCTGATGATCACCGATCCCGAACAGTATGCCGAGGCATTCGCCAAGGCCGGGGCGAACAATATCACCTTTCACATCGAAGTGGCACAAAATCCCCCGGATCTGATCAAAAAACTCCATGATATGGACTGTACGGCCGGTATTACGCTCAATCCCAAAACGCCGGTCAGTTCGATCGAAAAGATCGCGCCGCTGTGTGATATGGTGCTGGTTATGACGGTCGAGCCGGGATTCGGCGGCCAATCGTTTATGCATGATGTGGCCAAAAAAATCGTCGATGTACGAAAGATCGTCGGCCCGGGCATTCGCGTCGAGGTCGATGGCGGGATCGATCCCGAGACGACGCCGATTGTGGTCGGTTACGGGGCCGACACCTTAGTTGCAGGAAATGCCATTTTCGGGCAAAAAGATCGAAAAGCCGCCATTGCGGCCATTCGGGACGCGGCCGGGAAATAACTGGCAAAAAGCAAAGGTTTCTGTTAAACTATGGGAACTGTGACGAATAAAACAATGGCTAAGAAAGCGAACCAATCGTGGAACGGCTTTTCTCTGAAGCCCCGCAAAGAAATGCCGGACGGCTTATGGACCAAGTGCGCCAAGTGCAACGAGATGCTGTATAACAAGCAGGTCGAGGAAAACCGCTACGTTTGTACCAAATGCAATTTCCATTTCCGAATCGATTCCGATACCCGGATCAAAATGCTGGCGGACGAAGGCAGTTTTGTGCCGGTTCTCGAGGATATGACCAGCGGCGACCCGCTGAATTTTACCTTCCGCGGCACGACCTACAAAGACCGCATCAAAATGGACCAGGCCAAAAGCGGGCTTAAAGAAGCGATGCGGATCGGCAAGGCGTTTATCCGCGGCCGCGGCGTGGTGCTGGGTGTGATGGATCCGAATTTCCTGATGGGCTCGATGGGCCAGGTCGTCGGCGAGAAATTCGCCTATGGCGCCGAATTGGCACTGCAAGAGAAACTCCCCTATATCGTTGTCTGCTGCAGCGGCGGGGCGAGGATGCACGAAGGCGTGGTATCGCTGGGCCAGATGGCCAAGACGAGCGCTGCATTGGCCCGGCTCGATGATGCCGGCGGGCTGTATATCCCGATCCTGACCGATCCGACTACCGGTGGGGTCACCGCCAGTTTCGCGATGCTCGGCGATTGCATTATTGCCGAACCGGGCGCTTTGATCGGTTTTGCCGGGCCGCGAACGATCGCAGAAACCATTAAAGTCGAGCTACCTGAAGGCTTCCAGACGGCGGAATTTATGCTCGAACATGGTTTTGTGGATATGATCGTCAGCCGCAAGGACATGCGAAGCGAGATTACCCGCATCATCGATTACTGCCGCAAATAATGCCAAAGCCCATTTTCTTGGCAATTCTTCCCTTTGAATTCTCATTGTTTGCCCTTATAATCTGCTGGTAACGTTATACAGGTGTCAAGATGGGATATTTTCGCGAAAACATAGAGTCCGCCGAAGGGTATGTGCCCGGTTACCAGCCCGGCGAACCGGATGTAACCAAGCTTAATACCAACGAGAATCCCTACCCGCCTTCGCCGAAAGTTCTTGAGGCGATCCGGGCGGTGACCGCCGAGCAGATTCGCCGCTATCCCGATCCGGCAGGGCAGATTTTTCGCAATGCGGCCGCCGAAGTACACGGCGTCAAACCGGACAACATTCTATGCTGCAACGGCGGCGACGATCTGCTGCGGATGTGCTTCGAGGCGTTCTGTGACCAGAAACGTCCGGTGGCTTATCCGGTACCGACCTATTCGCTGTATCCCGTTCTGGCCCAGATTCAAAATTGCCCGATGATCGAAGTGCCGTTTGACGCTGAGTTCAATCTGCCCAGTCGCTTGAGTTCAACCGGGGCGGTCTTGACGATCCTGTGTAACCCTAATGCCCCCAGCGGCAGTTTCATTGGGATCGATGAGGTCGCATCTCTGGCGGACGAACTCAAGGGTGTTTTGCTGATCGACGAGGCCTATGTCGATTTTGCCCAGGATCATGCGATTCGACTGGTGGAGCAATTCGATAATGTGATTATTCTGCGTTCGATGAGTAAAGGCTACGGGTTGGCGGGATTGCGGTTCGGGTATGCGATTGCCGATGCCGGCATGATCCGGGGATTGATGAAAGTCAAGGATTCATATAATGTCGATGCAGTGGCAATCATGGCCGCGACTGCTGCGATCAAAGACCGTGAGTATTTTAACGAATGTGTTGAAAAAATCTGTCAACAGCGACAGGCATTGACCGAATCGCTTCGGCAATTAGGCTTTACCGTTCGCGACAGCCAGACGAATTTCCTGTTGGCCCGGCACAGCGATGCGGAGCAGATCTATAAAACGTTGAAGCAGCGAAAGATTTATGTGCGATATTTTCCGTATGAAGGATTGACGGATAAAATTCGAATTACGGTCGGCACGAAAGAACAAAACGATCGATTGATCGAAGCGATCAAAGAGATAATTCAATAGAATGAGGATGCCATGAAAAAGCGAACGGCCGAAATCCATCGCAAAACCAAAGAAACAGATATTACACTCAAGCTTAATCTGGACGGCTCGGGGACATTCGATATCGATACCGGTGTCGGCTTTCTCGATCACATGCTGACTCATCTGGGCAAGCACGGCAAGATCGATCTGGTTGTCAAGGCCAAGGGCGATCTGCACGTCGATGCCCATCATACGGTCGAGGATATTGCGATCTGTCTGGGCCAGGGACTGGATAAGGCCCTGGGTGATAAAAAAGGCATCGCGCGCTACGGCAACAGTTCGGTGCCGATGGAAGATGCGCTGGCCAATGTCAGCCTGGATTTGTCGGGTCGGCCGAGTTGTGTCTATCGCGTGAAATACGAGACGGAAAAGATCGGCGATTTCGATGTTGAGTGCATCGAGGAGATGCTGCGCAGCTTGTCCAATAACGGCAAGTTCAATCTGCATATTAATGTGCCATACGGCACAAACAGTCACCATATTGCCGAGGCGATCTTCAAGGCGCTTGGCCAGGCACTGGCGATGGCGGTCAAAATCATCGGTTCGGATATTCCCAGTACGAAAGGGACACTGTGATCGAAGAACATGACCACGAATATCGTGTCGGGATCGGCACCGACATTCATCGGGTCGATGCGAAGTGCAAACTCATGCTGGGCGGGTTGTTGATCCCCGATTCGGACGGTCTGGCCGGCCATAGCGACGGCGATGTCGTGCTGCATGCGGTGATCGATGCGGTGCTCGGGGCGGCCGGCATGGGCGATATCGGGACACTGTTCCCGGATAAAAATCCCAAGTTCGCCGGCATTGACAGCAAGGCTCTGGTCCTTGATATTAAAGAGCGTGTCGAAGAAAAGCGATGGACGATCGTGAATGTCGATGTGACGGTTCATCTGGAACAACCGCGACTGGAGCCGTATAAGGGTCAGATGAAACGATGCATTTCGGGTTTGCTGGGCATCGATTTTGGATCGGTCAACGTCAAGGCCAAGACCAATGAAGGCTTTGGCGAGATCGGCGCCGGCCAAGCGATTAGCGCCACGGCCATCGCCCTGATAAAACGAAAATATAAACGAACGCTTTGAGGTTAGACATGGATTAACACTGTATGTTAAGACACGGATTAGATGAACGAGAGGTAGTATATAAATGGGTTTAGTGCTTTATAACAGCTTAACGCGGAAGAAAGATGAGTTTGTGCCGCTGCAAGAGGGGCGGGTGGGGATTTATGTCTGCGGGCCGACGGTGTACGGCCACGCGCACCTGGGCCATGCCAAAAGTTATGTCAGTTTCGATGTGCTCGTCCGCTACTTGCGGTATCTGGGATATACCGTCACTTACGTTCAGAATATCACCGATGTCGGGCACCTGACCGATGATGCCGATGAGGGTGAAGACAAGATCGGCGCCCAGGCCCGCCGGGAGAAGAAACACCCGATGGCGATCGCCGAATTCTATACCCGCAGCTTCTTCTCGGACATGGATCAGCTTAACTGCCTGCGGCCGGATATCAGCCCGCGTGCCAGCGGTCATATTATCGACCAGATCGAACTGGTCAAAGAACTGCTGGCAAAAGACTATGCTTACGAAGTTAATGGTTCGGTTTATTTCGATGTCTTGAAATTCAGTGAGTACGGCAAGCTCTCCGGCCGCAATGTCGAAGAGATGATGGCCGGTACCCGCGTCGAGGTCTCGTCCGACAAAAAACACCCGGCCGATTTCGCGCTCTGGAAAAAGGCCGAGCCCAATCACATTATGCAGTGGCCCAGCCCATGGGGGATGGGCTATCCCGGCTGGCATCTGGAATGTTCGGTCATGGGCACCAAATATCTTGGCGATACGATTGATATCCATGGCGGCGGGCTGGAGAATATGTTCCCGCACCACGAATGCGAGATCGCCCAGTGGGAGGCGGCCAAGGGTGTACCGTTCGTGCGCTACTGGATCCATAACAATATGGTGACCGTTGACGGCCAGAAAATGGGCAAGAGCCTCAATAATTTTATTGCCCTTGCACAGGCATTCACCGGCGAGCATGAACGCCTGAGCCGAAAATACGATCCGCTGGCGATCCGCCAGTTGATTCTTAACAGCCATTATCGCAGCCCGCTGGATTTCTCCGATGCGGCCCTGACCGCCGCCCAAAGCGGTTTTGATAGGATCAGCGAAACCGAGCAGAATCTGCGGAAAAAGATTGAATCGGCACCGGCCGGGACAGTAGATGAGAATATCGCAAGCCAACTGAAGCAACTCCAGACAAAATTCGAAGAGGCAATGAACGATGATCTCAATACCGCAGTCGCTTTGTCGGTGATGTTTGATATGGTGCGGTTAGCGAATGGGATACTCGATCAAAATCCATCGAAAGAAACGTTACAGGCGGTTGATGATTTATTTGCAAAACTCGGCGGCGATGTATTAGGGATCGTGCTGGACGAGTATCCCCAAAGCGGGGGCGGTGATGATGCCTTGATCGATATACTGATCCAGGATATGATCGCAAGGCGGGCCGAGGCGCGCAAACAAAAGGATTTTGCGACGTCCGATGCGATCCGTGATACGCTTGCGGAAGCAGGGATCGTATTGGAAGATAAGCCGGACGGAACCATCTGGAGGCGACAGTGAGAATTTTAGGAATCGATCCGGGATTGCAGGTGTGCGGGTACGGCTGCCTCGAGCAGGGCGGGACCGAATTGATCGAAGCCGGAGTCATTGCCACCGACAGCGATGCCGAACTTTATCAGCGGCTCACCCAGATTGCCGATGACCTTGAGGCACTGCTTGAAAAACTGCAACCTGATGTCGTGGCGGTCGAAGAATTGTATTCCCATTATGCCCATCCCAAAACGGCGATCCTGATGGGTCATGCCCGCGGGGTGATCCTCCAGAAATGCGGCCAGATGGGGATCGCAGTCAAAAGTTTTAGTGCCACCCGGATCAAAAAGTCACTGACCGGCAACGGTCGGGCCTCCAAACAGCAGGTTCAGCGAACGATTCAGACAGTTTTAGGATTGAAGGAAATACCCGAGCCGGCTGATGTCGCCGATGCACTGGCAGTGGCGATGTGCGGATTGAACGAACTGAGTCGAAGTCGATTGAATACGGTCAAACCGATATGATTGCACGAATTGAAGGAAAATTGTTAAAGCTCGAATCGGACCGATGCCTGCTGCAGGTCGGCGGTTTCGGTTATGAAATTATGCTGCCGGGCTATTGTGTTTCGATGCTTTCCGATAAGGTCGGCAGTGAGGTGACTTTCTGCACGATGGAATATTACGAAGGCACGCCAGCGGGCGGCAATCTTATCCCGCGGATGGTGGGATTTTTGACCCATAGCGAACGCGAATTCTTCACCAAGTACACGACCGTCAAAGGGATGGGGATTCGAAAAGCGCTCAAGAGTCTCAGTATTCCGATATCCACCATTGCCGGGGCCGTCGAGGCCGGCGATGACAAGACCTTATTGTCGCTGCCGGGCGTGGGCAAACGCATGGCCCAGCAAATCGTTGCCGAGCTGAAAGGCAAATTGGCCAGTTACGCCGTCGGCGCCGAAACGGTCACGACAACGCAGGCGAAACTGGTACCGTTCCAGGCCGAGGCGCTGGAGATCCTGATTGCTTGGGGTGAAAAACGAAGCGAAATGATGGAACTGATCCAACTGGCGTGCCAGAAACACCCGGATATCAAGACCGCCGAGGACCTGGTACCGATGGTTTATCGGATCAAACAAGGAGTGGAGGTATAAACATAAAGGAACGTCATGGCCATTAACCGAGTCATCAGCGGCGATTCATTTTCCGAGCAGGAAGAAACGTTTAACGTCTCCCTGCGGCCGAAATCACTGGCCGAATGCGTGGGGCAGGAAAATGTCCGCGAGAAATTAACGATCGCCATTCAGGCCGCCCAGCAGCGAAACGAGCCGCTGGAACACATCCTGTTTTACGGCCCGCCCGGCTTGGGCAAGACGACCTTGGCCCATGTGGTTGCCAACGAAATGGGCGCCCGGCTGCGTTCGACTTCCGGGCCGGCACTGGTCAAGGCCGGCGATGTGATGGGTTTGCTCAGCAATATCAATACCGGCGATGTGCTCTTTATCGATGAAATCCACCGATTAGGGATCACGGTCGAGGAATTTATTTACCCGGCGATGGAGGATTTCAAGGTCGATTTTACGGTCGATAGCGGCCTGCACGCCAAGACCATTAATTTCCCGCTCAAACGCTTTACCCTGATTGGGGCGACAACCCGCGCGGGTTTGGTCAGCCCGCCGCTGCGAGGGCGATTCGGAATGCTGCATCATTTGACATTCTATAACACCGATGAACTGACCGAAATCCTGAACCGTTCAGCCGAGTTGTTGGAATTGCATTGCGATGACGGGACGCTGTCGTTGATCGCATCACGTTCGCGCGGCACGCCGCGGGTGGCCAATCGCCTGCTCAAGCGGGTTCGCGATTATGCCCAGGTTAAAGGCGAAGGCAAGCTCAGTGCCGATATCGTCGAGTCCGCATTAAAAATGGAGCAGATCGACGAACTTGGGCTGGATGAGCTGGACCGGGCATTTCTCAAGGCCCTGGCCCATACCTATGAAGGCGGCCCGGCCGGTATCGAAGCGCTGGCCGCAACGCTTGGCGAAGAACGCGATACACTTGAAGATGTGGTCGAGCCGTATCTGCTGCAGGTCGGATTCGTGCGACGGACCAA
>CAZFDE010000034.1:0-14222 GCA_964517795.1 uncultured Pirellulales bacterium | reverse complement strand
TACGATAAACAGCGGCGCCAAAAACGGCAGCGCAACCGCCAATAACGTCAGACCGACCAATCCAACCACTCCTGCCAACAGCAGGCCAACTCCGGAAAACACCACCAAAAGGATAAAACCGGTAAATAATAATGTCCCGACCGTGATCGCAAAGGCCAGGAGAATTCCGGTCAGTGCACCGATCAGATCGATAATGACCGGGAAAAAAAGTGCGACCAAAATGATCAGCAGGCACAAAATAATAATGTTTTTTCGCATCGTCCGGCTCCTTTAGCATTTAAGCGAATACAATGGTTGCTAATACTATACGCTTTAAGACAGGGTATATTCAATTTATTTTGAGAAAAATTTGGCGGTTTTGGGCGGTTTGCCCAGCAATTCGGTGAAATAGCGAATGAGGATGCTGTGTGCTTGATTTGTCGTTTTTTCGTTGGCCTCTATTCGCTTATGGGCATCGTTCAAAAACTCGGTTAATCGCCGCGATAGTTCCAATCGATCGGGGAAGTGCTGTTCGCAATCGCGACAGAGAAGCCCGTGCGAGGCAAAGGAAAAATAGAACGGCGAATGCATTTTTGCCAAAATCGTTTTGCAATTGATGCACGAATCCAGAACGGGTGCCAGGCCGATATGCCTTAACAGCGCAAGCTCGAAACTAATCAGATAAGCGATCGCCGTCGAATTCTCCTCAGCCGCCTGAATATGCTGTAAAAAAACCATCATTGCATCAAATAGTGCCGGATGCGGATCGGCGTCTTCGGTCAGTCGGTTCGTCAATTCGGCGGCCAGCAGGGCGGCGTTGAGGTTGATGAACCGGCGATTCAATTGCAGGAATAAAGGCTGCTGTTGAAATTCGGTCAGGGTCGCCATTTTAGCTGATTGTGATTGCGAAAAAACCACGCGTCCTGTCGCGAACATCTCGATCGGACCGTCGAACGCGGATTTACGGCGTTTACTGCCTTTGGCCATAGCGGTGATCTTGCCCGATGTTCGGGTCAGCAATGTCACCACCTGTGAGGTTTCCGAATAATCGATGGTACGAATACAGATAGCGGCATCTTTGGTCATCATGATCGAGATTCGGGTTCGAGCGGTTTTTGAATTTTGATCGTTTTGATCCGTCGCGGCTCGGCGGCGGTGATCGTCATAAACAATCTCTGATATTCCAGTTTTTCACCGGTTTTGGGGATGTACCCCAGGTACGAAAACACAAATCCGCCGATCGTGTCGTAGTCCTCGTCCTCGGGCAGATCCAGATCGTATTCGTCGTTGAGATCGCCGAGGTTCATGCGCGCATCCACCTCGAAGGTGTGACGGTCAATCTCGCGGATCGGCTCGGGCTGGACCTGTTCGTGTTCATCGGAGATTTCGCCGACCAGTTCCTCGATAATATCTTCGAGCGTAATAATCCCGGCCGTGCCGCCGTATTCGTCGAGCACGATCGCCATGTGCTGTTTTTTGGCCTGGAATTCATGCAGCAGCACACGCACCAGTTTGGTTTCCGGCACAAAATACGGCTGACGCAGTTTGTCACGCAGGTTGAACGTGCTCAGGTCTTTGCCGATCAGTTCCAGCAGGTCTTTCGCATAGACCATGCCGACAATATTGTCGATCTTATCCTCGAAAACCGGCAGTCGCGAATGGCCGGCCGAAATGATTGTCTCGAGAATATCGGACAGGTCCGAATTGGCGTCGATCGCGACCATATCGGTGCGAGGGGTCATGATTTCATCGACCGTCGTTTCGCTCAACTCCAGTACATTTTCGATCATCTCCTGCTCTTCCTCGTCGAACGTTCCCTCGATGGTATGCTGTTCGAGGCCGCTGAGAAATTCCTCCTGTTTTTCTTCGCGGTCCTCTTCCGGCGTGGTCTGCGCGACGCCGGCCAGTCGTTTGACCAACTGATCATTGAGTCGAAATAGATACAGCAGCGGCCATGCGGCCAGGCTGAACAACGACAGGATCGGGCTGCTGTAAACGAAGATCTTTTCTCCGGCATATTTGGCCAGAGCGTTGGGTACGGCTAAACTGAATACCAGAAAGATCAGTGCCGAGATCACGAAACTCAACAGATAGGACTGCCATTGGTGATCGCCGTTGATCACGAAAAATAACAGCATCAAAATCCCCATGTAACACAGGATACGGTACACCGCACACGTCAGTGTCAATCGCTCGGAATGATCGACCAGTTCATCCACCTTTTTTTCACAGTCATTTTTACTGCCGGTTCGGCGAAAGGCCTCCACCATTCGGCCGCGTGAAAATGTTCGAAGTGTGATCGTGTTGACCGAGAAAAACAAAAGGATCAGGGTCAGCACAACCACGGATATAATACTGTAGCCGAGGAGGCTCATGTTGCATTTCCTTCCATGCGTTTGTCGCACGTATGATATACGGTTCCATAGCCGAGATCGTTCAGGATATTATCTTCCATCCGGTGCATGGTCTCGGCTTTTTCGGCGGTGCAGTCATCGAATCCCAATTGATGCAGTAATCCGTGGGTGATATACAATGCCAGTTCCGCCTCCGGCTCGATCTGACGATCATCCGCCTGTCGAACGGCTAATTCGCCATTGACCATAATCTCGAATATTTTACGCGCGGTGCTCGACGAATCAAAGCTGATACAGTCGGTGACCTCATCAATGCCGAAATACTGATGTTTGACTTGACGGATATGTGTATCGTCTGTGATCCGGATATTGATCGTCGCATCGGCCAGGTTGCATTGTTGACCGATGGCTTCAACCAGTGTTTTGAGACGGTCCAGATCCGGCGAAAACGCTGAAGCAGGCAGCTCGATGCGTATGTCAATCTCCAGTGATGTCGAGGCTGGTTCGCTCATTGGGTGGTTGCACGCTCCTGCTTGTCTTTTTGGGATTTTTCCGATTCGCCCGATTCTTCTGCCGATGTGGGGTAAGCAATGCGGCCGTGATGGTGTGCGGCCAGGGTTTTGGTCATGCTTGCCTCGATCTGGCTCAGTTCCCGCAGCGTCATATCGCACTCGTCGAATTGCCCGTCCTGCAGCCGCTTCATGGCGATATTGTGGACCAGGACCTCGATCTTCGTGGGTGACGGTTCGGTCATCGCTCGCACCGCCCCCTCGACCGCGTCAGCAAGCATCACGATCGCGGCCTCTTTGGTTTTGGGTTTGGGCCCTTCATATCGGTATTCGGATTCGGACGGCTCGGCGGCTTTTTTGTTGTTTTTGCTTTTTTGTTTCTTCGCTTCGTTAAAGAAATACTCCACCAGCGTGGTACCGTGATGCGTTTCAATGAACTGCCGCAGCACGGCCGGTATCTTATACTCTTTGGCCATTTCCTTGCCGTCCTTGACATGACCGACAATGATTAACTGGCTCATGGTCGGCGACAATTCCTTATGGCGGCTGGTCGATCCCAATTCGTTCTCCACGAAATAACCGGGCTTGTTGAGTTTGCCGATATCGTGGTAATACGCCCCGACCCGGCACAGCAGTCCGTTGGCCCCAATCGCTTCGGCGGCCGCTTCGGCGATCGAGCCGACAAACAGACTGTGAGAATAGGTACCCGGCGCTTCCATCGCCATGCGTTTGAGCAGCGGTTGATTGGCGTCACTGTAATCCAGCAGGGTCATACTGGTGGCGATCCGGAAGATTTTCTCGATCAGCGGCAACAGTGCCTGCATCAGCAATCCCGCAATAAACGCGCCCAGCGCATTCCATCCGGAAATTCCGAAAATAACCGGTAACGACTTTTTCTGGATCAGATAGATCGAAACCGATACGAAAAATACGATAGTGGCGGCGATGGCGCTGACCTCGAGCAGTTTCGTTCGGGTTCGTATCTCGCGCAGCGAAAAACAACAGGTCAGTACCGCCGAGATCAGGATCATGAACAAGCTCAGACTCATGTGGGCGTGGGTCGCCATTGACGCCAAAATGCAATAAAACATGCCTAACCCGATCGCAAACCGCTGGTCATAAGCAATGGTCAACACGATTGCCAGGATCACGGCAGTGCCCGTGGCCCAGGCGGTATGTTCGATGATCAATACGCCCAGTTTGGTGGCCGCCAAAAGGATGATCAGGATCATGGTCAATGCAAAGCTGCGCATGAGGTTTTGAAAGACCCGCGGCTGGAAATGATAGATGTATAACGTCATCCCTGCCGTGAGCAGGATTGTTAAAATGGTCAACGGCAGCATATTTTGAAATTCGATCGGCTGGTCGAAATTGACCCCTAGGATCATTACGGTTGCGGCCACCAGCAGAATGCCCATCGCTGTCAATCCCATCACCCGGGTGGACAGTATTGTCTCCAACAGCGTAAATCGCTGGGCCGCCCGTGTTTTGCGAACCTTCGTACGTCTCAAACTGGTTTTCTTGAATAAGGCCATAATGAGTTATTGAACCGATTCGTAGTTTTCTTGTGTCTCGTTTTGATTTTTCTTGCGGTACGCGCGAACGATATTTTGTACCAATCGATGGCGAACGATATCGTTTTGGCTTAGCTCGGTCGTCCCGATTCCTTTGATGCGTTTCAGGGTTTGGATCGCATCGATCAGGCCGCTCTGCTGATTTCGGGGAAGGTCGGTCTGCGTGATATCGCCGGTGATGATCATCTTGGATCCGTGCCCCAGCCGCGTCAGTACCATGAGCATCTGAAGCGGGGAGGTATTCTGCGCCTCGTCGCAAATAATCACGGCGTCATTGAGCGTACGGCCGCGCATAAACGCCAGCGGGATGATCTCGATAATATCCAGGTCAATGAATTTGCGCATCTGGGCGAAATCCATCATGTCCTCCAGGGCATCGAACAGCGGCCGCAGATACGGATTGACCTTGGCCTGCAGATCGCCGGGCAGGAATCCAAGTTTTTCACCGGCCTCCACCGCAGGCCGAGCGAGGATGATCCGGCGCACCTGTTTGTTTTTGAGCATTGCAACGGCCACCGCGACCGCCAGATACGTTTTGCCCGTGCCTGCCGGTCCGACACAAAAGGTCAGATCGTTCGCCAGCATAATCTCGATAT
The DNA here is from genome assembly GCA_964517795.1 of uncultured Pirellulales bacterium. Lineage (GTDB taxonomy): Bacteria > Planctomycetota > Phycisphaerae > Sedimentisphaerales > Anaerobacaceae > CAZFDE01. The sequence continues at coordinate 9,210 of CAZFDE010000034.1, read as the reverse complement.
ATTTGAGCTGCCCGCGGGTCGTCGGTTCGATTACTTTATTGGAATACACCGACAACATCTGGCTGACCGATTTTTCCGGCTCTTTTTTAACCGTCATCATTTGCTGAATGTCGGTGAGATTGATCGAGCCGTGACGGATCAGGTGTTTTTGCATCCGGTCAATCAGTTCGGTTGTTTTTTTTACTTTTGCAGGCAAGCCGCTGACATAAAGCGTTGACTGTCGGGCGGTGCATTTAACGTCAAACGTTTTGCGCAGAAATTTCAGATGGCTGTCGGCCGGGCCGAACAATTCCAGCGGATCGTGTGACGGGTCTAATTGAACCGTTAATTCCACGATACCCCTTTATCCTATAACCACTTGCATAAATACATATGCTGCCGGCGCCGCCAGCAGCGGCGAGTCGATCACGTCCAAGATCCCGCCGAAACCGGGAATTGTGCCGGAAGCATCTTTCTGTTGTACATCGCGTTTTATCATGGATTCCGCCAAATCTCCAAGCTGCCCGATAAAGGCGAACAGCACCCCGAACAGGCCAGCCTGGAAATAATTCATTATACCAGAAAAATGCGCAAATCCAAGACTTACGATCACGGCCGCAAGGATTCCCCCAAACATCCCTTCCCATGTCTTTTTGGGGCTGATCAACGGTGAAAACGGGTGTTTACCGAATCCCTTGCCGAAGCTGTAAGCCCCTATATCTGTAAACTTTATGACAAAAACAAACATCAGAAACGCCCATAATCCCCACTCGATTCGAATCGCGAGCATACATGCACCAAAAATGCCGAAATAAATCATCGCGAAGCAGTTCAGCCCGCAATTGGCCAGCATCTGCCGGATGCCGTTTTGGCGGTAATGATAGACCAGCAGCCACGCAAAACCGCCGGCCGGAACTAATAACATCCAAAGACTTTTTGAGATCGTTAAAAATTGGGGAAAATACCAGGAGCCGACCAGCAGGGCGATCACCGGTATAGCGACCGGCAAATATAAGGTGACTGATTGGGCCGAGATCAATTTTGAAAATTCGAGAAGGGCCAAAACCATGATGATCAGCACCAGTACCATCAACAGGCTGCCCTGGATGGGTTTATCGTCGCCGGGTGCTAATGTGATCGAGCCGTCCAGCCACCCGTCCAGCAGCATCAGTCCGGCAAATACGCCGGTCATGAGTGTTCCGAATATCAGTCGGTATCGCAGCATCAGCGGGTTCCCGAAATTATTTCAGGCCTCCGAACCGGCGGCAGCGTCCGGCATAGGCCTGTATCGCCAGATCGAGCTGACGACGGTCAAAGTCGGGCCAAAGCGTTTCGGTCACATAAAATTCACTGTACGAAATTTCCCATAACAGGAAATTGCTGATTCGCATCTCCGAAGCCGTTCGAACTAATAAATCCGGGTCGGACAGATCGGGCAGATATAAATGATGGCTCACGGTTTGTTCGTCGATGGCATCGATATCAAGTGTACCGTTTTGAACTTTGGCCGCGATTTTTTTAACCGAATCGGTCAGTTCCGCGCGACCGGAATAATTCAACGCCAATGCCAGGACCATGCCCTTATGCTCTTGTGTGATTTCAATGGTTTCTTTCAGCGCGGTTTGGACTTCCGGGTAAAGTTGTTCCATCCGTCCCATGTGCATCAGTCGCACATTATTTTTTTCGAGTGTCGGGCGAATCCCCACCAGGTACTCGGCATAGAGGTTCATCAGCGCATCGATCTCATTTTTCGGGCGTTTCCAGTTCTCCGTACTGAACGTGTACAGTGTCAGCACTTCGATGCCGTAGTCCACACACACCTGCGCGATATTTTCGACGGTTTTGCCCCCTTTGCGATGACCGATGGCGCGCGGCATCTTGCGTTTCTGAGCCCATCGCCCGTTGCCGTCCATAATGATCGCAATATGACCGGGGATATGATCGGGCGAAATACCCAGTGTTTTCGCAGTTTCAATTCGTTTTTCTTCAAACGTTTTTAACAACCGAACGTCCTGTCTTTTTCTGAAATTAACGGATAATGGTTTGTTTGCGTTTGGGACCGACGCCCACCATGGTGATCGGTTTTCGGATCAGATGCTCGATCTGAGTGACATACCGCTGGGCATTGTTGGGCAGATCGTGAAAATCGCTGATCTCGGTGATCTCTTCTTTCCAGCCCGGCACGGTTTCGTAAATGCACTTGACCCGGGACAGTTTTTCGCTGTTCGCCGGGAAGAAGTCGATTTTTTCGCCGTCGATCTCATAGCCTTTGCAGATATTCAATTCATCCAACCCGGAAAGCGTATCCAGGTGCAGCAGGGCGATTTCGTCGATGGAGCTGATCGCCGCCGAATAGGCCGCTGCCACGGCATCGAACCATCCGCATCGTCGGGGCCGGCCGGTCGTCGTGCCGTATTCATTGCCGCGATCGCGAATATACTGGCCAATGTCGTTGTCCTGTTCCGAGGGAAACGGTCCCGCACCCACGCGCGTGGTATAGGCTTTAACGACGCCGATGAATTTATCCACCATCCGGGCGGGCACACCCGAACCGGCGGGCATTCCCAGTGAACTGGCATTGGAGCTGGTCACGAACGGAAATGTCCCATGATCGAGATCCAGTAATGCGCCCTGAGCCCCTTCGAACAGGATCGATTGACCCAAGTCGATGCGGCGGTGCAGGTATGCGGTCGTATCGATAATAAAATCCCCCAATTGCTCGGCGTACCCCCGGCATTTATCCATGATTTGAGCCGTGTTGATCGGCTCGGCGTTATAGATCGCGGAAAAGACCTTGTTCTTATATTCGGCGATCCGCTCGAGTTTTTCGGCCAGGGTATCGAGGTTCTTGAAATCGGCCATGCGCAGTGCAAAACTGCGGCCGATTTTATCGGCATAGCACGGGCCGATCCCGCGAATGGTCGTGCCGATCTTTCGGTCGCCGAGCGATTCTTCGCGAAGCCGGTCTTCGGTTTTATGGTAATCCATGACCACATGAGCATTTTCACTGATAAACAAACGATCTTTGAGACTGATATTCTGCAACTTAAGATTCGCGATTTCCTCGGTCAGGCATTCGGGATCGACTACTACGCCATTGGTGATGACGCATATCGTTTCCGGACGCACCGAACCGCTGGGCAGAAGATGCAGCGCAAATTTGGTATCGCCGATGACCACGGTATGGCCGGCGTTAGCCCCGCCGGAATACCGCACGACAATATCTGTTTGCTCGGCAAGAATATCGACAATCTTGCCTTTGCCTTCGTCTCCCCACTGCAATCCGACAACACAACAGTTCATGATCTCACCTCATTGTTTTTGACCGTAGAAAAACCGCAACAGCACCGATCGTCCGTTGCGGCCGAATCTATTTGAATGTACATTATTTGACCATCGTTTCAACTGATTTTTGAAACCAGTTCGTCAAGAACAGCCCCTAAATTATCGTATTGACCGTCACTCAGTTTCAAATCCTGCTTGGCACCGTTACTATCTTTATAGGTTATATTAAAATATCCTTTTGCGTCGAAATAGGTCTTATCGATCTTTTCGATTGAATCGTAGGCGATATGACGGTTGTCGCTGAGTTTAAGCCCATTCTCATCGGTGATCAGCTTTTTGTCCTTGATCTGCAAATACCGGATCACAAAATAGCCTGCCAACGGAACCAGCACGAACGGTGCATACATGTTGAATTTCAGCGTATCATTCGGCTGGCCGTCTTCCGTGTTTTTTTCGATAAATTTGTCATTTAAATAACCGTCATAAGCGAACCATGCTGCCAGTGCCAGGCATACGGCCATGAAGATAATACAGTTCGTTTTTTTGTGCTTACTAACAGGCGCGACTATGGCCATAACATCTCTCCTTTTTTAGTGAGTAAACATTTCGCGACTAAAACAGCGGTATTTTGCCAAAAACTCCTGCATCGTACAAGCAAAATCTGAGTATTTACTCCAAATCCGGTTCTGACAGGGTGATTTCCCGAATAAATGCCCCGATCGCGGCCAATACCGCGAAAATGAAGGCGCGCCAGATACCCTCGACCACGATTTCATGAACGGTCCTCAGAGTGGGATTCGCGACCACAAAAAGTCCCGCTGCGTAAACAATACCACAGAGAATGCCGCAAACGGCCGCATCGCCGATCCGTTTGATCAGGACTGTTCCCCCGGCATAGGTGGTAACCGCCGCACCGGTCAGCATTGGGACGGAAACCATAAAAAGCCAGAGATCTTTTTTTCCGGGGATCAGGTCCAGATAGCGGGCAAACAGCAGGTCGATCAGGATAAATATACCGGCCGCAAGTGCTGCAAATATCGGGATATGCCAGAATCGCGGGTCCAATTGGCTTCGGATCTGGGCCCGTTTTTGCATCCGTCTTCGGATTGTCAGCGGCCAGTTATAGAACAGGCCATATACCCAGTGCTCAAACAACGCCCCGCGTTCGCCGAATACCGGGACAATGTGAGTCGCATCGGTGGCCCAATGCCCGGCCATGAATCGCGACAACGCCGGATACCGATACGCCATCTGGATCGGAAACGCCAGGTAACCGATGTATTTGAAAAAACCCAAGAACAAAGCAATATTATAATCTTTAAAGTTTCGATCCCGGATTGCATAAACCAGCACGATCAAACCTCGTGTAAACGAACCGGGTGAAATGGGCGTAAGCTGAAAAGCTACAAGGATACCTCCAACCAGCCAACGACGCTGGCTTTCCGGCATCTCGGGATGGCGCATATAAAAGACAGCCGCCACAATCACTGAAACGACCTGCGTGATCGGCAGGGTCAATAAATGCAGCACCAGGCAGACCAGATATCGCTGAATAAACGGTTCGTGGATTTTTGAAAGGATGGTCTGTGCATCTTCGTCGGTCAGGATATGTTTTTTCCGGCCCTCAACGACCATGTCCTTGAGCCATTGTTCGCGCAGGTCGGCATTGAAATACAGTTTGAACGGCCGCACAAAGATATAGAACAGCTTTTCCCTTCGAAAACCCTTGTCCGTGATAAAGCGATGCAGCCCCGCCGGCAGGATCGATAACGGTATGTGTTGAAAATACCGAAGGGGGTGCCCGGCCATTTGCTGCGCCGTATCTTCGGTGATACGGCCCTGGCGAAGCCAGCGAATGGATTTTTCGATAATTTTACCGCGAACGGCCGCGGCAAAGTAACTGCCGCTTCGCATCAGCATGGTATAATGTCTTCGCCAGTCCGGACGAGCCCATGATTTTTGAAAGACCTTGCCGAAAAACGGAATCAGGCCGATCAGACCGAACAGAAATGCCGCCAGTTTATTATGGTACAATCGGTTTTTCCAATGCTCATCGATACGGCCGGTGATCGACCAGCCGGTGACCGCACTGGTGAGCATCGTGGACCACAATTTCCCGCTAAACAGCAGCCGCAGGTGATTGTGAGTCATATCGGGAACGGAGTTTCGGTAGATATCTTCCTGTTGCTGCAAGTCCGCGTACATCCCGGCCATATCCTGAAAATGTTCGGGATGGGCATCCATGAATTTCTTTAAGGTCTTGAGGTTTCCTCGGTCAAATTGGACCAGAGAACCTCGCTTTAAGCCATTGCCGATCAGCTTAAAATCGCCCGGGCTCATGGGTAAAAATGGCAGCAGGGCCAGCCCGGCTCGAAAATCCACCGCCGTCAGACCCTTATATGGGTCATCGTCGAATTGTCGCCGTTTGAGACAATTCGGCTGCGATTTGCAGGTGGACCATTCATACTGGCGTGCAAATTCATGGGCACCCAGTTCATGCAGCAGGTCCACAAAGTCCGCCATAAATTGTTTTTTACGGCGGTATTCCGGCGACCCTAACACCGACTCATCGACCGGTTCGTTTTTCTGCCATTGACGCAGGTAATCCATGTGGTCATCGACTTCCAGCCGCCATGTGCGTCCCTCGATCCACTCGCTCAGTTCGCCGCAGCTTCCGAGCTGTTCATCGACAAATGTGCCATAGATATCGACGACGGTATTTTCGTCGCCGAATCGAATAGCGGCCGCCCGGCGTATGAATTTTTGCCACAGTGCCCCGGCCCGGGCCGCGGCGGGATTGACCTGCAATTGGAACGGCCCCTGAAACCCGATCCGGTAGATAATATCACGGAATAATTTTGATTTACCGCTGGGCGGGATGAGAATTTTCATTGCACAGGTTTGACCGGCCTGCAGTTTGGAAAGGGTGCCGCCGGTGACTTCAAGGATGTTGACCCGATAAACCTGACCGGCGAAACCGCCGCCAATGAATTGTTCGATCTGCAATCGCACAGTCGCCTGGTGCTGTGATTCGATATCGCTGACCGTATATGTCAGTTCGGTGCCGTCTTCATAGCGGGTGATTCGCATCGGGCGATGCAGGTTCAATTCAGACAATTTCTGAATGAGAATGTTGATCGTTGAACTGCGAATCGTATCGGTCATGCACGCATCCTAACTCAAACACCCGACATAGGGAAATAGATGTTTAATCGCAATGTACAGCACGATCGCGGCATAGATCCCCGCCATCAGATCGTCACAGAGGACTCCCCATCCGCTCGGCAGTTTCTCCAGCTTTCGCGCGGGCCAGGGCTTGATGATATCGAAAACCCGAAACAGGATAAAGCCTCCGATCATGGACGGACATACCGATGTTGCATTAAATGCGAGAATATACGCCAGTGATTGACCGGCCATCTCATCGAGCACGACTTCGCCCGGGTCTTTTTTGCCGGTTGCGGTAATGCTGGCCGGGGCGGTTTTGACACACAATAAGGAAGTAACGGCCGCAAATACGAGCATCACAATGAAGATGGCCAAGGGGGGCACATCCAGCGCGAAAAGGATACCGTACAATACCGCCGGCGGCAGCGATCCCCACGTGCCCGGTGCTATCGGAAGCCAGCCCAATCCTAATCCTGTTGCGATCAGTCGTTCCATCGTCATAAAACATTACACTCCAAGCGGTTCTGAGTCAATGATTTACCCTCTCGCGGCGTTTATTTTGAATATATCGATGCAGATGCATAGACTGCTATACGGTCGGCAACCCGTGTTTGTTGCTGACATCATTGAGTAATTCCAATAATTCGATCAGGCTTTGGCTGATCACCTTGGTATCGCTGCAGACGGTCATATAATTGGTATCCCCGTCCCATCGCGGCACGATATGGATATGATAATGACCCGGCAGGCCCGCTCCGGCACACCGACCCAAATTAGCCCCGATATTGAAACCGTGCGGGTTGATGGCCGCCGATAGCGCCTTTTGGGCGTCCCGAGACAGTTTCATCAAACAGAGCATTTGTGAATCGGTAAGTTCATGCGTATCGCCGACATGACGCACCGGTGCGATCAGCAGATGCCCGTTATTGTAGGGATATCGATTGAGAATAACGATGCCCTCATCGGTCCGCCACAGCACAAGATTTTCGGTATCGTTTTCAGGGTGTTTGAGATAATGACAGATAAAGCACTCGTGCGGCTCGTTCAGGCCCTGGATATATTTGATTCGCCATGGTGCCCAGAGGTTTTCCCGTTGCAATGGTCGATTCTCCCACATTCGGATTTGCGTTAGTCGATCAGTTCCGTTGTGACCGTCTGTTTAATCGTCACCTGCGGTGCGATATTAATCGCGGCGATATTGCCCGATATCAGTTTCATCTCATATGCCTGTTCGGATTTGATCAGTTGTCCGGCGTCGATATTCACCAGATCTGTGCCCGATCCTGTTATCGTGTCGATATTGAACCCGCGTGTCAGCATCCGTAAAAAACCGAACGGTCCGCTCATCTGGAACCGGCCGGTATAAGGTTTGGGCCAGTCGCTCGGATAGCTGCCCCCGATATCATAGCTGCTGTTGATCACCGCGATGCGGGCATTCGCCTGCTGGCGGATCTCTTCCAGACGATACGTGACCGCTCGGACTTGTCGCAGGATCATGGTTGACGGGATAAACAGTTCAGACGACCACTCATGACCCGGACGGATGCCCTTGGTGGTGATATCCATGCTGTTGATGCAGTCGAACAGAAACCACTGTGTCACGATCAAATCCTCGACCAGATCCGGATCCTTGATTCGTCCTTTACGTTTATCCTTGCGAAAGGCCTTCTCCCCGATCTTTTCGATCAGCATGGTGAGTTCGGATCGATCGATCACCCGTCCGGTCGGCCCGACTTTTAGGGTGAATTGGGCCCCTTTGAAAGATTCGGCCGGTTCTTTTCCGGAATATCGTTTGGCAGATGTTTTTCGCGTTGATATCGATTCGCATGTTGCTTTCAACGTGGTGATACCATACGCATTCACATCGACCGCCGTAAATGAAACTACCGCCTCCAGATGCTCGACGGATTGATCGACCTTCTTCTTTGCATTTTTACCTTCTGCTTTGGGATTCCAGTCGGTCGTAATGTCACGATGGGATGTAAATTTATACCGCAGCGTCTGGCCCGGCTCGAAATCCAGCGTCAAAAAGATCCGTTCGCCCTGTGAAGCTTGTTGCGGTTGACACCCGCTCAACGCGAACATCCCCATGCTCAATATACATATCATCCGCAAGATGAATGGTTGGGTTAAATGTATCCTATTCATATTAATCAGTTAATCTTCTCCAAGTTATAGTATCGCACGGCCCCCATCCGGACAGTATCCGGCTGTTCGTCACCGGTTTGGATCGCCTGAGGATCGACCATCACCCACTCGGAATCGAACTGCTCATAATACCGTACCACCTCTCCGGTTGTCAGATCCAGCTTCAGTTTGCCGCTGTAATCGGTCACATTGTCGAACATCTCACTGAACATACTGGATCCTTCTTCGGCATAAAGTTCTTCAGCCATCTCCGCTGAGGGAATCGTCTCCATTTCAACGGTTGCAATTGTATGCTTTCCGATCGATTGTGAGTCTTTCATGGTATATATTTTTTCATACGTCTTGGTGCCGAGGATCGGGAATGTGAAGGTCTCGATATCGGTCCACTGTTGACCGGGTTTGAGTTGATTGGCTTCGGCCTCGGGCAGTTTGAGCATCGAATGCCGCATCCGGATCGCTTTGGGTGCCATGATCCGCTGAGCCATTTTAGATTCGGTATCGCTGCCCTTGAGGATTGACCCGATCGGCTGAAGGTCCGTTACATCGATTACCTGGCCGCGCGGATCGATTGTGATCGTGTATCCTCCGCCCACCAGTTTTGTCAGGGGGCTCTGTGCATGAGCCGGAAAT
>CAZFDE010000033.1:0-30120 GCA_964517795.1 uncultured Pirellulales bacterium | reverse complement strand
CTCCACAATGCTACTCACTACTCACCATTCACTACTCACTGCGGCCACCGGCCGCGTCCAAGCACGACAACCGTCAACCGCAACCGATACGCGCCGCGCAACCGAAATCGCTTTACGATGTTTTACGGTTACCCGCGACGAGCAATGAGCACCTTAAAAACACAAACGCACAAGTACAAATTACCTATCATGCCCATTTTAAATCTTGTAAAATTCTTACATGCAACTCGCAGGTATGATCGATATGCGCCAATGGCAATCTATTCAAAAAGAGGATTTGCGTTCGATTCGGCCGGGCATTTGTGCTGGTTTGGGTTGTTTTGAGTTATGCCTCTGGTATTTCTGTGATTAATCTTGATCGATGAGGTCGGGGCGGTTTTTTCGGGTGCGTTCGATGGATTGCTGCTTTCGCCATTGGGCGATTTTGGCGTGGTCGCCGGAAAGCAGAATATCGGGAACCTTCATGCCGCGAAAGACCTCCGGGCGGGTGTACTGCGGATACTCGAGCAGGCCTTCGCTAAACGAATCGTCTTTGCTGGAATCTTCATCGCCGAGCACGCCGGGCAGCAACCGCACGACGGCGTCGATCACGACCATCGCGGGCAGCTCACCCCCGCTGGTGACATAGTCGCCGATCGAGACCTGCTCGGCGCCGAGGCCTGTGCGGATCCGCTCGTCAAAACCCTCGTACCGCCCGGCGATCAGCATCAGGCGGTTTTCCTGCGAAAGTTCGATCGCCTTTTGCTGGTCGAATGGAACGCCTTGGGGGCTAAGCAGAATAATCCGCGGTTTTTCGGGTGCCAGGGCGACCGCATGGTCACAGGCGTCGAAGACCGGCTCGGCCATCATGACCATACCCGGCCCGCCGCCGTAGGGCTTGTCATCGACTTTCTTGTAGCGGTCTTTAGCGAAGTCGCGGATGTCGGTCAGATGGATATTGACAAGGCCGGCATCGGCCGCACGCTTGAGGATCGAATGGCTCAGCGGCGATTCGAACATCTGCGGGAATAATGTCAGGACATCGACTCTCATCGTGTTGCCCATCTGCCCGAAACGGCTTATTCGGTTTTTTCTTGGGCGTCGGCTTCGGGTTTTTCCTCAGCAGGAGCCGCTTCGATTTTGGCTTCTTCTGTGGGGGCTTCTTCGGCGGGTGATTCTTGTGCCGGTTCGTCCTTTACCTCTTCGGCCTTCGGTTCTTCAGGGGGTGTTTCTTCTGCCGGTTTTTCTTCAGCAGGCGCTTCGGCCTCGGCCTGTTCGGCCTCGGCCTTGGCTTTTTCTTGGGCTTCTGCTTTGGCCTTTGCTTCTTCTTCGGCTTTGGCCTTGGCTTCGGCTTCTTCCTTGGCCTTTTCGGCGGCCTTTTCAGCAGCTATTTTCTCGGCCTGGGTAAAGAATTTACCCTTTTTGCGCGCGATGGCCCTGGCCTTGTCGCGTCGGTTTCGCCGTTGTTCTTCGTGTTTGGTATGAATGCCGATCTTCCAGAGGATCTCGCCGACAGTCTCTGAGGGGATCGCGCCTTTTCCGAGCCAATGGTTGACGCGGTCACGATCGAGGACCAGTTGTTTTTCGGGATCTTTTTCGATCGGGTCGTAATGGCCGAGGTTTTCGAGGATGCGACCGTCACGCGGGTTGCGGGATTCGATTGCGTTGATTCTGAAGAACGGACGATGCCGTCTTCCCATTCGTGTCATTCTCAATTTGACTGCCATGTGTTTCTCCTTTTTTGGCGTTTATCATCAATTTCCGTAACAGATTCGATTCCTGTTACGAAACGCGTTTATTTTCAATCGCATAGCCGTTGATAAATATGGCGAAAACCGCTTTATCGATCCCGGCATCATCGGCGATCCGCTCGACCTGTTCGTCGGTCAGCTCGGCCGCATTTTGTTTTTCGGCCTCGGTCATGATCGCCACAGCCTTTTGCAACTGCTGCAATTCTTCAGCCGTCGGGCTGGCGAGCATGCCCAGTTCGCTGCTGCCGCTGAGGTCCGCGAACTGCTCGCGAATGACCCGACCGTAATCCGAATCGGCGAATTGTGCCATTTTACCCAGGTATTCGTCAATAGAAATCTTGGTTTTCATCGCCGTTTTATCTTGCCGCGTCTGCGGATCTTCTTTTTTCGTTTGGATCGCTGTTTGATTTTTCGCCCGCTGTTCATCATCGCACCGAGCGATTCCATGTTCATCCCGCCGGAAAAGAGGGCCTTGAGGCCGCCTAACTTTCCGCCGCTAAAGGCTTTAAGCATATCGCGGCTTCGCAGAAAGGTCTTAACCAGCCCTGAAACGTCGTTGGGCTCTCGGCCGCTGCCGGCGGCGATGCGGCGGCGACGCGACGAATCGATCAGGTCGGGATCGTCGCGTTCGGCCTTGGTCATCGAGTGGATAATGCCTTCCATCTGCTTGATTTGGGAATCGTCCACATCGAGGTCGCCGAGTTTGCCCATGCCGGGCATCATCTTGAGCATATCCTTCATGCCGCCCATATTCTTGACGGCCTGCATTTGTTTGAGGAAATCGTCGAAGCCGAAGCTGCCCTTGGCCATCTTTTTCTGGAGCTTTTCGGCCTCGTCGGCATCGAACTGCTCCTGGGCCTTTTCGACGAGCGTAACGACATCGCCCATGCCGAGGATACGGCTGGCCATGCGGTCGGGATGGAATTCTTCGATCTTGTCGAGCTTTTCGCCGACACCGATGAACTTGATGGGTTTTCCGGTGACGGCCTTGACCGACAGGGCCGCCCCGCCGCGGGCGTCGCCGTCGAGCTTTGTGAGGATCACACCGTCGAGTTCGAGCCGCTCGTTGAATTCCTTCGCGGAATTGACGGCGTCCTGGCCGGTCATCGCGTCGCAAACGAGATAGATCTGGTGCGGACTGGTGACTTTAGCGACGTTGGAGACCTCGTCCATCATTTCCTTGTCGATGTGCAGGCGGCCGGCTGTGTCGAGCACAATCACATCAAAGCTGTGTTTTTTGGCATACTTGACCGCGTTTTTGGCGACCTTGACAGCGTCTTTGCTGTCTTCGGTATAGACATCGATACCGGTCTGTTCGCCGAGGACTTTGAGCTGCTCGATCGCTGCGGGCCGCTGCAGGTCATCGGCGACCAGCAGGGGGCGTTTGCCTTTGGCGACGATGTATTTACCCAATTTGGCGGCCGTGGTGGTTTTACCGCAACCCTGCAAACCCGCCAGCAGGATGATCGTCGGTCCCGGCGAAACAAAATAGATCCGCGAATCGACCGGGCCCATGATCTCGGTCAGTTCGTCGCTGACGATCTTGACAAAGACCTGCCCGGGGTGCAGCGACTGAATGACATCGGCACCGAGGGCCTTTTCGCGGACGTCCTTGACGAACTGTTTGGCGACGGCGTAATTGACATCGGCTTCGAGCAGTGCCTTGCGGACATCGCGCAGCGCGTCGGTGATATTGGCCTCGGTAATGCGGCCGCGGCCCGACAATGAGCGAAAAACATCGTTAAATTTTTGCGTTAGTGCGTCAAACACCGACTATACCTGAACTTAAGAAAATTTCGAAAATACCTAAAACCGCATAGTTTAACAAAAATAAACAACCTTTCAAGGAAAATCGATAAACGCCGCTAAATGACCGGTTTTGGGGCGATTGAAAGCGTTTTTTGAACAAATTCAGCTCCTGTTCGAATATACGGGGACCAGAAAGTTTTTGCGAAAAGCTTGAAAATCCCTTATAGTAGTCAGGCTTGCGGCAATAACGATCAGACTTTGTCAGCAGCAGTAACACTTTTTGTTATTCTCGTAGAAACGAGAATCCAGACAGGCACGTATAATCAGGATACCTGCCTGCGCAGACGTGACAGTGATAGTCGTCATTGGACAGGCCGAGTGGCGGAATGGCAGACGCTGGGGACTTAAAATCCCCTGCCCATCAGGGCGTGTGGGTTCGACTCCCACCTCGGCTATGATAAACAAAAGCCGAAACGACCGAATGTAATGACATTCTTAGGAGACAGACGATGGCAGAAAAACCGAAATTGAACGATGTTCAGGAACCGAACCTGTATCGGGATATGTTCCCTTACGACGAATTTCCGAAAGTCAAATTTGATCACGAGGCTGTCGAGCCGGAACTGCCCGAACAGATATGGATCACCGATACGACATTTCGTGACGGCCAGCAGGCCCGCACACCTTATACGCCCGAGCAGATCCTGCGGATTTACGATCTGTTCCATAAGATCGATAACGGCACCGGTCTGATCCGCCAGTGCGAGTTTTTCCTGTATTCCGACCGGGACCGCAAGGCGGTTCAGCTTTGCCAGGATCGCGGATACGATTATCCGCAGATTACCGGCTGGATCCGGGCGGTGGCGGCGGACTTTAAGCTGGTTTCTCAGATGGGGCTGCGGGAGACGGGGATATTGACCAGCGCCAGTGATTACCATATTTTCCTCAAGCTCAAGAAGACCCGCAAGCAGGCGATGCAAGGGTATCTCGATATTGCCCGGGCAGCGCTGGATCAAGGCATTGTTCCGCGGTGTCACTTCGAGGATATAACGCGTGCCGATTATGACGGATTTGTTTTGCCGTTCGCAGCCGAACTGCTGGAACTGGCGGCCCAATACAAGAGTATTGCAAAAATCCGACTTTGCGATACGCTGGGATTCGCGGTGCCGTGGGCAAGTGCTGCGCTGCCGCGGTCGGTACCAAAGCTGATCAAAGGGCTGCGCAACGTCGGCGTTCCGCCGCAATGGCTCGAATGGCACGGGCATAACGATTTTCATAAGGTTGCCGTTAATGCAGCCACGGCATGGCTGTACGGATGCTGTGCGGCGAATTCGGCGATCTTCGGGGTCGGCGAACGGACCGGCAACCCGCCGCTGGAGGCGATGGTCATCGAACATGCTCAGATCAAGGGCTATGATCCGAAGATCAACTACGAGGCGGTGACTGAGCTAGCCGCGTATGCGCAAAAGGACCTGGGCTTTACGATCCCCACCAATTATCCGCTGGTCGGTAAAGATTTTAACGTGACCCGCGCGGGGATCCATGCGGACGGCTTGCTGAAAAACGAAGAGATCTACAATTGCTTCAATACCGATAAGCTGCTGAACCGGCCGGTGAACGTTGCGATCACCGATAAAAGCGGTGCCGCCGGGATCAAGCACTGGGTAGAGCAGCATTTTGAGATCACGATCACCAAACACGATCCGCGGATCATCAAGATCAAGGATCAGATCGACGACGAGTACCACAAGGACCGGGTCTCGGCGATCTCCGATGACGAAATGATGGCGTGGACCAAAGATGCATTCGGGGATACGCTGCCGCCGGTCAGAAAATAGCTTAAAACTTAAAATTTAAAGCGCAAAACTTCGGAATCCCGGCAAGCCGAGACAGCTATATAAATTTGTGGGTGTGTATGTTCACCCTATACGCTAATTAAGCTTACACGGAATACCAGCAGTAACTAATGGAAGCATCCGGCCAAAATATGAGAACGATTGAGGCAGTGCTGTTCGATTTGGGTGACACGCTGATCGATTACGGCCGCGTGAACGTGTCTCACCTGTTCGACGAGGGTGCGAAGCGTTCGTATGAATATCTTCGATCGCTCGATCAGCCGGTCGGTTCGGCATTCTTTTATTCGCTGCGCAATTTGCTGGCGATCCGCTGGCATTATCTGCTTTCGCAGTTCAAGCGAAAAGATTTCGATTCACTGGAACTGCTGCGCAAGATCGGCACACGCGGCGGCTATACCATGAACGCGCAACAATGGGAAGATTTAAGCTGGCAGTGGTACGCACCACTCGGCGAGGCGGCGACAGCCGAACCGGATTTGGCCCAAAGCATGGAGAAGCTGAAAGAACAGGGCCTGAAGATCGGGATCGTTTCCAATACGTTCGTTCACAAAAGTACGCTCGAAAAACATCTCGATTCGTTGGGCATACGCGATATGTTCGATCTGCGGATATATTCATATGAATGCGGTCTGCGAAAGCCCGACCCGCGTATTTTTCAACGCGCTGCCGAGCGGATCGGGGTCGAGCCGGCCCGGATCCTCTTTGTCGGCGACCGGATCGACAAGGATATACGCCCGGCGCTCAAGGCCGGGATGCTGGCGGCCATGAAACAGGCCCATTCCAACGCGGGCAAAACCCTGCCGGAGGGAGCGTTTCGGATCAAAAAAATATCCGAACTGCCGCCGCTGGTTGACAAGATCAATGCCAATGAAATGGTATTGGCCACCTGAGTTGCACTTTTCGCTACCCAAACCGAAGCGGGTTTATTATAATGTGCCCGCTGTTTTTTTACCGAAGGATGAAATATGACTGTCAGTGCGTATCAAAAATGTATTAATCCGGCCTGCGGTGCGGAATTTGACCGAACCGATGTGGTTGTTAAATGCCCGCAATGCGGCGACTTACTGGATGTCCAATACAACTGGGGCGATATCGAAGTGCCTGCGAAGATGACCGATTTCGCCAAGCGCTGGGCAAGTCGCGATCGGCGGCTGGATTATTCCGGTGTGTGGCGGTTTCGCGAATTGCTGAATTTCTGTGAAGACAAGGACAAGATCACCATTGGTGAAGGCCAGACGATCCTGCAGCAAAACTGCGGCATCGCCCAGCATCTTGGGATGAAGCCTGACTGTTTATACCTTCAGTATGAAGGGCTGAACCCCTCCGGTTCATTCAAGGATAACGGGATGACGGCGGCGTTCAGCCATGCGATGCTGGTGGGCGCCACATCCTGTGCGTGCGCTTCGACCGGCAATACCTCGGCATCGGTCGCGTTGTATGCCCATAGTTGCGGCCTCAAGTGTACGGTCTTCATTGGGACCGGCCGCATCGCGTTCGGCAAACTCAGCCAGGCGATGGATTACGGCGCCCAAACCATACAGATCCAGGGGGATTTTGACGATTGCATGAAACAGGTCCAGGATGTCTGTCGCAAACTGGGGCTTTATTTGCTCAATTCGCTCAATCCGTTTCGGCTCGAAGGCCAAAAGACGATCATGTACCGGATCATCGAACAAATGGGCTGGCAGGTGCCCGACTGGATCATCGTTCCCGGCGGCAACCTCGGCAATTCCAGCGCGTTCGGCAAGGCTTTTTCCGAACTCAAAACGCTCGGTCTGATCGACCGTGTCCCGCGGATGGCGATCATCAATGCGACCGGCGCCAATACCTTGACCGACCTGGTCAATAATAAAGGGCTTACATGGAACGGCGGGCATGTCGATCAGCAAATTATCGACGATTATTATGCCGACCTGACGGCGAAGAATTTCTCACCGCACACCTGTGCCTCGGCGATCGAGATATCGCGGCCGGTGAATTTGAAAAAATGCCTGCGGGCACTGGATGTGACCAACGGGCTGGTGATGGCCGTTACCGATGAAGAAATCTGCGACGCCAAGGCCCTGATCGGCAAATACGGCCTCGGCTGCGAACCCGCCTCGGCGGCGACCATTGCCGGATTAAATTACCTGTTAGCCGACGGGACGATCGATAAAGATCAGCGCGTCGCGTGTGTGCTGACCGGCCATGCCCTTAAAGACCCCAATGTCACCGTCAATTACCACAAGGACCGCATGGGTGAATTCAGCAATCCCCCGGTCGAGGCCCCCAACGACCTGCAGGAAATCATCAAGCTGATTCAGTAAATTCATCCGAGCGAAAGAATACCTTGTCAAATCACAGCTAACGCCTTGCCTTTTAGTATGGTATTTCAATATCGAATCCATACCAGACAGAGTCCCTGCGGCGGGGCGATCGGTCCGGCGTAGCGGCGGTCGCGGGCATCAAGGATCTCGTCGATTTTTTCCGGGTTCATGCGGCCGATGCCAACTTCAACCAGCGTGCCGGTGATGTTGCGAACCATGTTATACAGAAAGCCGTCGCCCTCGACTTCGAACCGGATCCAATCATCGTCTCGAACCACTTGGCCGCGAAAGATCGTCCGCACCGAATCTTTTCGTTTGTCCTGGGCGCAGGCGAACGATTTGAAATCTTTTTTGCCGATCAGCCGGGCCGCGGCTGCGTTCATTTTCTCGGTATCGAGTTTCTGCGGGATGTGCCAGCAGTGGCGAATATCCAGCACCGGCCGATCCGGGCCGTTGAAGATCGTATATCGGTAGAGCTTGTTCTTGACGGCACCGATGACATCGAAATTGCGAGGTGCTTCGACCGCTTCGAGAATCCACATATCATCCGGTAATCGGTCGTTGAGTGCACGGGCGATATTTTCGGTCGGAACCGGTGAAATGAGCGTGAATGCCCCGACCTGGCCCAATGCGCTGACGCCGGCATCGGTACGGCTGGCGCCGGTAATATGCACCTTGCAGCCAAACAGCCCGCAGGCCGCCTCGTTGAGCGTTTGCTGAACGGTGTTAAAACCCGGCTGCACCTGCCAGCCATGATAATCGCTGCCGTCGTAGGCGATGGTAAGTTTGATCAGCCGTTCTTTCATCGCCGCCGATTATAGCAGCTTCTCGGCAATCTGGACAGCGTTCAGGGCCGCCCCTTTGCGAAGCTGGTCACCGGCCACCCATAGATTGATCCCGCGATTGTCCGCCAATGACTCATCCTGACGAATGCGGCCGACGAAAATATCGTCTTTGCCGGTCGCGTCGAGCGGCATCGGGAAGCGATTGTTTTCGCGATCGTCCATCACGGTCACGCCGGGCGCAGTACTGAGCAGGTCCCGCACTTCATCGGGCGTAATCGGCTCGGTGAATTCGAGATTGATGCTCTCGCAATGCGCGCGGAAGACGGGGATGCGGATACATGTACAGGTAACCGCGATATCCGGGCAATCGAAGATCTTGCGGGTTTCGTTAACCATTTTCATTTCCTCTTCGTTGTAGCCGTTGGGCTTGAGCGAGGAATTGTGATTGAAAATGTTGAACGCGATCTGGTACGGGAAAGCCTTCATGGTCGGCGCTTTGCCGTCGAGGATCTCGCGTGACTGATCTTCCAGCTCTTTCATGGCGGACCAGCCGGCACCGCTGGCGGCCTGATACGTGCTGACGATCATGCGTTTGACCGGATTGGCCTTATGCAGCGGCCAGACCGGGACGATCCCGATGATGGTCGAGCAGTTCGGGTTCGCGATGATGCCATTGTTTTCCTTGATCTTTTCGGGATTGATTTCAGGGATCACCAGCGGCACATCGGGATCCATGCGAAACGCCGAGGAGTTATCGACGACAACTGCGCCGGCTTTGGCGGCCGCGGGGCCGAACTGTTTGCTGCGAGATCCGCCCGCGCTGAACAGTGCGATGTCGATGTCCTCGAAGCTGTTTTCGGTCAGTTCCTCGACGATGTATTCTTTGCCCTTGAAGGTGATCTTTTTGCCCTTCGAGCGGCTGCTTGCGAGCATTTTAAGCGTATCGAACGGGAATTCCCGCTGTTCGAGTATCGATAAAAATTCTTGTCCAACCGCGCCGGTTACGCCGGCAATTGCCAGATGACAAGTCATAATCATTTCTCCTGCATAAAGTTACATACCATAATAAAAGACAGTCGCCCATTGACTGCCCGGTCTTAAAGTACTCAAATTTTCCGAACAGCGGATTCTATCAAAACACGCGAACCATTGCAAGGGCTTTCTGCCGTAAATTGCATCCTCCAAAAGACCTGCAAATTGTTCCGCGTATCATCTGTCGTGATACAAAAAAACGTGCCGAAAGAGGTGGTCGCCGCATTTTTCGAATCGCACATAATCTTCTTAAGGCATTTGATTATAAGGATTAAGCGATTTTCTGCATTGCAGCATAAGGGCATGTGATGATAAGAATATAGCAAAGAAAACCGAATTTTTGTAAAATAGAATCATTATAAGGCCCGGTCGCCGCCCTTGAACCGGCGGTGCACGCGAGCCCTGCGGAGTTTATATGAAAGTAGTCCGACACATCAATAACGGGGGAAAATGCCGGCGTTGGCAAACCAAGCCGTATGCATACCGGTTATATCAGTTCGGGTTGTTTTTTGCCGTCATGCTGATGCTTGCCGGATGCAGCACAATCACCGGCAAGCCGCGGATGCGGTTCGGGGCCTATTTCGGTTCCCCGATCGGCATGACTTTCGCCGATCCGAATAATTTGGGCAATCATAACTATTACTTAGCCCTGGGCGAAAAAGACGGCATGGTCTATACCTGCAAGGCCGGCTTTATCGATATCGGCCACATTCGTGAGGCCGCCGACCGAACTCGCTATTTCACCCTGAAAACACAACAGCACCTGATGGGCGATAACAAAAAATTCTGTTTCCAGGTCATCGAGCCGACGCAGTACTGGGTCACTTTGTCCTATCCGCAATCGTGGGAGCAACTAAACCGCAGGCAAAAAGCGATTGTCGCCGATGAAGTGGCCTCGATCATCGGTCCGTATGTCGCACATGTCACGCTTGTCTGGCACGAGATCATAACCTGGTACGGTTATGCCTCGGCCAAAATCTTTTCCGACAGAATTTCCGCGTTTTCATGTGAAGATATTTATTCGGATACCGTCGGAATCCACCTGGCGACCGAGGCAATGAAATACGACCATTTTAAATACGATCAGATGATGACGCAATTGCTGTATCAAAAACTGCAGGAACTGGACGTTCGGTCGGTAAAGGTCGCGCGACAAGCCGCCAAATCCGTCAAAGGCAAATGGTACACCGGCGGCTTTTATTTCTTCGTTAAAATGAAAAAACATAATTTTGATATCGGCCTCGATGACGGGACAATTACTCCACTGATGGTATCCGGGATATGCGATGATAACAGTGTCGTCCGGTGCCCGGTGCCCGATCTCAAACCCCTCGAGCGCTTTGGTTTTCAGATGAATATACAAATCGACATGCGGGTGTTCGAGGCCAAACAAATCCGCAACGCCATCGCATTGACAGACGATACACGGATCGATCCATCTGTGCATTACAGACTGCTTCTGATGCAAATCGAAAAGGAATATGAACAACAGAATGCAGAACCTGAAAGAAACGTAACATTTCATCATTAATTCAAGGAGACGTTATGCATTATTGCCCCCCTTCCCGCAGGCACCGAAACCTGATCATTATCATGTGTTGGTTCATTATCGGTTTCATGTTGTTCACCGCCTGCGGCTGCAGCTTTACCGGCGGTCCGCGTGCGCGGTGGGGATTCACCCCGAACGGCTATTTCGGAGACCCCGAGCAACTGGGCAAACATTCCTATGGATTCAATCTCAGCGAAGGTTTCGGCATTCTTTACACGCTTCGCGGCGGGTCCATCGACCTGGACCACCTGCGCGGGGCGGCTGACATCACCCGATGTGCGTACGTGCGCGCCTACAATACTATCCGCAAAACAAATCGCAGCTTCAGCGTCAGTCCGTCGCTTGAAATCACAACCAATAAAGTCCGCATCGAATATCCGCCGGGCTGGAAAAAACTGCCGAAAGCCGAAAAAGAAAGGATCGCACACGAGGCCGCATTGATTATTGCGCCGGTGGTGGGGTATAACTCCACACTCTGGCATGAAATGCTGACCTGGAAGGGGACGCATTTTGCGCTGATCGAGCCGGAACACACCTCGGCATTTTCGTGGGACGATCTGTATTCGAATCTGGTGGGCACGGAACTGGCTGTCGAAGCGGTCAAGACCGCCCGAAAATCGACCGGCGATTATAACCGCAGGATGACCGAATTAATCAAACAGGAAATGGAAAACTTGCAGGTCGTATCCAAGCAAAAGGCCGCCCGAATCACACAAACGGTCAATGGTAAATGGTTCAGCCCGGGCAAACTGCTGCGACGTCACATGGATGCCGGCTATGATGACGGGCAGGTCACGCCGGTTTTGATCCCGGGTTTTTCGGACGAGCCGCCGCTGTCGCGGCCGATTCCGACACTGGAAGCACTGGATCAGTTCGGCCTGACGGTGACCTATACCATCAGCTCGATCTATTTTGAAAACGGCGAACTCAAACGCATCGCCGGGGCGAACAGTGATGTCCAGCCGCTTCGCGATTACACCAAGATCATGGAAAACATCCGGCAGGAGGCCGTGGAAAAATATAACTACATTATTGAGTGAATCTGGGGGCTTGTTCTACTGTCCATATTCTACTGCGCTGTGAAGGTAAACCCTTCACAGCCGATGGAGAGAATCGAACTCTCAACCCCGGCTTTACGAAAGCCGTGCTCTACCGTTGAGCTACATCGGCGGTAAGGGTGGATTTTAACGCCTTTGAGGGCGTTTGTAAAGGGTTATTGCTGTGCCGCCGCCTGCGCGTGAAAGACATCCAGCAACCGCTTCATATCGTAATGATAATAGGTCTGTTTGCAGGCCTGGTAGTCCGGCGTCTGGCCCGGGTCCGCAGCATTGGCGACCCACAATTCGAGCTGCTGGGGGGCAAACAGGCAATTGTGCAGGTTGCCTCGCATCGCGACCGGCCGGTCCATCAGATCGATCGCGGCCGCGGCGTCGAATTGCCCGTAGTCCTTGACCACACGCTGGGCCAGTATATGGTAACGCTGATCTTCACTGAGCAGCACCGCATCATTGACGGCCACCGGCAGTTTCGGATACGACTGGTTCGGTTCGATCACCGTGAACTCGTCCGGCCGACATTCCAGGGCCCGTGCATCGGGGATCTTGCCGTCACTGATGACATAATAATATTCACATGTTCGCCGATGTTCACGAAAAACCGCGACTGCCTCATCGAGCGTGTCGGCCTGTTCCAGCGCCATGCGAAACAGATACGCCATCGGTACCCCGTCCCAGTCGCCGACGCCGCCGCCGCCCATCTCGCCGATCGCGACCTGCCGGTCGTTCATCCCGGTGACCGAGCCGATAAAACCCGCGTACCCGACATTGACAAAACCGTGATAGCCGTTCGGCTCCGCAATGGTGACTAATGCGTATTTTTGTAATCCCGCATCGGTCATATAGTCGAGCACGCGCCCGTGCAGCAGCGTTTCGTTCTGTGTTGCTTCGCCCCAGATTGCGAATCCGCTGCAGTGAAACAACGCGGGAAAGATATTCGCCAGTTGCAGACGCTTTAATGGAACCTCAGAGCCGTCGGCCAGCCCCCGCAGTTCCTCCTGGAAACGTTCCGGGATAAACGGCTCAAGCCGGCGATAGGCCTGTTCGATGCGGTTGGGGCCGGGTAGAACGTTTTTGAAAAATTCTGCATAAAATGCAATCTTGAGCACCTTGTCGCAGACAGCTTTGACCTGGCTTTTGAGCAGTTTGCCGTGCTGAAAACCCATTTCATAATGGCTGCCGCTGACATACAGAATCTGCTGGCCGTTGGCCTTGGCCAGCATGCCGCCGCCATGGCGGGCGACGATCTGCACATCGCAGGTATCGGCGATCTGGGCCGACCAGACCGATACCGACATAAATACTATGCATAAAACCGACAGAACCCGAACATGTGATTTCATGGTTTTCTCCTTTCAAATCGCATGGAAACCCGGCCAATTATCATACGTCATCGCCCGCGAAATTGCAAATCCTTCGAAAAACAGCGAATTTTAGGGGTTGCATCGCATCCCGCAATCCAATACAATATGAGTTTTAGGCATGATCAAAAAAATCAGCCTAAAAGGGTCGGTGCCCGAGTGGCTAAAGGGGATGGGCTGTAAACCCATTAGCGAGAGCTTACGCTGGTTCGAATCCAGCCCGGCCCACTGGATAGTTTTTGTCCGTTATTGAGAGTTCCAGCAAGTTCCTCTTTACTTGTGAACTCATAAGGGCTTATGTCGTGTTGTGGTTTTTCGTCCTGCATGAACTCACAAGATTTTTCAGCAACTGGATGCACCCTTTTATGCACCCTCATTAATAACACTCATTCGAGCCGCTTCTTTTACATCGGCTTCGGTCGTATTGATGGCGGTAATATTCGCGGCTTTCTGTTGACGCCGCTCCGCCTCGTCGGCGACATCAACATTGACGCTCGTATCGACCTGGTTGATTTTGCCCGATTTAGCTACATGTGGAAACAGGCCGATTGCGGCGCATGTGGCGGCCGAGACTTCAATGGCGATCAAAATGTTGACATTAAGGACTTGGCTATGATGGCTCAACATTGGTTGATCGGCGCATATTAATATTTTTTATCCTATTGGAATGGTGTATGGTTACGCATTCAATATCGCGTATGAGATGAAACGCCAATTAAAACCAGGATTGCTATTTCAAAATTTTTTTAAATACCGCTTTTGAATATCGGGCAGAGCTGTCGGCTTTCCGATCAAGGCGGGTCTTGATGCTTGACCGCAAATAAAGGTGCGACCAGTGCTTTTTGTTATGCTTTTTCCCGTTTCACTTCGAAGATTTTTTTATACTTAGCATTTCTAAGCCATTATGAAGGATTGAAAACCGTGTTTTTAAGCTAAAAACGCGGTATTTAAAAAAATTTTTTATTTTGCGCAAAAAAACTTGGATTTATATTGCGAAAATTAATTGGCTCTGTTAGAATATTGTACAAGTTATTAAATCAATTGATAAATGAATAAATGGCATATTCCTCCTGTATGGGACACGCTTAGTCAGGATCTCCTCCTCTAAGCGAAAAAACCCCGAAAAACGGTCTGAACCCGCGAAGTTCAGGCCGATTTTTTTTTATAATTAAAGACTATCTGGCTCAATGCAAGTTACCTTTTACTGGTAATGATTATAGAAAAATCACTGAGAATGGTCAAGAAAATTTTTAATTTTTTCTAAGATCACATAAGCCCTTATAAATACTGCCCTTAAGCAGCTCGTTTGAAACTTAAAATTTAAGGCTTTTCCTGATTGAAACTCAATATATTACCTTGTTAGAATGGGCTCAATGAACAAGGAGCATGTGCCCGATGACGTTAAAATCAGATAATAATTTTGGTTTTGAGCCGATTCTTTTATGAAAAACGAACAACCCGATCATGCCGACGACGATAATCCGCAAAACCATATGTATCGTGGCGAGGCGGTTTATATCTACGCTTTCGATATCGCGTATGATATGAAACGCATCCCAATGACGGAACTGCTCGGTCGATCGCTGCAGCATTATTCCATCGGGCCAAGTAAGCGCAGCCCGAAACAGCTTTTTTTCTACCAACCTCAAATGGCAACGCTGGAGCCTGCACCCAAAAAAGTCGCCGATGCAACGGTTTCTGTCCAACGCAGTATTAAGGTCTTCAACGTGGGGGTGATTAGCATCGTGATTCGCGTTCCGTTCGAGGTTAGCGCGATCCAGCATTTGGTCAATTATCACGAACTCCAGTTGGATCAAAACACAATTGAAGATGAAGCCCGAACAATCGCCGAGCAGGCCAGAGCGCAATTGCAGCCGTATTGCATTAAACCGGTACCCGCGCTGGGGGCGGGAGAAAGCTATACGGTTTTTTGTCTGTACGATTTGCCGCATACGGACGACGGGACATTTCAGGCCGAAGACTGGCTCAATGAAAATCGACGTGAGATCGCAGGGCTTTTAACCGAAGAGGAGCCCGCAGCCTATTTATCAGAACAGGAAGCCCTGGAATCGACCGGCCAGTATCTGACATACTATTGCCATGATTTAACGGTGATCGACTGGGATGCGGCCCTGGTGATCGGCGAAAAGGACAGCCTGGATGATATTCTGCATATTATGGAGGTGGCCAATGTCCAACTGTTGGAGCTGTCCGCCTACGATCGTCTCCTGGACAGCTCGCTCGAGAAAGCGTATCGGGACCTGTCCAAACGCAGAGTCAAAGTCAGCCGGGAAATTCATCGCAGTCTTCGCGAAATTCGCATTGACCTGGCCCGGTTCAGCGACGAACTGTCGAATATTACAAAGTTTTTCGGTGACTGGCATCTGGCAAGAGTTTATACGTGCTTGTCGAATCGATTTCATTTGTCAGACTGGTATCGTGTGATCCATGAGAAACTGAAAACACTGGGCGATCTTTACCAGCTCATTCAGCAGGACTGGATTAATTTCTGGATGGTCCTGCTGGAAGCAACGATTGTATTACTCTTTATTTTAGATGTGATACTGCTGCTGGTCGGCCTGTAAGTCCAATCGCCTTTTATGAGCGCCCATTATTATTTTAGTCCCTCTCGCACCTGCAATGCGATCTCCGTCGAAGTCGCTTTACATTAAGCATAAACCGCTACGCGATTGAGGAATTACCTTGTTTACATATTCCGTGTAAACAGAAAAATAGAGTATAAAATCAGTTTAACCGCATATTGAAAGGACAATCACATGAACAGATTAATGAAATGGATGCTTATCGGTGTGTTGAGTATATTGACTGTCGCTTTACCCGCATGCAACACAATAGAAGGAATGGGCGAAGACATCGAAAGCGGCGGCGAAGAAATAGAGGCGGCTGCCGATTAAATCTCTTGAATCATTTAGACTGCGAGGTGAGTCATGTTGAAAAAGACATTCAGATACATACTAATCGTGTGCACATTGATATTAATTTATGGGTGCAAACAAAAAGACCAACCAAATGAAACCACTGATGTCAATGAAGTTCAGCAAGATGTGGCAGAAGCTGTGGAGACAGGCGGTTCCTATCTCCAACAACAAAAGGAGTCAATGATGGAAAAGGTGAACGAAACTTACAATCAATTAGAAAAAGATACCCGCCAGTTGATCACGGATATCAAAGATTCCGGCAATCAGGCCTGGCAGGACATGAGTACACAGCTTGATGAAAAATTGAACACCGCCAGGCAAAAACTCACCGAATTGCAAGAAGCAGGTAAGGAAAACTGGCAAGACACCAAAGATGCATTTGATACCGCGATCAATGAGCTACAGGATGCTTACCAAAACGTGAAAGCCGAATATGACAAGCCGGCGGAAAAATAGGCATTCACAAATAAGCTTAAAACGGAAATAAATATGAATCTATTAAAATGGGCATTAATATTTTTTGTCATCGCCGTTATTGCGGCAATATTTGGCTTTACCAATATCGCTGCAGCGGCGGCCGGCATCGCTCGAATCTTGTTTTTTATCTTTCTGGTGGTTTTTATCCTACTGCTGATATGGGCGTTGTTGGCACCCCAAAAACCTTAGCGACTAAGCGCGTCAACCATTTGTAGATGAGGTTGAAAGTCAGAATGTGCCGATTGCGGCCGGCAGGACCGCGACCTGCAGCTCTGGGTTTCGCAGTCCGTTATTGAGAACTCATAAGAGAGTGATCATAAAGGTAGTGTCACGAATCTTTCACACTTTTCTTTACTTGTCCTTTGTCTGGTCATGGCTGAAGCACCTGCCACCGGGCACCGCGATACCGGACCAATAATCCACTTTCCTCCGCCAAAAGGCGACTGGCAGTCGCGTTAAACAATTTTTGTTCAACCAACCTTAGCTTACATCACGGTTATGACCGACTAAAAAATCGATGCTGTTTTTACTATTTAGAGTTGCTCAAACATGACAGCATCAGCACAGGTACTGGGCGGGGTTCCGTCCGGTGCGATAATAGTCACCGTATATTCGATGCCGGCTTCTAAAGGGTATTGCCCCAAAACATTCCACATACCGCCATTGATCGTTTGATCTATAGTCAACTCATCAATCAAATTTCCATCTGTCCATACATAAACGGGTATACTGGTACTTCGGGTTGAAAGCGATGTCCACCACATGGACACGCGATACGCCGCTGAACGCGTCGCGGTAAAGGACCATCGATATCGCGCTCCATCATAGCTCCAGAATGAATTTTCACCATAGGGATCCGGGCCGGCCGATATCTCCCATGTCCCTGTATATGAGGTACCGGGTGTATTATTGTCAACAATCACTATTTGCTTCGTTGTATTCTCCAACCAGGCATTCGTAAAATCAGCCCAGTCATAAAAATTAATCGTGTTGGCACCATCTGCTTTATAAACATCACAGATCAGATCCGGCCCGACAGACAACCAGTTATCGCTAAACACGCCAACATCACCGTTTCCGATCGATCCATCACAATCGAAATCATATGGATTATACCCCGTAAAGTTTGCATCATTGACGTCAGCGAGAACATCTACATATGATCTATTGAGAGGCTCAAAGCTGAAACTGGTATTTGATGGGGTAACGGTACCGCCCCAATTATAATCCACCCAGACCTGGTAACAGCCGTTTGCGTCCGTCGTATCCCAGCTACCACCATTATTCGCGGTGACCACAATGCCGCTAAGCGGAACACCGCATTCATTTTTCACACACCCGCTAATAGCATACGTCAGAAAATTACCGGCATAATCCTGATCAACAAAATCCTGCTCAACATTATTGTAATCGATCCGGCATGGATCAAATGCATAAGCCAATTTTTCCGGTATGACACTGCCGGTAAAATGATAATCGACCATGAGTTCATAGAAGCCGTTGCCGTCGGTCATATCCGAACCGCCGCCGTATTTATTCGTGAAGTACCCGCCGCCATTTTCAGCATAGACATTCACATCACCGATCGGGGTAAGCCCATCAGTTTCGGTCACATATCCGGAAATCATATATGCCCGCATACTGGCGGCATAATTTGCATCTTCAACATCGCCGACGATATTACTGTAGTCAGCACGATTGGGCTCGAAGAACCAGCCTTCCAACGATGGTGTAAGGGTGCCGCTCCATCCTTGCGGGACTGCAATACTGTAAAAACCATTGACATCAGTCACCGTATTGCCGTCGCCGTAATCGATAAACACGTCTGTGACCGGGGTATTGCCGTCCGGTTCTTTGACATAACCATTGATTGTATTATACGTCATGTAGGAGCCGATAAAATTATTGCCGGAGGTGATATCCGATGTCACATTATGGTAGTCTCTAATCACCGGTGTAAACGAATAACCACTTAATGTCGGGGCTATCGAACCGGACCAGTTACAATCGACAACGACCTCATAATACCCATTGGCATCCGATGAATCGGATCCACCGCCATTATCGGCCTGCAGTAATGCCCCCTCCAGCGGTTCCGCGAGTCCGTCCAGGACATAGCCGCTGATGATGAATGTTTCAATAATGGCCGTATAATCTTCATTGGGGTAATTGGCATCGACGCTCGAATACGTCCGGCTGATCGGATCAAACGTATAGCCAACTTTCGTCGGGGTAACCGTTCCGTTCCAGCCGTAATTGACATCCACCGTATAGAACCCATTACTGTCCGTTAGCGGATCACCCGGCAATCCCTGCATGGTTACCCCTTCGATCGAAGCCGATCCGGAGATGGTATAGGTTCGCGGCGTTGCAATATACATGCCCGATTGATTCGCTGTAATATTTTCATACGTTCGACTTACCGGTGAAAATGCATACCCGCCCAGTGTGGGCGTAACCGTTGTTGTGGACTCATAGGGAACTTCTAATTCGTAGTAACCATTGCTGTCGGTGGTATCTGAATCGCCGCCTGTCTCTGAAACCAATACACCGGGTACAGGGGAGGCGTCACCCAGTAGAACATAACCGCTAATCATCACTGGCGGATTTGTGCCACTGCCAAGCGAGACAACCATATCCACGATACTGCCTTGGGGTACCATTGTACCGGCAGATGGAACCGTGCTGATCACATTGCCTTCGGCAATCGTATCGCTGTAATCGGTCGTAATACTTCCAACTACTAATCCGGCGGCTGCAATATCCGATTCGGCCTGAGCCTGCGGCAGATCGATCACATCCGGTACGGCCATATTATCCGGTCCGGGACAATAGCCCTGTCCGGCCAAACCATTATCATAGAGCTGCTGAATTTCCGCAGCACCCAACGCCCGGTCAAAAACAGCGACTTCGTCGATTTTGCCGTCAAAGTACCGATTCGAACCCCATTCCGTATGAGATGTCCAGCCGATGGAATAGCCGGCACTGCTGTTGGTGATCGACGAAACCGGCAAACCGGTTGCGCTATCCACGTAATCACCATCTAAGTAAAGCGTGACCGTTGTGCCGTCGAATGTCACGGCAACATGAGTCCAGATACCTGTAGAAATCGTGTTGCCTGCATCGTCGGATTCAAATTCATAATGCGTTCCATCATCAAGGATCGAGAACGAAATTTCACTGCCGCTGGATTCCACTTCCAAAACAAAGGCATCCGCCTTCGAGAGAATGCCCCGGTCGTAGCTGGCAGTGCTGTCCGGATTAATCCATGCCATTACCGTGATCGCCGATGTGGGATTTGAAACGGTACTCGTTAGCAGGCTTTCACTGGAACCGTCAAAATTCAGCGCATTGTTCACTTGTCCGGATGTCGATACCGGGCAGCTTGTGCAGCTTGCATCGGCTGCGCCGACCGAATCTTCATAGGGTGAACCATCGGTCTCGTCCAGTTTCCAATAGTGGACCATATTATTGGGGCACGGGGGTGCTTCCGTTACATAAACATTGAAACTCTGCGTGTCGGAACCCTCAGTGTTTTGAGCCATGACTTCAACCGGGTTATTGCCCGCTTGAGACACATCCGGCACCCATTGAATCAGCCCGGTATTGACATCAATGGCCATCCCGTTAGGCCCACTGACCAATGCATATGTTGGCGCGGGGATGCCTGATGCATCCACATCATATTGGTATAAATGATCGATATACCCGTTTGTGACGGCCGTGGATGTGATAACCGGTGATGCCAATGAAACGGTCGTGCAATATCCAAGCCCGGCCAGACCATTATCGTAATGCAGTTGAATCTCGGCTGTTGTCAGGGCATCATTATAAATTGCCAATTCATCAACGATTCCTTCGTAGCGGTAACCTCCAATCAGATCGATCCAACCGATATTCAGGGCCGTGGAGGCATCAAAGCCGGTTGAATAGGTATGGGAAACCGCACCTTCCGGTTCACCGCCATCGACATATATTTTATGCTGGCCGGTCGTGCCATCACGGACGGCCACCACATGGTGCCATCGCCCGTCCAGCACATTGGTCGTACTGAACACGGCCGCTCCGCCACCGCTGTCCAGCAGGTTAAATTTAACGACCCCCTGCTCATCGGCCGCATTACAATTTACACCGACCCACCAGTGATTCAGCCCGCCGCCGTCACCGGCCCTGCCGACGATTACGTTATTGTCGTTCGAAGAGGTACCCGGACAGGTCGTATCTTTCTTCATCCAGAATTCAATTGAAAAGCTGTCCGTGGGCCCCCAGTCGAAACTGCTGTCATCAGCAATATTAATTTCACTTTCGATACCATCAAATTCCTGACCATAGCCGACCATCCCGACAGTTTGCGCGGGATAATTCACCGCAAAACCGTCATTAATACCGTAAGCATCCATATACCACGGCGAATCTTCATCCAGATGCCAATAGTGGGACATGGAATTCGGGCACTCACCCGGTGCCAAATATGCATCCAGATGGGCGAACCAGAGGTTGGCCATTTTTTCATAGGCCGCCAGGTTCGGGTGAATGCTGTCGGTCATTTCATTGGGGTAATCAATGCCGGCACCGTCCTCCATATCCACCATGATAATGTCATCACCCAACGTCGCCACCCGATCCAACGCAAGGGCTTCGATATTATCGTTAAACTGTGTTACCGTCGAGCTGTAGGTTTTGTGGTTAATGATCCTTGCCAGGAAAACTGTTATGGATGTCCCGTAATCCGATTCGTATTGGTCAATCTCATCGAGGATGTCATTGACATCATCCGGGCTGGGATCAAGACCGTTGGTACCGATATGCAGTAAAATGATCTCGACATGTTTGCCGATATCGTTATACACATCTTCCAGAAAACCATAAACCGTGTTTGCGATATCGGTATCGGTCCAGCCGCCATGACCTTCGTGATCATAATCGAAGACATATCCACTGGTCGAACCATGCTCCTCGCTTCCGACAAAATCAAAGTTGTAGCCCGCGCCCAAGAGTAATTCGTGCAGATACCATCGATAGCCGATCTTGTCGGATTCGGGTTCACCTAAACCGGTGGAGCCTTTGGTGATCGAATCGCCCAGCGGCATAATAATGATCGGCTGACCGGTTGAACCGGAGGTTACCGAAATCGTAAAGTTTTGTTGGTCATCGGGACTGTTGCCGTTACTGGCTCCAACGGTAACGTTCACATCACCGACCGATGAAGGCGTCCACGAAATCATTCCGGTTGTCGAATTGATCGTCATACCCGCCGGTGCCGTAATCAGTGAATAGGTCGGGGCCGGACTGCCGGTTGCATCCACATCATAACGATAAAGCAAACCGACCGTCGCGGTCGTGATCGCACTGGATGTAATTACCGGCGCCGAGCCGGCGGGGCCGCTAATTACGGCACATACACAACTGGGATCCAAACCACTACTGCTTAGCCGGATCCCTTTGATTACACTGCTGTTGGTCAAATTATTACCGTCCGCATCCAGCAGATCGCGAATCTCAAACGCCATTCCCATGATATCCTGAGCGCCAACAGTCGAGTCAAATCCTGTGTCTCCCCAATTTGCCGCTGAGAAACTCACCGGCTGACCCAGACTGTCATCGCTGAAAATCGCCTGGATCGTGCCGGTATCATTGCCGCCGTTTTCAAAAATAATAAAATCGGGATTATCGCCGTTCTCATCTGCAAAAAGGCCCCCGCCGAAATTCACAATATCATGCGGATTCAGCAGACTGGCAAAGCTGGTGATATTGAAATTATCCGCATTTTCAACGGGATACGTTCCGCTGCCGCCAGTCCCGGAGCCGGTTCCCGTGCGCAAATCATCGACATTAACGGTATAACTGCCGATTGTTACACTGGTCAAACTGATCGGATCGACACCCGATGTACCATCAGCGGTAATACTGGTTATCGGCGTCAGGCCGGCCGGGGGTGCAGGCGGTTCAGAGGAAACCGTAATTGTAAACATCTGGTTGGCATCCGGACTGATACCATTGGACGCACCGGCCGTCACATCAAAATCCCCTGTTGCCGAGGGCGTCCAGGAAATCACCCCACTGGAGGGATTGATTGTCATTGAATTGGGCGCGCTGATCAGGGAATACGTTGGAGCTGGATTGCCGGTTGCATCGACATCATAGGTATATGATTGTCCAACGATGGCTTCAGTGACCGGGGTGGAAATAATCGTCGGCGCAACATTAGTGTTCGAATCCGCCACTGCGGAAATGCTGATCGGATCGGTGCCGGGACCGCCGTCGGTCATGCGAATACCATAGACCGGCGTTTCCATCGTTACGGCAAAGCCCTCTACGGACTGATTCAAGCCGGACAGATAACCGGTAACACCATAATCAGCGGAACCGGCTGAAATATTCATTACTGAACCGACCAGATTACCGCCTGAATCGATCCCCTGGATTGCGATATTATCATTACCGCCGTTTTCAAAGATAATAAAGGTGGTAGCCGCTTCAGTAAACATGGTTTCAATATAGCTGCAGTCGTCCATTGTTGTCATATCATTCATGTCAAAGTTATCAGCATCTTCAGTGGGATAATTTCCGCCGGTATAAATACTATCATCGGAATTGTAACGCACCGATGTACCAATTACCAAATCCCCAGCACCCACATCATACGTTACACTATTAACCGACACCGTAAGTATCATACCGGCATCTCGGGTAGCAGTGATCGATTCTATGGGCACAATGCCCGGTTCAGTTAACATTTCTTCACTAACCGTGATCGTAAATTGCTGCGTATCGGAACCTTCCGCATTGGAGGCCTCAACCGCTATATTCACATCGCCGACCGATGTTGGCACCCATGAGAGAACGCCGGAATTGGGGTCAATGTTCATCCCGGACGGAGCGGAAATTAAATTAAAATTGGGCGTGGGATACCCGGTGGCATTAACATTATAGGTATAACTGAAATTTACATTTGCGGTTGTGACCGGTGTCGATGTGATCGTCGGAGGGGTATTAGATGGGTTAAGTGCTGATACAACCAAAGGGTACCAGGCATCCGCCATTTTTTCATACCCCAAAGCGTTTGGATGTTTTTCGTCATCCATATCGGTCGAATAATTAATGCCCGCCCCGTTTTCCATATCCACGATGATAATATCGTCGCCACCGGTGATACGCGATACCGCCATCGCTTCGATCGTATCGTTAAAAGCGGTTGTAGCCGAATGATAGGTCATTCGGTTGATGATCATGGCCAGGATAACCGTAACCGGTTTATTGGCGGCTTCATATGCATCGATTTTATTGAGTATACTTTCCACCTCCGCCGTCTGAGAGGTGTTATTCGTTCCAATATGCAACAGGACAATGTCGGGATAATAGGTGTTCAGCCAGCCGGAAATATTATTATCAATTCCGTCCGGCGTCCAGCCGCCATGACCTTCGTGATCGTTATCATGGGTATATTGATCTTGAAATTCCCCGCCCTGACTGCCGACAAAATCGACGATAAATCCGGCATCCGTCAATGCATGCCAAAGGTAATCTCTGTATCCGGTACAATTGAGGTATGTATCCGGTTCACTGCACGTGCTGCTGCCTTTAGTGATCGAGTCACCCAGCGGCATGATTCTGACTCGATACGGCAAAGCTCCCAGAAAGAAATCGGGCCTGGCTGCTGCGATATTTCCAATCTGCCAGTTCACTGCGTCACTGACTCGTACTAATCCAACGGCATTGGCACCGCTGTCTATCTTATACACAACATAGTCGTCACTATTGACGGCAAATCGCTGATTATCCCAGGATATCCCGCCTGGGGCATCGAGGTCTTTGAAAGGGGTTTGCGGATAGGCCTGATCCCAGGTGTAAATGGACATCAGGACATGCCCATCCCAATTTTTGGTCAGATATTGGCCATCGGGTGAAATACTGGCCGAACATCTCGGCGCATAAATCGAACCGGCGCCGCCGATGGCTATTTTATACAGATCGCCCCCATCCCGGGCCGCAAGTCGAGTTCCATCGGTACTGATGGCGATTTCGCCGTCGAAATTCACGGTATCGGTATGAATAACGGTTTTATCCCCATTCCACGCATTGATCTTATAAAAGGTATTGCCCTCGACATACAAGAGATATTCAGGATCAGGGCGATAAGCACTGATCGGGGATTCGGTTGTATTGATCGTATCATCGGTCAATTGTCGCAAATCCGAGCCATCGTTATTCATGGCCCAGATATCGCCGCTGCTTTCGATGAAGAAGATATACCGGCCATCGGCAGACCAGCATGCATTTGCGGCCGATCCGTCATACAACTCGACCGGGCTGCCGCTGACTTCACAGCAGTACACCTTGCCGCCATTGGCATATACCGCCCAGCCTTCGGGCATATCGGCATGAGCAACCGATGCCATCGTTAATATAATTGAAATAAAGACCACCAGGCCACCGTAAATTTTTTGCGCTTTCATGGTTTGTTTTACCTTTCTCAAAACCCTCGCTTAAACCTCATGGGCGGCCTTACCGGCCGCCCATGATAAACCGTTCATCATTGATTACTGACATTGGCCTAACCAGCGTTCGGTGATCTGGAGCAAATCGACAAACTCAACCTCACCATTCCCGTCCATATCGCCTTGCAGCGGTACATCCAGCAGCCAGTTATTGGCCAAAATACCAAAATCGATAAAATCTATATCCCCTTCGCCGTCAAGATTCG
Organism: uncultured Pirellulales bacterium; assembly: GCA_964517795.1. Taxonomy (GTDB): domain Bacteria; phylum Planctomycetota; class Phycisphaerae; order Sedimentisphaerales; family Anaerobacaceae; genus CAZFDE01. Next base: position 4,577 of record CAZFDE010000033.1, on the reverse strand, counting down.
CCAGCGCACATTCCTGTGAATCGCAAATCGTATCGCCATCAGTATCGTGACAGACACTCATGGTTACATCGATCACATTGATCACACCAAATTCATCTTCCATCCAACCGGTATAGACATAGGTCGTTTCAGGATAATCGCCGTTGATCCGAAGGTATGTTTCTACCGGTGTCAGCACCTGAGTATCAAGAAGGAATCCGTCGATCAAGCTGAAAACTTCAACATCGTTGACATTCTCGACTTTGAGATAGAAGATGGGACTTTCACCGTTGGCGATCGCAACCAGTTCATCCTCATACGGCATGCCGGCGTGTTTATTTTCGAAATAGGTCACCAGTGTCGCATTCGGCTCAGACAGATAAAATCCGAAGTAAATCGGATCCTCACCGTCTGCCAGGATGCTTTTGTTCATCTGGGTATTCTCGCCGGCATTTAAGGAATACAATTCATCCTGGCCGTTTAATAGAAGATCAAAGCCGGTTTGCAGGTCTCCTGAGATACCCACACCGCCATCCAGTGAAACCAGTTCCAAGGTCACAAAGTCCGGGCGTTGTTTACAATAGGTCTGTCCGGCCAGGCCGTCCTCATAAATCTGGTTGATATCGGTTGCCGACAGCGCTTCGTTATAAACAGCGACTTCATCGATTCCGCCGTCAAAATAACGGTCTTCCCATATTCCCGAATAACCAATCAGGTACGGATTATTGGGATTGCCAAGCGTCGAAAATGCAGCATTATCTTCACCAATAAAATCACCGTTAATATAGATGGCCTGCTTAGAGCCGTCAAAAGTAGCGGCCACATGGGTCCAGGCACCCTCGGATATCGTATTTTCGGCAGCCGACGGTTCATATTCATCATAACTGCCCTGCCCATCAAGAATAACCCAGGAAACACGATCTCCGTTTTCTTCGACGGTCAGTTCAAAGACATTTTCCTTTGAAATAATGCATTCATCCGGCCCGCTCTGACCAAGATCATACGGCTTGATCCATGCCATCACGGTAATGGCGCTGGATGGATTGATAATATTAGGCGTACTGAGGTAATCCGAAACGCCATTAAAATCCAAAGCCCCTTCCAGAAAACCGGTGATCGCCGCCGGACAACTCACACAGCAGGCATCGCTGCCGCCGATCGAATCCATATAGGGCGAACCTGTGGTCTCGTCCAGTTTCCAGTAATGAACAATCCCTTCGGGACAAAGCGGTGTTTCAGTCACATTGATATCAAAGACCTGCACATCATTGCCTTCGGAATTCTGAGCAACCACCTGCACCGGATTGATACCCAACTGCTGGGCCAGCGGTGTCCACTGAATCACACCGGTTGCGGAATTGATATCCATCCCTGCCGGAGCAATTGAAAGCGAATAAGTCGGGGCCGGAACGCCGTTGGCATCGACATCGTATGTATATAGCTCTCCGACATAAGCACTGAGAACCGCATCCGAAACGATTTCAGCCGCCAGGCCGGAAACATTAATGTCAAAGACCTGTAAATCGTTGCCTTCAGAATTTTCCGCGAGCACCCGAACTTGGTGAATCCCGATCTGATTGACCTCGGGTGTCCATTCGATAATACCGGTACTGCTGTAAATCGTCATCCCCGATGGAGATACGCTCAACGAATAGGTCGGGGCCGGATTGCCGTTCGCATCCACATCATAGGTGTAAAGCTGTTCGGCAATCACGCTGGTCACCGGCGATGATGTAATGGTCGGGGCCTCCAATGTGATCGGAACCACGGCACATACACAACTGGGATCCAGGCCGCTGCTGTTGATCCGAATTCCTTTGATTACACTGCTGTTGGTCAAATTCACACCATTGGCATCCAGCAGATCCCTGATCTCAAAAGCAAGTCCTTTAATCGCCTGATCTCCGACGGAAGATGTATAGCCGGTATCTCCCCAACTCGAACTGGAAAAACTAATTGTATCACCTAAGCTGTCATCCGGGAAGATGGCCTGTATGGTACCACTGTCAGTTCCGCCGTTTTCGAAGATGAAGAAGTCGAAATTATTACCGTTATCATCGGTAAATAGCCCACCGCCAAAATTGATAATCAGATGAGGATTGTATTGACTGGCAAAGCTGTTGATATTCATATTATCGGCATTGGCCACAGGATAACTGGGATCTCCGCTGCCGGTATAGGTGCCGGAACCGGTGCCGTTTTGAAGATTATTGACATCAACCGTAAAGCTGCCGACCGTAATACTTTGCAGCATAATGGGATCCGGTCCGGATTCGCCGTCTGCAGTGATACTGGTAATCGGTGTAATGCCCGCCGGCGGCGGCTCGGAGACGGTAATGGTGTAGCTCTGTGTTGCATTGGGTTCTTCGCCGTTGGCCGCAACCACTGTCACATTAACATCACCCGCTGAAGACGCAGTCCATTCGACCAAGCCGGTGTTCACATCGATTGTCATACCCGCCGGATAAACGCTCAATGAATATGTCGGGGCCGGATTGCCGGTTGCGTTGACATCATAACTGTAAAGCTTTCCCACATAAGCGGTTGTCACGGCGGTTGATGTGATAGAAGGTGGTGAATTTGGCTGCGATCCAACAACCACCGCACAGATACATGTCGGATCGATTCCGCCGCTGGCTACCCGAATTCCCTTAATCACACTGCTATTGGTCAGGTTCGTTCCGTTTGTATCCTTGAGGTCCGTAATCGCAAAAGCAAAACCATAATTAAGTTGATTGGCTCCGGATTTGTATCCAGTACTGTTGCCCCATACTCCGCTTGTAAAATTGACCGACTGCCCAACACTGTCGTCTGAAAAAATCGCACTAATCGTACCGCTGTCATTACCGCCGCCTTCAAAAACAAAGAAATCAGGCTCATCACCATTGGTATTGCTCCATAAACTTCCGCCGAACATAAGCGTATCGAGCGGATTAACCAGTGTTGTATAACTGTAAAGATTCAGGTTATCCACAGCCGATGCACCGGCGGTTGCTCCGGTCTGTAAGTCATTGGCGCTTACCGTATAAGTACCGACTGTAATACTTGTCAGATTGATAGGATCCTGGCCGGATGTTCCATCGGCCGTAATGCTGTCAACCCCGTCCAGCGCCCCTAAAGATGCACTGCTCAAGACGATCAATAAAAGGATACTTATCCAAACAAGTTGTTTTCTCGTTTTCATCATTTCATTCCCTCACAAAAAAGTGTTAACATTATGGTTTCAGATATGAATTTTTGGCAGTCCGGTAGAAAGTAAAGACATACATTTTGCCCACATTTTGCGCAGTGTGTTAATGACATGGCATCCGCACCTTTTTCTATATCCTCCATTCTCAACAGTTTCTTGAGTCATAGCTCTCTTCTCCCAAGCGCCGTAATATTATAGGACTTTCTGATAAAACGCAAGTAAATTCTTTTCCATTTCACCCTATTTACCCATTTTTCCAAATAATTTTATTATCTCATCAAATAAATGGGTAGATATCTGGATTTTTACTTCAAAATCCTTTTTTTGAAGTCCTCAGCAAGATAATTATTCTTTACCTTGAGCAGAAATGGCACGGCTTAAAGCTTAAGTGAAGAGAACTTTTTAATTATTTTTCTGCATGTAGAAAAACCCGTATTTCCCACAGGTTTTACCAGCACCCATCCACACACGCCTGCCACCGCGCCACCGCAATACCGGACCAAAAATGCACATTTGCCGGGGATGAGTTTAATGGAAATGGACAGAATTCCCGAATTGATGGATTTTAGGGTAAATGATTGATTTGTGATGAATTAACTGGTATAATGTAGAAGAATTAATGCTAGCTATATAGCTTTGCACCCATGGGATGGAGAAATGCGGCAGAAGAAATCATTCACTATTGCATCGCTGGTAATCTTTGTGCTTTCAGGAATTACAGCCATAGCTGATTGTCCGGAGGCTGATCTTACCGGTGACTGTTTCGTTGATTTCGAGGATTTCTCCACTTTGGCAGGTCAATGGCTGGACACATACGATGTAAATGACCTTGCCGCGATGAATACTGATTGGCTCGTCGAAGGTATCCGTGATGATCCCTGCAATCTATACTGGATATCCATCAGCGAGCCCGGTTTCAACGGTCAGATCAGCAAGTACGAGATTACCAACGGTCAATTTTGCCGGTATCTCAATGCCGCGTTCCAGGACGGATTGATCCAGGTGTACTGGGATCGTGTCTTTGCGATTGATGACACCGGCCACGCTCGAGCCTACTTCGAAACCTACGACATCGCTTCCACAAGCCAAATCTATTTCAGCAACGGCTTCTTTTACGTCCGCACCCGTGACGGTTACGACATGAGCAATCATCCGGTCGTGGAAGTCAGCGCCTATGGCGCCGATGCATTCTGCAGCTACTACGGCTATTTTTTACCCTCAGAAGCGCAGTGGCAGGCAGTCGCAGACTATGACGGCACCTACATTTACGGTTGCGGTCTGACCATCGACCAGTCCATTGCGAATTACCTGGATGAGGTTCACGCCAATCCGCTCGGCCTGACAACCGAGCCATATACGACCCCCGTCGGCTATTATCCGTCTGCCGGTTACGGCATATATGACATGG
>CAZFDE010000032.1:0-30852 GCA_964517795.1 uncultured Pirellulales bacterium | reverse complement strand
GTGTATTGAACGAAAAGAAAGGTGATGAAAAATGGTATCAAACCGTAAAAATTCAGAAAGGAGTATTATGATGAAAAGAATGGTAACATTAATGCTGGTATTGGGTGTCGCGTCAATAGTTACTGCCACCCCGCTCATCCAGGGGCCAACAACTATCGTGCCGGGTGGATCGGCAACGTATACCTTAGTTGGTACCGCGGCCGAGGCAACCGGCGATGGAGGTGATCCGGTTGGCGGTTTTGTCGGGAATGTGTGGGTCGATTACGATAATTATGGAGAACAAATCAGTAATCTCAGCGCTCCAACACTTGCAATGGGTGGACTGGCTGCGATTGATACCACCTACATGAACAGCGGTTTTGGATTTGTCGCCGCTCCCGCTGCAGGGGATTGGAGTGAAAGCACCGATGTTGATGAAGGAACGTGGTTGACATTTGATATCAGTCCGTTGGATGGAGCTGCCGTCGGTGATACCTATGATATCCAGATCCTTGATGGCTCCTTTGAGTATGTAAGTTCATTCATCGTCGAAGTCGTTCCCGAGCCCATGACGATTGGCTTGCTCGGTTTGGGTGGATTGTTCCTGCGTCGTCGCAAAAATGCTTAATACACCGACGATGGCATTTTCTTGAACTCACGGATGGTTGGTAGTAAAACAAAACGATCGATGTTCTGCTGAAATAAAGGATCGTTAATGATACACTGGATGAGATTCGAACCACGAGCATGCACCATGGCAAATACGTCATAATCAAAATCCAGAAAAGGTTTTCGCTGAATACAATGGCTGACATTTCGAAAGCGGGCAAGACAGTTGCCCGCTTTTTCTTTTTTTTCTGTTCGACAGGCCAGCATGACATTTTCGGTAAAACCCAGCAACCGGTAATCCACACCGGCCGCAATCTTGCGAATCACACCGGCATCGACCAGCGCTGAAACAGCATTCACCATCTCATCTTCGTTCATATCATCGAGAACAGGTTCTCGAAATGGTCTTTGACAAACCGCAATCCCCGCCTGAAGCGTCCGCAATAACAATTTTTGATTCTGTGTTAATCGCACACGATGAAGCTCTCGCGGCCGCTGAATCACCTGCTCATATAGCCCGTCCCGCCCTGTGCAATCGAATCGCACATCCAGCTTAAAAAACCGAATCGCCGGCAGACTGTGAAATTCAGTACCAAATTGATCGGACAATTCATCTAAAACCGCTTCGATCTCATCGAAACAGCCGCCCTGCAATGTAAACCACAGATTATAATGATGTTTACGCAAATAATTATGGGAGACACTCTCGAGCCGATTGACCGCCCGAACCACGGTTTCCAACGTTTTATCCGGCACATGGGCCGTTACCAACGTCGCCACTCGCCCCAGCGAACGATAATCGACAAAAGCTCGAAAAGATTTGATCACACCGGATTCTTGAAGTTTTTGGATATGCTTGATCAGCTCCAATTGATTGATCCCCAACTGATCGGCCAATAACTGAAACGGTTCCGGGCATACCGCAACACCTTTTTGAAGCGCGTTACAGATCTGCCCTTGTAATGGGGATAGCTGCATTCTCAATGACGTCCCTTTTGATACGCACAGATCGGATCAGAGGCCAGGTAGTCGCCGTTGACGGCGTATGCCCGGGCCCGACAGCCTCCGCAATACTCGATAAAATCGCACTCACTGCATTTGCCGTCGAAATCGTTGCGATTACGGATTTGGTTCAAATAGGATGACTCAACCCAGATGGTTTCAAAATCATACCCATTCTCGATCAGGTTACCTGCCGGGATATCCAGAAAGCCGCATGTCTGCACATCGCCGCAAAAACTGATAAATCCGAATCCCGTCCCGCCCAGACATCCATTACAGTCAGCCATGATCGTTTTATTTTTCTGCTGTTGACCGATCCGGGCAAATTGCGGCCCGCAGGTTACCCGAATATCGATTTGCGTCTCCGATTTAATCCGCAGCAATTCATTTAAGAATCGCTCGTATTCCACGGGATCCAGAATTTCTTCGCCCATCGTGCTGCCGCGCCCGGTCGGAATCAGGATGAACGGATTAAAACAACTGGCTCCGATTCTGCGTGCAACTTCGGCAATCGCGGTAAATTCCTCGAGATTACTGCGACAAATGGTCGTATTGATCTGAAAACGCATTTCTGCCTTGCGTGCAATGCCCGCCGCCTTCATCACTGCATCATACGCCCCCTCACTGCCGCGAAATGCATCATGGCTGTGCGGCGACGCACCGTCCAGTGAAAGCGATAACGCTTTAATTCCGGATTCCTTGAGCTTTTCAATGGATTCCTGCGTGATCAGATAGCCGCATGTCGCCAGGACCATTCTTAGCCCCAGTGAATCCCCGTATTGAATGATCTCGTAGATATCCGATCGCTCCATGGGCTCACCGCCGGTAATAATCACCATACATTTTGTATAATCGGCAAGTCCTTTCAGTATATTTTTACATTGGGCGGTGGAAAGTTCTCCCCCCTTTTCTTGACCGGCATTGGCCCGACAGTGCTGACAGGCAAAACGGCATCGCCGCGTGACTTCAAAAGCAATTACCTGCGGTTTTTCGATTGTTCCATCCGTATGATTAACCATGGTTTACCTCAACAGCTTTGCCGCTTCTTTTGCAAAATACGTAATAATGATATCTGCCCCGGCCCGACGGATCGATAGCAGCATTTCCAACATTGCCGCATCCCTGTCCAGTAATCCTTTATCGGCTGCGGTATTGAGCATCATATATTCACCGCTGACATTATAGGCTGCAATCGGACAATCAAACCGGGTTTTAGCCCGACAAATGATATCGAGATAACTCAACGCCGGCTTGATCATGACGATATCGGCCCCTTCTTCGATATCCATGGCAATTTCCTGCATCGCCTGGCGTGCATCGGCCGGATCCAACTGATATCCCTTGCGATCGCCGAAATCAGGCGCGGATTGGGCCGCATCACGAAACGGACCGTAAAAAGACGAGGCAAATTTGGCTGCATAAGACATGATAACCGTATCCTCAAAACCATTTTGTTCCAGGCATTCACGGATCACACCGATACGGCCGTCCATCATATCAGATGGCGCCACACCATCGGCACCACACTGGACATGAGATAACGCCATCTTCGCCAAAAGTGAACACGTTGCGTCATTATCGACTTTGTCATTTCGAATAACACCACAGTGCCCGTGGGATGTATAAGCACATAAACACACATCCGTAAATACCAAGAGTTCCGGTACTTCTTTTTTAATATTCCGCACGGCCTGCTGAACCGCCCCATTTTCATGCCAAGCGGCCGAGCCGTTTTGATCTTTATCAGATGGGATGCCGAAAAGCAATATCGCCGAAATGCCAAGTTCAGTAGCGTGCCGCGCTTGTTCAATAATTGTATCCGGTGAAAAATGAAAACACCCTTTCATCGAATCGATCGGCTGCTTAATCCCTTGTCCCTCACAAACAAACAGCGGATAGATCAACTGATCGACGCACAGATGGGTCTCTCGAAATAAATTACGCATGGCCGGATTTTTACGTAACCGCCGCATGCGATGCTGTGGATAACTCATCAATCACCTCTCAGTTCGTATCTCTTCTTCTCGTAAATAACACAGTGGCTCATTAACCCATTTCGCCTCATCGAAAGCAGCCTCTAAAAAACGCATATTACTGCCGCAGCAGTCAAACCACCGGCATCGCTGGCATTTCGACGGGGCATAAAACTTTTTCTCTCGAAGATGCGTAAGCACCGGATCGTCGGAGCTTAACATGATCTCTTTGAGCGGTGTATGACAGATATTACCCAATGTATAGTTTCGCCAGAATTGATCGGGATAGACCGCCCCGTCCCAGCCGACACAAACAATCTTTTCGGCCGTTCGATTGCCGCCGTTTCGCCGGATCAATTCCACCGCGGCCGAATAGGATGGATGGTTCTCATATCTCATCTTCATCAATAAATAAGGCCCGTCGGCGTGATTACCGACCGTCAGCACCTCATCCAGTAAATTCTGTTTGTTATAAGCATACGATTTTTGGACAATCATATCAAGGGCATCCCGTATCTGTTTGGCTAAAGCCGACCGCATTTGCGGGGTTTTGGCTCGTCCGGTACGAACCAGGTGATAAAAACATATACGCCGAATACACTGTTTCGCCGCCAGATCAAATACAAACGGAACATGGTGAATATTTTCAGCGGTCATTGTGAACCGAATACCCGTTTTAAGGCCCGCCTGTTGGCAATGTGCAAAACCATCCAATGCCTTGTCAAACGAACCCGGTATTCCGCGAAACGCATCGTGAAATTCTTTGTCCCCGTCAATGGATATGCCAACATAGCCCACTTGATAATCGGCTAACTGCTGTGCCATCGATCGATTGATCAGTGTTCCATTGGTCGAGAGCACCGTTCGCAAACCTATCGAATCGGCTGTTTTTAACAGATCGGACAGATCCTTTCGCATCAACGGTTCACCGCCGCTGAACAAAACAACCGGGCAATTCATCTTCTTAAGCTGCGTTAACAAACGCTTTACCTGGTCGGTTGTCATTTCATCATGATTGTGTTGATCAAAACTATAACAATGCCGGCATTTAAGGTTGCATCGCCCCGTACAATTAAAAACCACAACCGGGCCAATATCACGATCATTGACATATCGTAACCGGTCACCGTGCGATTCTCGGCCGCAGTATAATCGCGTAACATTGATCATGGACAAAATCCTTCGATCGCGTCCAGCATCCCGCTGATCGTATGTTCCCGGGCTTCGACATCGACGCGAAGATCTATTTCATCCAGCGCCTCACTTGTTGTCGGTCCAATAGATACAATACGTGCCGAACTGTCACAAACCGCTTTTTTAGGCACTTGGGCAAAAAAACTTTTGACCGAGGAAGGGCTTGCAAATGTCAGCCAATCGACTGCTTGGTTCTTCAGACTATCGAGAAGTTCACTGCAATCACAGGACACATCAGCAACCCGATAAAGCGCAACCTGCAACGGATGCGCCCCGGCCTGAGTCAATATGTCGGCCAACGTATGATCCGCTTGAGCAGATCGCAACAGCAGTATCTTTTTACCTTTGATAGTTTCATATTTGATAAATTCCATCCCCATCTGACGACTGGTGAAAACGCCGGGAACAAAATCAGCACGGATGCCGTATTGCGTTAACCGCCGAGAGGTCATCCGCCCAATCGCAGCGACTTTACAGGAACCGAGCACTCGCGCATCGCCTCCTAAAACGTCGATCGCCTCAAAGAATAGATTGACGCCATTAGGACTGGTAAACATCACCCAATCATAATGGGGCAGATTTTTAAGGCATTGAATAAACGGTTGATGAGATGTCATCGGTTCAAGCCGGATAACAGGCAACATCAGACAATGTCCGCCCCGGTCGAACACCTGCTCAGCCAGATCCCTGCACCCGGCCATATCTCGGGTGGCGAGGATCGTTTTGCCGAACAGCGGTTTTCGAATAAACCAGTTTAATTGGCTATCGCTTTGCGCAGATTGGCCAATAATGAAAACCGAAGGGGCTTGAATATCTTTCTCTCGAGATTGTACCGGCAAACTGCCCACCGTTGCAGTCAATAATCGCTGTGTAGGCAGGGTCGCATTTTCAATCACCGCTGCGGGCATCTCACTGCTCATCCCATGTTCAATCAATTGTCCGCAAATCGTGGCAATCTGCCCAACCGCCATATACAATACAATCGTTCCGTCAAATTTCGCCAGCCATGCCCAGTCAATATCTGCATCCTTTTCGGCGGCTTGCCGGCCGGTAACAAACACCACCTGAGAGCTGTAACGACGATCGGTCAAAATCAAACCATTATAATCGGCGGCTGCGATTGCTGCGGTGACCCCGGGAACAATCTCAAATTCAACGCCCGCATCAGCCAGTAATTTCGCTTCTTCGCCTCCGCGGCCAAACACACACGGGTCGCCGCCTTTTAGCCGCACAACACAGTCATACCGCTTTACCCTGTCCAGCAGTAATTCGTTTATCTGCTGTTGGATCACGGGCTGCTCGCCAACACGCTTGGCAACGCAAATGATCTCCGCGGCAGGTTTCGCGTCACAAAGCAGCATAGGATTCACTAATCGATCATAAATCACACAATCCGCCTGTTTCAGCAGCGAATGGCCCCGTACGGTGATCAAACCGCAATCGCCCGGACCGGCGCCAACCAAGTACACCTTTCCACGCTTGTTTGGTTTTGAACTCAAGATGAATTTTCCTGTTTAAATTGATCGATCAGTGCTTGGCCGCCCTGATTCAGTATGTTTTGAGCCAGGGATTGCCCGAGCATTTTCGCCTGCTCAAGGGGCCCTTGTGTTTTTTCACAAATAAATTGTTTTCCGGTCATATCTGAAACAAATCCTGTCAGCTTGAGGGCCTCATCTTCGATCCATCCGTAAATTCCGGCCGGGGCATGACAACCACACTGCAGAACTGCCAATGCAGTACGTTCCCCATCGGTAATATACCGCAATGGGGTCTGATCTATCGAAGAAATAATTTTTTCACTTTCTGCATCATTCTTTCGCACCTGCAACGCCAAAGCCCCTTGTGCCGGTGCGGGGATAAATTCCTTCGGATCAAAACACAAACTGATCCGTTCTGACAGCTTTAATCGCTCCAGCCCCGCCCGAGCCAGTACGATCGCATCATATTTTTGGTCATCTAATTTTTTCAGCCGCGTTGGTACATTGCCCCGGATCGGCTTAATTTGAAGATCAGGCCGAAGCTTTTTGAGTTGCACAGCCCGACGAAGACTCGACGTGCCAATCTTCGCTCCAGTAGGCAAATCATTAATGGATGAAATCCCCTTGCCATACACCACGCAATCCTCAACATATTTCCGGTCATACACCGCCGCGATGGTCAGATCCGGATTCTGTTGGGTCGGCAGATCCTTATAACTGTGGACCGCAACATCGATTTGCTCATCTAATAAGACCTGTTCGATTTCAGAAGTAAAAAAGCCCACCTTCTTCATTTGCCACAAGCGGGTAACCTGGTCACGATCGCCATGGGTCTGGACCAGCTTAATTTCTAATTCGATGTGCGGATAAATCTGCCTGACAGCATTTATCACGATTCGGCTTTGTTCCAGGGCCAGTTTGCCCGGACGAGTTGCAATCCGAAGCTTAGTCACCGTGCTCGCTCCCATCATTCGGGCAGAAAAGTTTTTCAATGATTTGCCCGACCTGTAATAAGTCAATCCCGTCATGATGGTCGTCGGGATTTTTGAGATAGTCAATCGGCTGGTGCATGTATTTTTTCATCAGGGATACTGCAAAAGCGCTCAGTTTTTCTTTATTCTCAGCCCCAAAATCATCGCCAAACCGTTCCGCATGGGATTGCGCAACTTCCATCGCATGACGGGTCAATTTCGAGATAACCGCATGTACATCCAGCGATTGATACCAATGCATAAACTGATCGACCTGATATCCAATGAGTTCTTTCGCTTTGGCCAGTTCCGCTTTGCGTTTCTGTTTATTGGCACGAACCCGCTGTTTTAAGGTATCAATATTATCCAGATGTACATTTTTCAGCCGGCCTATCTTCGGCTCAATATCGCGCGGGACGGCGATATCGATCATATATATCGGCCATTTGCGGGCACGAAGATTTTCTGCAAACTGCTTATACGCGATGATCGGCTGTTTTGATGCCGTTGACGCAATAACAACATCAACATGCCCCAATAATACGCCCAACCGGCCATACCCAACCGCTTCGCCTTCGCCTAATTGCTGACACAGGGCGCGCGCTTTTTGAATTCGGCGATTGGCAACAACCAAACGGTCAACCTGGTGCTTGACTAAATATCGACTAATCAGTTCGCTGTTCCGGCCGGCGCCAATCAATAATACCGATGCATTTTTTAACGGACGATAACAACAGGCTGCCTCTACTGCTGCCAGTGCCACTGACTGTGCACCGCAGGCAATTTGTGTTTCGTTTCGTATGATCTTGCCCACTCGAAATGCACGATGAAACAGCCGGTGAAAAACAAACCGGCTCATCTTATGCCGGGCCGATTCGGCATAGGCGCTTTTCAATTGCCCCAATATCTGGCTTTCTCCGACCATTTGCGAATCCAGTCCGGCCGCCACTTCGTATAAATGGCGGACGACCTGTTTTCCCCGCAACTCACGGCTGTACTTGCGCCATACGGAAAGTCCGAAAGGTGCAACCATTTGAATCGCCTCATCAAGGATGGCTTTGATCCTGCGGTGATCTTCGCCGAAGATATAAAACTCCAGCCGGTTACAGGTCGCCAGAATCAACGCCTCAACCACCGGTTTTTGAGAATGCAGCCGTCGGTAGATCATCTCCCGATCCCCCGCACTGAGGGCAAGCTTTTCCCGTTGAGCGATCGGGCAATCATGATGCGTTATTTTATAGAGCCTGAATTTCCTCATCCTTTATCGACCCTCGCATAATCACGGCAACAGATTGACTCCTTCTCCGCTGACAAAGGTCTGGGCGACCTTCCAGGCTTTATCACGTGTCGAAATATCCGGATATACTGGTATTTGACTGATTCCTCTGACGGCAAGTAACCGGGCGACTGCAAGGCGAACCTCCTGGGCCAGGTTAGCCGCTTCCCCCAGGATACGCATCGACTCTTGGGCCGAATGAAATCCCATGCCGTTGGTGGACGAGATATAATCCCAACGGAACTGGGCATGGCGTAACATGCTGCGGGGCGCGACAAGCTGCTCATCGGTAATACCTGCCTGCATCGCCGCCGCGATGTCAAAATGCGCCTTGACGATGGCTTCTTCGGCACTGAGCGTTGCCGTATCGACTTTCGTCTGGATCGCCTCCACACGGTCAATAATCTCCTGCTCACTCCAGCGGTGACAGACTGCACAGCTATTGGCGATATTCAGCAAAGGACTTTGAACATGATGATCGGTGAATTTCACCCCGCCTTCGGTACGATACGGCATATGGCAATCCGCACAGGCGATATCGCGATACGCATGAATGCCGGTCAGGTAAAGCTCATAATCCGGATGCTGTGATTTAACGATGGCTGTTTGACTGATCGGGTGAATATAATCCGCAAAATCGATGCGATCATAATATGAAAGCATATCCTCAACACGTGTGCCATCGGCCCATGGCAAGACCAGATAATTCTTCATGCCCTGATCCGGATCCGTCTTAAAGTAATATTCCACATGGCACTGGGCACATACCAACGAACGCATCTGTTGATAAGTAACATCATTGATGTCTTTACCTGTTGCGGCAAAGGCCTCTTTGAGCGCCGGCCGTGTGATTCGAAGATTCAGCGTTTGCGGATCATGGCAATCCTGACAACCGATCGGATTTTGAATCTCATCGGTCAGATCATGAAAATTCGCACCGTAAAATGCCTTCACCCCCATCCGGTTCATCAGTCGCGGCACATCGGTACTTTTGCAGGTCCAGCAGGTCGCTGCGTTAAATGGTTTTGTGATCCGAGCCGTCTGGGCCACATCATCCCGCGCATAATAATGCCCGCGAGCCTGACGATATTCCTTGCTGAAACCATATCCAGCAAATAGGATCACCTGATACGGATCGGCCTCAAGATAATCGCGAGGAAACGCCCCGCCGTATTTGGTCTGGCTATCGGTGATTCGCGTTCGCCGGTAAGACTCGTATTCCCGCGGGTAGTTCTCTCCCCAGACCGCGTTATTCGGCTCCCATTCGGCAATGGGCTGCAGTACCAAAGCCGGCCGCTGTGCTTCCCAGCGACGTTCCATAATCGACACCAATAATAACCCAACCAGTACCACAAAGATGGCCGTCATGCCCATGATAACGATGCCCTGAAAAACAATGCGCTTTCTGTTATGGGATGACCGCATTTTGTCTGGGGTTTGTTCAATCACCATTAGTCCGCTCCTTTTTTCATCCAATCCAGTCCTGCATCGGGCAGTTCTGGAGTCAATTCATGCGGCGAAGACGAGAGGCTGCGAACATTGCCGTGGATATTCGTATGACACTCCCAGCACGTTCGCTGCGCCGCACCGGCAAGGCGGATCATCGATAACTGGTTCGCATGGCAACTCAGGCAATTTGCCTGCACGACCCGAACCGCAGCATCGCTCAACTCCAGTACCTGCGGCTCAAGACGAAAGGTAAACACGGCCGAGTGTTTCAAGCCGTCCGCAGATTTGAATGCTGTCTTGGCGACAAGATTGTCATGCGGCAGGTGGCAATCCGTACACACCGCAAACCGCCCGTGGCTGCCCCGCTGCCATGTAGCATACGCATCCCGCATAACATGGCAATTCATACACGTTTCGGGGGTATCCTTCAAATATGACATCGCATTCGAAACACGCAAGGTCAGTACCCCCAATCCAATCAACACACCCGCCAGCACAAAAAAGGCTACTCGTGTCCGTTTGTGCCAGTTAAAAAACAACAGAATGGATAAGCCTCTTTTTAACATTGCAGTTTATATAAGGATAAGATAATGGTACCAAAATTCAATAAAAAACTTGTTTCCATGTACAGAATTTACCGCCATGCTGCTATACCGACTTTACCGGGCTTTATTCGTTTTCACTGCTGGCGGTTTCAGGGAACGAATACTGTTGAAGTTACATTTAGCAAATCAGGCAATACCAGATATTGATTTCTGCCCCTTGGTAGCAGTAACGGTTTGTTGCATCTCTTTTCGCTGTGAAAGACAGCGAATGAAACCCAGCACAATCAGCCCTAACCCAACCCACAGCCAAAGCATCATTGGTTTGATTATCGCTGTAATTACAATATTGTGACTTTCTCGCAGTGAATCAAAAATGACATAAAAATCTTTCGAGATCGTCGTATGAATGCCAACTTCAGAAGTTCGCTTTTTTTCCGAATAAATATTATAATGCGGCCACAATTCGATCGCGGTATTGCCATGCTGAACGTTTAAGATCGGGCCTATCTGCTCGATCTGTCCCGGCTGTTCATAACGAAACTGCTCATAGGTGACCGTAAAGCTATCGATGCCCAAACTGCCGCCTTGAACCAGCACACCCTGGACCCGCTGCTGAACCGAAGCCAGGCTCGCTGCCAACACAACAAGAATAAAACCCAAATGCGCAAGCATGCTGCCGGGCAATGGATTATTAAATAATCTCAGGCTGCTGCGGATCACAATCGCCACGAACGCAAAGCCGCACATCCCGCCTATAATACAAATCACGCGTGCTGATGTAAAATAACGAAACACCCATAAGTATGTTAAGGTACCCGCCGCAATACAGCACACCAATGATCCGATCATATACCGCTTCTCTCGAAAGGAACGGATTGCATTGAGACCGATCAAAAAAACCAGCAGCATCCCGATAAAAATGGCAAAGTGGTTATAGAATTGAGGCTCGATCACGATATGAGCAGAAAACACCGGCCAGAACATGATCACGGCGATAACCCCAAGAGACGTCATGAACAACACGCAACTCCAGAACAGCATCTGGCGAATATCGAGAAATTGCTTCACGCTGCCATAACACAAATTATCTGCGGGGGTTTGGCATGCTGAATAAATTCCCAATACCCACAACAGAAACAGAAAACCCAGAAAAGCCAAAAAAATGATACCGATGGAGCTCGGGCTATAGGCATGCACTGAAGCCAGAATGCCGCTGCGCGTAACATATGTCGCCAGCAGCGAACATAAAAATGGAATGCCGGATAAAACGAGGCTTGCGATGTGAAACCGCCCGCAGTGACGTATCCCCGCCAGACTGTGCAACGCGGCTAAGGATGCCAGCCACGGTAACAGCGAGGCATTTTCAACCGGGTCCCATGCCCAGAATCCGCCCCAGCCTAACTCAACATAGGACCACCGCATGCCCGTGAAAATGCCAAGACTAAGAAAAACCAAACCCGCCAGCAGCCATCGCCGAATCGTTGCATATCCCCGGACGTCATAAGCCAGCCCGCTAAAAGCAATCCCCAATGATACTACAAACGGAACCAGTAAAAGCGAATACCCTAAAAACAACAACGGCGGATGAATCACCATCCAGATATTTTGAAGAAGCGGATTGAGGCCGTAACCCACACGGATCGCAAATGGATAGGTTGTAAAGGGATTAGACGCAAAAAATAATATCGCCGAAAAAGCCATCCCCACGGCAGCCCCCACAGCGAGACTATAAACTGCGTATGCACTGTTTTGAGGTTTAAAGTGAAACAGCCATACCCCCAAACACACAAGTACCATAGTCGTCCACAACGCAAACGATCCATTACTGCCAGCCCACAACGCACTGATCTTATAATACCATGCGAGCGAATAATCACTGTTCTCGCCAACGATCACCAGGGAAAAATCGTCACTCAAAAATGCCACCCAAAGCCATAAGACCGCGATCAGCGACAGCCCGGCCGCGATCATCACCAATCGCCGGGCCCAGGAGAAGATCAATGCTGACACATCTGCTTCAAAACGCTGGGAAACGAGCGAAAATACCGTCGATAACCCACACAACAGAAATATAGCAGCTAATAGAACCTGTCCTGCGATATACATCGTCTTGGCCTCTTTTTAATCAAATACGCTAACGTCTCTGTCTTATATCATCGGTATTATGAGCGTGATCCCCCAAACTTTTGAGCCTGAAAACGCCCGTTTGCGGTTATCATCGGCTGATCGCACCCTTGTCCGGACTGTTAAAAACCTGTTGCAATGATATTTGATTTATGTATAATACGACGTTTCATAGGCCGTAAATCAGAAGCAAAATAGCGATTGAACCATTTTTTAGGAGCATATACGAATGAATCAGACAATCCAGGATATAGACATTGACCTGTTTTCAGGCACGCTTCCGTCAATGAATGACATTTCCAGGCTCTCCGCGGTCATCCATGCCGGCCAGGCCGCTTTTGCTCAGTTTAATGATCAACTTGAAAGCAATCTATCAAAAACCTCATCGGCCGCCAAGCTGGCAAGCGGCATCGGATTATATCTGACCGGGCAATATAAAAAGGCGGTTGAAAAGCTTGAAAAAGCGGACGACGGTTTGGAAAAATTCCTGTTTTTAGCATTCGCCTTAACACACCTGAAACAATATGACGCCGCCCTCGAAAACCTCGATAAAGCCGATGAATGTGACGCCGACAAACTCGCAATCATTCTTGAAAAAACAAATATCCTTCGACTCGCCCGGCAATACGATCAGGCATGGAAAGTCTTAAATTCCTGCTCGGCGGCCCAAAAGAAAAATGCGGATTATCATTACCACAGCGCCCGATTGATGGAGGCACAGGGCAATTATCTCCAGGCCGTCGAACATTACAAAAAGGCCATTGAGCTCGAACCGGGTCATAGCCAGGCATTGTTCCATCTGGCTTACCGCTGCGATATGTTCGGCGACGATCAGGCCGCCATCGATTACTATCGACAGATTGCCGCCGGTTCACCGGTGTATGTCAGTGCCCTGCTGAATCTGGCCGTCCTTTATGAAGATATGGACCAATACGAAAAGGCTATGCGGTGCATCGACAAGGTCCTTAAGTTTCATCCCAGCCACCCCCGCGCGATCCTGTTCAAAAAAGATGTCCAAAGCTCTATGAACATGTACTACGACGAAGAAAAGGAACGGCGAAAAGACCACAAACACAAACTGCTCGAAACCCCGATCTCGGACTTCGAGTTATCGGTTCGCAGCCGCAACTGCCTGCGTAAGATGAATATCCGTACGGTTGGGGATCTGCTCAATACCACAGAAGCCGAACTGCTGGCCTATAAGAATTTCGGTGAAACCTCTCTGCGAGAAATCAAAAACATTCTCGACGCCAAGAACCTGCGTCTGGGATTGGCGCTGGAAGAAGACGCCAAGGTTGAGCTTGAACAGGCTGAGCCTAAACCCGAAGAAGACCAGGGGATGCTCAACAACCCCGTGACCGACCTGAAATTGTCCGTCCGGGCACGAAAGTGTCTGACCAAGCTGAATATCCACACCATCGGCGAACTGGTTCGTAAAACAGAGGCCGAATTGCTTGGCTGTAAAAATTTCGGGGTTACCAGCCTCAACGAGATCAAAAAAGCGCTCAATGAATTCGGTCTAAGCCTTCGAGTACTGGATTAGTGAAACGGATCTCCAAGACAATCGACTCTTCTCGTAAAAGCGCTTTACGCTTTCGATTACTCATCGGTCTTAGCCTGATTCTTGGCGGGGTCACGCTGCTTTATTTTAGCGGTTGTGAAGGCGGTAAATTTATTGGAACCACACCGCAAATGGATGCGGCCGAGCAATTCTGGATTCGGGTACTGCTGGGGAATAAACTTTCGGAATGCAGGATAAAGACACCCGGACCGTTTCGTGTGGTCGATCCGACAACCGGTCAACCCCTTGCCTCGTTTGGGAAAAAATATCGCAATGTAACGCTGCCGGTTAAAACGACATCAACCGGCCTGCTTATTGCCGATCAGTCGATCCCGAGCAAAAACATAGAGCTAAGGCCGGAAAAACCCTACGTTTTTTCCATCAACGGCAATCGATACCGAGGTAAACTGGCACTAATCAGCCAAGACGATAAAACATTCGACGCGATCAATATCGTCCCGCTCGAGGCCTATCTGGCAGGCGTGGTCGGTTCGGAAATGCCCGATTTCTGGGAACCGGAAGCCCTCAAGGCCCAGGCTGTCGCTGCACGGACGTATTGCCTGTTTATCAAGAAAGATTTCGGCAGCAAACGGCATTGGGATTTGAATAAAACCGCCGCCCATCAGGTATATCGTGGCATCGCCGCCGAATCGAAACCCATCTGGAACGCGATCAACCAGACGGCCGGACAGATTCTGCTTTGCCCGCAAAAAACTCAAACCGGCAGTGAATACCTCATTTTCCCGACGTATTACAGTTCGACCTGCGGCGGGCATACCGAAAATTCAAAAAATGTTTTTGGTGACAGCTATTCGGCACTGCAAGGAGTAAGCTGTCCGTACTGCAAAGACATCGCCAAGCCGGCCTATTTTCTCTGGCCCATGGCACAATTCCCTAAACAAGAGGTTTCCGACAAGCTGATCGGCCGATATGCATCGCTGAAAAAATTGGAATATATCGAAAATATTAAACCCATCGCGACCAGTACTTATCCCGGTCTGACGCGAATGACTAAAGTCCAACTGCAGGGCAAAAATGGAAAAACCGATTGGATTCGCGGCGAAGACCTGAGATTATCGATCGATCCGTCCGGTTCGAAACTCCGCAGTACTGCCTGCCAGATCATCACACTGGGCAATAACTGGGCCTTCGTTTCCGGCCGCGGGTATGGTCATGGCGTCGGCATGTGTCAGTGCGGCGCTCAAGGCATGGCCAGGCAGGGAAAAACGGCATACGAGATCCTTCAGCACTATTACCCGACATCGGTTCTAACCCGGGTTTACTGATACAATGAAACCGTTCGAAATCATCGCCAAAGATGCCGATACGCATGCCCGCATCGGCCTTTTATCGACATCCCACGGCAAAATCGAAACTCCGGTTTTCATGCCGGTCGGCACTGCGGGCGCTGTCAAAGGAATCATTCCGCAACAACTCGAAAAACTCGGCGCGTCGATCATTTTGGCCAACACCTATCACATGATGCTCAGACCCGGAGTCGAAATCGTTGAAACACTTGGCGGCCTGCATAAACTCATGGCCTGGGAGCATCCGATTTTGACCGACAGCGGCGGCTATCAGGTCTTTTCACTCGACAGTCTCAATAAAATTGACGATGACGGCGTCGAATTTGCCAGCCATATCGATGGCGCCAAACACCGCTTGAACCCCGAAAGCGCCACGGATATCCAAAATCGCCTGGGTGCGGATATTATCATGTGCTTTGATCAGTGCACACCGTTTCCCTGCGACCATGATACACTCAAAACAGCCATTCGACGAACGATAGACTGGGCCGGACGATGCAAACAGGCCCATCACAATCCGAATCAATTACTTTTCGGAATTGTTCAGGGCGGAATCGACCTGCCCATGCGAACTGATTGCGCTAAGGCTTTGGTTGAAATGAATTTCGATGGTTACGCGCTTGGGGGTCTGAGCGTCGGTGAAGGCCACGACAGTATGATCAAGACAGTCGCTCACACAGCTCCATTGCTGCCGCTTGAAAAACCTCGATATTTAATGGGTGTGGGGATGCCGGCCGACCTGATCGCTGCCGTGGGTGAAGGGATTGACATGTTCGATTGCGTGATACCTACCCGTAACGGCCGCAATGCATTCGCCTTTACAGAAAAAGGGCCGCTGCGAATGCGAAACAGCGTTCACCTTACGGATCTTCGCCCAATCGACCCCGTTTGCCCATGTTATACCTGCAAAACCTACTCAAGGGCCGCAATTCGACACTTTTTCAATGTTTCCGAGATGCTTGGGCCGATCCTTGTTTCAATTCATAACATCCATTTTTTTATGAACTTAATGAATCAAATTCGACATCATATCCGTGAAAATAGCTTCAAATCCTGGTCTCAAGAACAACGCGTTCAATATAAATCCCAATATGCCTAAGATCGTACGGTTTTCCCTTTGCGTTTGAGGCCAAAATCCGCTATAAATGCGAGTCCTTTAAAATGTTCTGTATTTTCAAACGGTTTTCGAATATAAATGATAGTTTTAAATATCGCTGAAAGGATATAAAAATGAAAAATCCATGGATTTTAGCCGTCGCAGAAGAAAATCAGGCCGAACAAGAAGGACTGACCGGGGTGCCGATTGACAGTGAGCAGCAAACGACTGAGCAAATAACAACCACGGACGCCAACGGGGCCGGCAAGCCGGCTGCCAAACCGAATACGTTAATGCAGTTTCTGCCGCTGATCCTGATCTTCATCATTATCTATCTGTTTATGTTCCGTGGGCCGCGAAAAAAACAGCAGGAACATGCCAAAATGGTTCAGGCCCTGGAGAAAAACGACAAGGTCCGTACCATCGGCGGCATTTACGGAACGGTTGTCGATATTAAAGACGATGAAATTACACTGAAGATCGACGAGGCCAACAATACAAAAATTCATGTTTCGCGTTCGGCCATCGGTACAAAGGTGAATGTATAACACACATGTTCAAAACGATATCAGGATTGTAATCAAGAAGGAATAACGCAATGGAGAAAAATCTGGGTTGGAAATTTATTTTGATCCTCGTTCTGGTTGCAGTTGCAGCCATAACCCTTTATCCCCCGCACAAGAAACTCAAGCCCGGTATCGACCTGGCCGGGGGAACCAGTTTGATCTATGAGATCGACACGACCAATCTCAAACCTGCGGAGAAAAGAGACATCGCCGAACGTATGATCACCGTACTGCGTCGTCGTATCGACCCGGCCAACATCCAGAATTTGATCTGGCGGCCGCTGGGCAGTACCCGATTTGAGATACAGATGCCGCTGGCCAGTCAACAGGCACGCGAAAAACGCGAACAGTTCGAACAGGCCATGACCGATCTGCTGGAGGAGAATATCAATCTTGCCTCGGTGATGCGGTCATTGAAAAAAGAACCCGCCCAGCGTCAGGCCGACTTCCAGGAACTGGCCGGCGATTCCGAAAAAAAACAACAAATACTCGACGAGTTGGTCCGAACCTCTACCCAACTCACATCGCTGCAGGCCAAACGCGATCAACTCGCCGACGAACTGCAAACATTCGAATCGAAACTTTCCGAAGCCGGTTACGACTGGGGACAGATCAAAACCAAACTTGGCACATGGACCGGTATGGACGAAACCCAACTGGCCGAAGCCGTTAAACAGTTCGCCGGTGATAAAGACACGCAACTGCTCCTCGAATATGTCCAGATTTATCGACAATGGGCACAGGTACTTGAAGACCTTACAGATCCGCAAACCGGTGCCAATGTCCTGTATCGCCAGGCCCGGGCGGAACTTGATCAACTGAATCTTTCGAAAGATCAAGTTGAATTTATCCTGTCGCTGCCTGAAAACTCCACTCGCCGCAACGAAGCCATTCAGCAGCTCAAAGCCGAGTTTCCCACGCGATCTGATGAAATTGACCGGTTGATCGCGGCTCATAAAGAATATCTCCCGCATCGCGGCCGCCTGGATGATCCCAAGGACCTCCAGCGGATGCTCAAAGGCGCGGGGATTCTCGAATATCGAATACTTCCCACTCAGGGCGATCCTTCGATCTCGCCCGAACAGATTAAATCTTACATCGAACGACTGGCGACCAAAGGTCCGACATACGCCTCGGACAATCAGTATATTTGGCTGGAATTGGAAACCCAGGATCCGACAAAATGGGGCGCAGCGGATAGCCAGCAAAATCCCACGATCCTTGGTCAATTCGGGGATAAATATTATGTACTCGCCAGCAATAAATCGGATGAGACCATGCTCCACAGCGCTGAAAAATCATGGAGTCTGGAGCGGGCATACCCGGATAGCGATCATCAAACCGGAAGAAGTGCGATTGGCTTTTCTCTTGATGAAAGAGGGGGTAAGCTGTTCTTCAGGTTGACGGCCAATAATATCGGCCGCCCGTTGTGTATCGTACTGGATGATACAGCAATCTCCGCGCCGACAATTCAAAGCAGTATTCAGGGAACTGGTATTATCACCGGATCGTTTACTTCGACTGAGATCAGCGATATGGTGGACAAGCTCAACGCCGGGTCCTTGCCGTCCAAATTAATCGAACAACCGATTTCGGTCAAAAACATCGGCCCCTCTATCGGTGAAGAGAATCGCGACCGAGGTATTAAAGCCGGTATCATCGGTCTGATCATCGTGGCTGCGATCATGCTTTTGTATTATTTGCTGGCCGGGGCAATTGCCGATGCCGCACTGTTTTTGAATATTCTGCTGATCCTGGCGGTGATGGCACTGCTTCAGGCGACATTTACCCTGCCCGGTATCGCCGGTATCATCCTGACAATCGGCATGAGTGTCGACGCCAACGTCCTGATCTTCGAACGTATTCGTGAAGAGCAGCTCAAAGGATCGTCCCTTCGTATCGCGATTCGAAACGGTTATCAGCGGGCATTCAGTACGATTCTCGACGCCAACCTGACAACCTTTATCACTGCGGCTATCCTGTACTGGGTCGCTTCCGAGGAGATCAAAGGCTTCGCCATCGTGTTGATGATCGGTATCATTTCCAGTATGTTTACGGCTTTATTCGTTACCCGGGTGGTGTTCGACCTGCTGCTCAAAGCCCGGATTGTTAAAGATCATCTGGTCATGCTGCACCTGATCAAAAAACCCAATATTAACTGGATGGCGCTGCGTCCGGTCTTTTTCATCATTTCCCTGATCCTGATTGGCGCGGGGCTGTTTGTCTTTTTCACGCGAGATGAAACGCAAAACAACAAATACGATATCGAGTTCACCGGCGGTACCTCGGTGACCATGAATCTGGTCGAATCGGCCAACCTGTCGCGGCAAGAAGTTGAAGATCGCCTTAAAGACGTGGCGATCCAGATGAACGACCCCGCACTGGCCGCGGCCAATGTTTACAGTGTTGGCGAATCCGGCGATCAATTCGAGATCACCACGACCCAGACGAATGTAACCTACGCAACCGTAAACGATCCGAATATCACCTCCGTCGAGCAGGCCAGGCAGCAAATACGCAAAATCGCATCCCGTCAGGGTGCACGCTTGAGTAATCTGGATGTCGCTCAACAAGATAAGGCATTCACCGTTTCAACCAGCAATCCCAATAAAAACCTGCTCAAGCAGGTCCTTGAGACGGCATTCCCCAACGCGGCTATCTCCGAACCGCAGACCGATGAAGTGGTCAGCGATGCCATCGTCAACGCCTTCGGTGATGTGCTTGAAATCCAACTGAATCTTGAACCCAAGATTATTAACGCCCAGCGTATTACCGAGCGGACGATCGATTCGTATCCCGAACTGATGGAATTTCTCGGCGGTATCCGCATTGAGGTGCAAACCCAAAAAGCCGCAACCCCCGAAGAAATTCAAAACCGTATTTCAAATCTGCGATTCAAACCCGATCTGAGAAATCTAAACTGGTATGCATTTGAAATTTATGATACCTCGCTCGGCACGCTGGAACCGAACGAACCGGTCAACGCCTTCGCGTATGTCAGTGTCGAACCCGAAGCGGGATTCCGTCAATTAAGTGAAGATGAATGGACCCGGTTCGAACAAAATGAGACCACCAAGATTCAAAACGCCCTCTCCAGAGAAAGTTCGCTGCCGCGCACGACCCAGATCGATCCCTCCGTCGGTTCGGAAGCCAAAACCCGGGCGTTGATCGCGATCATCCTTTCGCTGATTGCCATCGTCGCCTACATCTGGTTCCGGTTCGGCAATGTGCGATACGGACTGGCGGCGATCGCGGCACTGGTGCACGATGTCTGTATCACACTCGGCGCGGTCACGGCCTGTACGTATATCGCTTCGACCGGGCTCGGCCAAACGCTGCTCATCGAAGATTTCAAGATTAACCTGGCAATCATTGCAGCGCTGCTGACGATTATCGGGTATTCGCTCAACGATACGATCGTTGTCTTCGACCGAATTCGTGAAAATCGACGCAAAAAACAACTCACCCCGACGACGATCACTGAAAGTATCAACCAGACACTTTCGCGAACCCTGATGACGTCATTTACCACGTTTGTGGTGGTGCTGATTATGTATATCTTCGGCGGCTCGGGGCTGCGGGGCTTTACCTTCTCGATCGGACTGGGGATCATTATCGGTACCTACTCTTCAGTCGCGATCGCTGCTCCGATCCTGCTGATTGGCACCGGCAAAGAAAACAAAAAATAATGAAATCATGCAAACAGCGATATTGATGAATCGCGTTTGATCAATATCTTATGGCTTCAAGATGCCGAAAGATTTGAAAATCGGTCTGGCCTGCGGCCTGTTTATTGCTGTCGCCTGTACGATATGGCTGGCGACGCATCCTTCTCAGCAAACCCGCGCGCGGATCGACCAAACCCATCTCGGCACCGACAGGATTAAGCCTCCTTCAATAACGGATGATATATCGCAGGAAAACAGCCCACCCGCTGCTGCTTTGCCTGATCGTGTTCAAACAGACGCCAATCAAGCCGTTCAACCCATCCAAACCATCCGTTTTCATATTGTTCGCAAAGGTCAAACGCTATCGCAGATTGCCGAACAATACTACGGCCAAGCCGGAAATTGGCCTAAAATTGTGGAGGCGAATAAACAGCGAATCGGAGATCCCAATCGGCTCAAACCGGGACTGAAACTCATTATCCCCTGAAGCTCCTTGCCGAGCTGAAATCAACTTACCGTGTTACCCCTTGCAGTAATTTGGCCGCGGGCTGATCTACCACCCAGGTAATCTTGTTCAGGACCGGCCAGAGCGTATGGATCGGAAAACGAATTTCATCGGGTTCGCTGGTGAAAATATCTCTGAGGATCCCAGCTTTATCTTCACCCGACGCCATGACCACAATGTGATTCGCCGCTGAAATCACCGGATGGGTCAGCGTAATCCGATTAAGGTCTTCATCCATGACGTAAACAACACACGCCAGATCGGAGGTATCAAACATTGCAAAATTATTAGGAAACAACGACCCCATATGACCGTCCTTGCCGACCCCTAAGAATATAAGGTCAAACTGAGGCAAATCCTGTTCACCCAGCCCAAACACCTCACGAAGCGTATTTTCATAGGCCTTCGCCGAACTTTGAAAATCGTCCTGATCGGTATCGATGGGGTAAACATTCGCTTTGGGGATCGGAATATTGCTTAAGAAAGCATCTTCGGCCAACTTATAATTACTCCATGGCGAGGTCTTGGGAACATATCGCTCATCCACCCAGAATAATTGAACATGCTGCCAAAATGCCCTGTCCAATTTTTTATCTTGGCCTAATAATTCAAAAAATCGCTTGGGTGTACTGCCGCCTGAAATAGCTGTGTAAAAAACACCTTTGGATTCGATTTGCTTGCGTCCCTGCTGGATAAACAAATCAACACATCGGCGAGATAACTGTTCATAATTCGGGGCAACAACCAAATTCAACTTTTGGTCTGCTGAAACATCCATTTCTCAATCCCCCTTTCGATAACATTTCATAATACACTATTATGACATCATTGGAGGGATTTGGCCAGAAAAATCTTTAAAAACAACCGTTTTCCCTTAACTTCTTTGGTTTTGGCAACTTAAAAAACATCCCGGACAGATTACTTTTCTCATATACCGGCAATGATATCCATTTTTTTTACGATTCATCACTGATAAAACGCGAAAGGAATTTCATCTTGATATCTTCAAGAATACGATACAGTGAAGGTACCAAAAATAACGTAATGCATGTTGCGAATAAAACCCCAAAAGCCAGACTAATCGCCATCGGAATCAGAAAACGTGCCTGCAGGCTGCGTTCGAGCATCATCGGCACCAGACCGAAAAACGTCGTCAATGTCGTCAACATGATCGGCCTGAAACGTCGTGTCGCACTGTCGCGAATAACTTCTGTTAAACTGACCCCTTCCTCTCGTTCACGATTGATCAGATCGATCAGGATCAGTGAATCGTTCACCACCACACCGGACAGCGCCACAATGCCAAACAACGACAAAATACTCAAATTGAATCCTAATAAAAGGTGGCCAAACACTGCGCCGATAATCCCGAACGGGATCGCCGACATCACGATCATCGGCTGAGAGTAACTGCGAAACTGGATCGCCAAAATACCATAGATCGCCATCAATGCGATCGCAAAGCTATATCGTAAGCTGGCTAACGATTCGTTGCGCTCGCGCTGTTCGCCCGCAAAATCGAAACTCAACCCCCGATACTCACGCATCAATTGCGGCAGCACATTTTGTGCCAGATCCGCATTGATCTCGCCAGCCGGTACTTTTTTCTCATCCACATCGGCTGAAACGGTTACGACCCGTTCACGATCCACACGTTTGATCGTCGAAAATCCGGTACCGTATCGCACCTTGGCCACGGTACGAAATGGAATCTCAGTCCCGTCGATCATCCGGATCCGCATGGTCTCAATATCCGAAAGACTCCGACGCTGGTCCTCGGGATAGCGCAGCATAACTCGAATATCGTGACGGCCGCGCTGGATCCGCTGGACTTCCTCGCCGTAAAATCCTTGACGCACCTGACGGGCAAGGTCCGAAAGCGTCAATCCTGAAAGCCGTCCGACATCATTTAATTCCAGCTTCAACTCCGGCTTGCCCTGCTCGTAACTGTCCGTAATTTCACTGACCGCTTCATACTGACGCAGGATATCTTTAAGGTCATCGGTAGCCGCCAAGAGCGTATCAAAATCGTAATGAGATAATTCCAATTCCACCGCCTTGCCGGTAGTGACGATCTGCGATTCAAAGATCAATGACGAAGTCCCCGGTATCTCGCCGACCAGTTCCTGCCAGCGATTCATCATATCCATGCTGGATACATCCCGTTTCTCGGCACCGGGCAGTTCAACGACCACCTCGGCCAGATGCGATTGGGCCTGTATCTCACCGACCATCTGCATCGGCCCGCCGCCCCGGTCGCTGAAGGGATGACCCCCGATCGTCGTCGATAGATGCTTGAGCAGATTCACGTCGTTGGTTTGTTCACTTTGAAATTCATCACAGACTTGCAAAGCCACTTTTTCCAGTTTTCGGGCTACTTCGCGTGTGCGTTCGACCGGTGTGCCCAGCGGCATTTCCACCGATGCGATCATAAAATCCGCTTCGACTGGATCAAAGAAAACAAATTTAATGTATCCACCGATAACAAATCCGATTGTGATCAAAAAAGCGGCCAAGCCGATCGAAAGGGTAACATAGCGCCAGCGAACCGCTAACTCAACTGCTCTTTCAAAGGGACCATTGACAAAATCCTTTAAATGGCGTCCGACCCATTCTCGAATCCGATCGATCCAACCGGTTAAACGACTGCGGCCAAAATTTAATTTTGAGCATAAGTGGGCCGGAAGAATGAACAGCGCCTCCACCAGTGATATCGCAAGGACACAACTGACCACAATCGGCAGGACGCGAAGAATCTTGCCCAGAATACCCGTTGTATAAGCCAGCGGTAAAAACGCAAAGATCGTTGTCAATACCGCCAATACCACCGGCACCGACATTTCCTTAACGCCCTGGATCGCAGCCTTGGAAGCCTTCATTCCCTGCTGACGATAATTATAGATATTTTCTCCGACCACGATCGCGTCATCCACAACAATACCCAGCGACATGATCAAGGCAAACAGTGAAATCATGTTGATCGAAATATCAAACACCGGCATCAGCCAGAACGCCCCTAAAAAGGAGATTGGAATCCCCAACGTCGTCCAGAACGCCAATCGCAGATCCAGAAAGAGCGTCAGACACAAAAAGACCAGGATTAAACCCAGGATTGCATTACGTTCGAGTAAACTGATACGGGATTTAAGAATTTCCGAATCATCCTGCCATAGCGCCAGCGATACGCCCGTGGGCAGTTCATCTTGTTTTTCTTTGACGTATTGTTTAACCGCTTCGGCGATTTCCAGGCTGTCCTGGTCGCCGGTACGCGATACATTGACAAAGGCGGCCGGTTTGCCGTCAAATGTGGAGAACAGGTCCGTATCCTCAAAACCGTCGCGAACGATCGCAATATCGCCTAATCGCAGTTTGGTGCCGTCCGGTCGTGTCAATAAACGAATTCGTTCAAACTGATACCCGTAATATTTTTGCCCTTCCGTACGGACCAATATTTCACCGGCCTCGGTTTTCACTGAACCGGCCGGGATATCCAATGACGAATTACGAACGATGGCAGCGAGTTGATCGAAACTTAAACCATACCGCCGCAATGTTTCCTCCGAAACTTCGATCGAAATTTCATACTTGCGGATACCGGAAACATCCACTTGGCTGATAAACGCGATACGGGTCAGATCGTCACGGATCCGGTCGGCGGTTTGCCTCAGTGTCTTTTCCGTTACATCGCCGTAAACAACGATTGAGATCACCCCCTGATAAGTTTTCACCTCCGCAATGACCGGTTTTTCGGTTTCTTCGGGAAATGTCGTAATTCGATCAACCGCGGCTTTAACATCATCGAGTACTTCCGTTACATCGGCAAAATCCTCCACCTCAATCAGTGTCGTGCCAACCCCCTCCATCGCATTCGATGTAATTCGTTTGACCCCATCAATCCCCGCAACCGCCTCTTCGACACGAAGAATCACACCATCTTCAACATCCGACGGCGTCGCACCGCGATACGGCACACTCACGCTGACCATATCCAGCGTGTATTCCGGAAATATTTCGAATTTGATTTGCAGCACAGTCAGGATACCACTGGCCACGATCAGCAGCATCAGCAAATTGGCCGCAACGTGATTTGTCGCAAACCACCCCAGGATGCCTTTTCGATCCGCTTGATCGGTCATCACATTCCTCCTGCCGACTCAGCATTGGCATCCGCAGCAACGGCGGTATCGTTTCCATCATAAGCATAGACTACATTATTCGGATCCGTTTCACCAGGCTTGGCTGTCCGAACTTTCATTCCCTCGACTGCTGTTTCCAGTGCACTGACAACGACTTTCGCTCCATCTGGCAGGCCCGATCGAATAAATGCCGAATCCCGACCCCAGCGAACAACATCTAAGGGCTGGATATGTAAATGATTACCGTCCACCACCCAAACTTCATTTTTATTGTGCAGCGCATCGCGAGGGATCGCCATCCCTCCTTCAAGGGTATGACCCGATATATCCACATCGACAAAAATGCCCGGCATCAGCGCCGGCCGCTCGTCTGTTACCTTGAACGGTTCGGCCACTTCGACCACCACTGAAATCATGCGCGAACGTTCATCAACCTGGCCCACTGTACGGGTCACATACCCATGCCACTGATGACGCGAACCCGCAAAATCGGCATAGACATATGCTTTCGAACCCTGACGGCCGTGATTGGCAATAAATGGCTCCGAAGGAATATCGAACCACGCCAGCTCCCGATCTTCCAGCGGCACTTCAATTTCGATTGCCTGAACACCGTAGGCACTGCCGATCGATTGACCACGAGAAACTAATTGACCCAGATCGATATCTTCGCGAACAATCCGTACATCCACGGGAAGTTTGACTTCCGTGCGATCCAGATTCAATTTCGCCGTCGCCAAAGCCGCTTGGGCGGAGTCAAGGGTGGCCTCCGCCTGCCGGATCTGCGGGCCGCGAAATACCAGCGGTGAATTGGGTTCACTGTCAGGATGAAGTTGCCGCCACTCGCTTCGCGCCACTTCGGCCTCGGCCTTTTCCATCTCCAGTTTAACCTCTGCCTGGGCAACGGAGGCAAGCGTCTGTTCGACCGCCAACTCATAATCCCTCGGGTCAATACGAACGATCGCCTCATCCGCCCGAATATACCCGCCATTCTTGAATTGAGGATGAACATAAACAACGTTACCAGACACCTGAGGCACAATCTCGACCTGAACCTTGGCCCGGACAGTGCCGTAGCCTTCGACCACCATCGGGATATCCGCCTGATGAAGCGAACGTACCTCGACCAATGGCGCCAGGACCGGCGGCTCTTCTTTGGGCGGCGCCTTTTTGAAGACGACCGTTATCACTAAAATAAACGTGCCGACAGCGACGATCAAAATGACCAGCAAAAACTGGTATAGTTTCGGATGCCGCTGACGAAATGAATCTGCCTTGGATTCCGATTTGTTTGTTGTTGTCGTATCATTCATTGCTTTACCTTTTATTGCACATCCTCATCCTCAATCCAGTCTCCGCCGACCGCCAGGTGAAGATTCACACGGTTGTTCCATATGAACTGCCGAAGCAAAACCAACTCATTCTCCGCCAAACGACGGCGGCGCTCCGATTCCAGTACCAGTAAAATACCACCCACTCCCCTGCTGTAACGTTCACGGGACAATTCCTCGGCAAGTCGGGCTTCTTTGAGCCGTTGACGCGAATAGCGATATTGTTCACTTAACAACTGATCGGCGGCCAGTGCATCTTCGACTTCCCGAATCGCCTCCAGAACCTGCTGTGCATAATCCGCGGCCATCTCATCGAATCTGGCTTTTGAGTATTTGACCTGTGCACGAAGCTGGCCGCCCTTAAACAAGGGTTGCGATAATCGAAGAATCGCCGTATAGACCTCATAATTATCGTTGAACGCCTGTTCAAATTCGTCACCTCGAAATCCATAATTACCGGTCAACGTAAAATCCGGTAAAAGCTGAGCAACGCTGACCCCGACGCGCTCATTAGTGGCAATCAACATCAGTTCAGACGCCTGAAGGTCCGGGCGACGATCCAGTAAGGCCGCCGGAACGCCGACCGCAATCGCATTCAGATCCGGTAATTCCGCCAGCGTCGAATCCAACGGATCAAATTGACCGGGTTGACGGCCTAATAATACATCTAATGCATGATATGCGCGTTGTAACGAAAGCGAAATTGCCGGTTCACTGGATTTGGCTGCCTGATAATTCTCACGGGCCAGGCGCACTTCGACCGGCCCGGCGATCCCTTTGGCATACCGTCGTTCGACGATCTCAAGTGTGCGCTTGAGATTAACCGTATTCGCGCGGGCCAGTTCCAGCCGACTTTCAAGGGTCGCGATCTGAATCCGCTGATTGATAACACCCGCGATCAACGTATGAACCAATGCCTGTTGAGCGGCTTTGCTTGAAAGCATCTCGGCCCATGACGCCCGAGTCGCATGACGCAGTTTGCCGAACAGATCGAGCACATAACTGACCGAAAATTCCCCGGCATAGGTCGTTGTCAGGGCACTGAACCGCCCGCCGCCGAAATTTAATGAGAATTTATCACGCTGACGACTCAGCCCGTAACTAATATCCGGCAATTGCCGTCCGCGGCTTTGCGCGAACAATGCCTCGGATTGAATCACACGTGCCGCCGCTGCCTGCAGTGTATAATTACCCGATAATGCGACCTCAACCAATTCCGAGGTGACCGGATCACCAAAGTGCTTCCACCACTCGTTTTGGGCATCCAGCATATGAACATCCACATCGTGTTGCCCTGGTTGTGAAAATGAATTAGGCTCAACCATGTTCACATTCGGTCGTTCATATTTCGGACCGACCATACATCCGGTCATAAAGCTAACCAGACCCAAACATATTATGATGATTCGAGTTACCATAAGATGTTTATTCTTTCATTGAGGCGAATGCTCGGATTCCTGCAGCACTGAATGTCACAATATTATCCACCGCACGAAAATAATCGAATTTCGGAAAGGTTCCATCTTCGGTTTCTTCTGCAAATGTGGATACTTTAATCACATGGATCAATTGTGCTACAAAACAATGAATTCCCATGACAAGATGTTCGTCACTGATCGCCGGCGTGGTAATCCGTATCGCACCAGATAATGCTGTCATCAGCGGGCCGATCATTTCATCATGCAGCATGCCTTTAGGCAGATGCGGATCGAGCATTTCCCGCATCATCAGCCGCATCAGATACCGCCCCTGGCTTTGATTTTTCATCGGTTCAACAAATGCCTCGGCATAAGATCTCAGCAATTCCTCTAATGTCGGGGACTGG
This sequence comes from uncultured Pirellulales bacterium, assembly GCA_964517795.1. Classification (GTDB taxonomy): domain Bacteria; phylum Planctomycetota; class Phycisphaerae; order Sedimentisphaerales; family Anaerobacaceae; genus CAZFDE01. Next base: position 2,257 of record CAZFDE010000032.1, on the reverse strand, counting down.
GAACCAGTCATTACGCGCTCGATACTGGCCAGTCGTACTTCTTTCATTTCACGCAGTCGACGGCGAAACACTTCAGTGTAAATGTTTTCCTTGCCGCCATAGTAATAATTAACGGATGCGATATTACACCGGGCTTTTCGGGTCAACTCGCGGATACTTACTGCATCAAAACCTTTTTCACAGAATAAATCCTCAGCGGTGTCCAAAAGTCGATTTTTGACCCCTTCATCGCGTTCTTTTTCTCGTATATTCATATTATAGTCCTCCGGCCATCCGTTTGAGTTCTGGGAAAACACAATAATTCAAAACTTCACTTAGGCCGCATTTTTTTAAAAACCTCATTTTTTTGCGAAATAATATGCTATCTAATGTTAATACTATCGTTTCATACAATAGTATAAAACATACGTTTTAATTGTCAAGCGGGTTTTATTAAAAAAATAAAAATTTTTATTCTTTTTTATGCCCCATAAAAAATGCTTTAAATTCGATATTATTCGATTCATTTCATTAAGATAAAAATATTTTACCATTGCACCTATATTGCCTATTTTAACTAATGCTTTTTTGACCTCTTCTCCGAATAACATATTACCCATTTTAACTTTTGGGTTGAACGGAAATAAAAATGGAAAATTTTAATAAAAGGAGTTTATGTTATGGTTAATGAGAACTTATTGGCTCGATATCTCGATTCGTTGCTGACTGGTGATCGTGGACAATGTCGCCAAATCGTCGAGGAAACAATGAAAACAGGCATTCCGGCGAATCGTATCTATATGGATATGGTCTGGCCGATCATGCTGGAAATTGAAAATCTCAGTCGCGAAGACCGCATAAGCCCTTCTCAAGAGCATATGGCGACACGAATTAACCGAACGATCATTGACCAACTTCAGAATAAACTGCCCCGAAAAGACCAAAACAACCAAAAAATCGTTATCTGTTGTGCTGAAAATGAGTTACAAGAACTTGGCGCTCAGATTACCGCCGATTTATTCGAAAGTGACGGTTGGGATGTCAAATTCCTTGGCGGCGGCCTGACCAATGACGATATCCTCGGATTTATACACGAAAAACGCCCTGATATCCTGCTGATCTACGGTACCGAACCCGCACAGGCGCCTAATATACGCAATTTGATCGATCGAATTCGAGAGGTCAACGCGTATCCTGAAATGAAAATCATGGTTTCAGGGGGCCTTTTCAATCGTGCGCAGGGGCTATGGGAAGAGATTGGGGCCGATATGTACGCCCCAAACGCCGCCCAGGCCGTTCAGATCGCAGCGATGCCCGAACCGCCGGTCAAACCGCAACCTACAATCAATCGAAGAAAACGGCAAAAAACCGCCATTTCGACGAATTAAGCCTTTCAAATTGGCATAAAGACCGCTTTAAACATTGTTTACAGGCCGGATTGATTCAAAATCAGTCCGGTCATTTTTTTTCAAAATAACGAAAATTTAACTTGACAAGATATATCAAAATAGATAAACTGATATTAACCTTCGAAGAAGAGGTAGTAAGAGAGAGGTAGTTAAAAAGCTCAGCGTTTGCACCAAATGGGGATTTGGTGCATGACGGGAATTAGGAGAAAACTTATGAAAACCTCTGCCTTACGAAGGGTGCCAAACGGCACGAAACCGACACAGCTCATCCTCTTGTTTCGCACTGCAATATGTCAACGGCTTTTATTTCGTCTGTCCATTTTCGACAGGCTGCGACCCGTCCTGATTCGCAATAAACCTGATCGATTCAATTGACAGCGAAGAACCGAGAGAGTTCATCAAAATGCCATAATGGCCTAAAAGACCAGGCATAAGAGAAAACAAAAGAGAGTTAAAATGAAAAGCCAAAAAATATATGCCAAACGATGTAGTTCGTTATTGTTGACGATATTGGTTTGCGGTTTCGTATGTGCCGATGATGCTCAACCCGCATTATGGTTTTCAAAGCAAACCGAAGGACAAACCACCGAATCTCACGAGATTGCCCCACTATTGACCAAATCCAATGACAGCGACCACATCGGCACGTTTTTTGTACCGCAACCCAGTGACAAAATAATTTCGGATCAAACCTTTTCTTTCAATATCATAGATTTCAACGGCAACGAAAAGCAAAGCCCTGAATTACAGAAAGAAAACCCGAACAAAAATCCGATTATCCTGAACGAATTTGATATCGACCGCAAACCGCTCGAACTCTATGATGTCAACGATATCCTCAGCGAATTAGACCAATTGCTCGATATGGA
>CAZFDE010000031.1:0-32353 GCA_964517795.1 uncultured Pirellulales bacterium | reverse complement strand
TGGTTGACTTTAAGGATTATGCAACGATGGCAAACGACTGGCTCGATCCGGAAGTGCTCTGGCCGTAAGTAGTGTTTTTTACCATCATGCCCTGACATAGAGGGCATGTGATAAGGTTTTTAACGGGCCTGTACCCAACGGTACAGGCCCGTTTTACTTTAATGACGGTAAGTAAGGGTAATGGCATCCTTAAAGTTTTTTTGAATTTAGTTTTTTTCTTAAGAACTATTATCATAGTATAATAGTATGAATTTAAGAATCGAATTTTGAATGAAAAAAAATTGAAAGGGCAGGAAAATGAAACGTTTAACCATCATTGCCGCAATGGGTTTTGCAAGTTTAGGGCTGTGTAGCTTCGATAAGGAACAAAATGCATCAACGCCCCAGCAAGAAACAAAGCAGGAGCAAATACAATCAAGAGATATCACTGCACCGGATTTTACGCTTTCGAATTACGACGGCGCTGAAATCACGCTTTCAGATTTAGCGGGTAAAATTGTGGTTTTAGAGTGGTTCAATTACGAATGCCCGTTCGTCAAATATCACTACGATACCAAAACGACCATGCGCGACCTGGCCAATGAATATGCCGATCAGGCAGTTGTCTGGCTGGCAGTCAACAGCACCAAACATTTGGAAGTGGAAAAGAACAAAGCGTTTGCGCAAAATTACGATCTGTCTTATGCGATTCTGGATGATCGCAGCGGAGATGTTGGCCGGGCGTATGGTGCCGAGCGGACACCTCACATGTATGTGATCGACACAAACGGGCGGATTGCCTATGAGGGTGCGATCGATAACGCACCGTTAGGCAAACTCCCTGAAGGTAAAAAATATATCAACTATGTCGATCAGGCTTTAGCGCAGATGACTCAGGGTAAACCTGTTGAAATTACCCAAACGCAACCGTATGGGTGCAGTGTAAAATATTAAAGTGAAGTGATTCAAATGAAAAAGCGCATTATTCAATTTATCGTGATAACCAGTGTTTTCGTAGTCATATCTTTTTTTTCATCATGCCGTGAAGAAAAAGGTGTTTCTGCGAAAGATAGCAATGAAAAATCAAATATAATCAGTTGCGGAGTTTATGCAATGGCGGATCCAAACACAATGAATGATGAGCAATGGCGAGAGAAACTGACGTCGGAGCAATACAAGATATTGCGTGAAAAAGGTACCGAACGGGCATTTACCGGAAAGTACTATGACTTCACAGGTGAAGGCGTATATAACTGTGCTGCATGTGGGCAGGCGCTTTTTAGTTCGGATACCAAGTTCAAATCCGGGACCGGCTGGCCGAGCTTTTATGAACCGGTCGAACCGAATCATGTGGCCGTCGCCGAAGACAACAGCTATTTTATGAAACGCACCGAGGTGCTTTGCAGCCGATGCAAAGGTCATCTTGGTCACGTTTTCGACGATGGGCCGCAACCCACCGGTTTGAGATATTGTATCAATTCGGCGGCACTGGAATTTGAGGAAAACAAACAGTAGCTCCGCAAGTATATTGATAACAAGCAATTACGATGCTCTGAAAAGATTTGAATCTTCAGGGCATTTGTGTATAATAGACAGACCTGCGATTTATTACCTTAAGATAATTAACGATAATGAAATTGATGTACGATTATTCAATGTAAAGACGAAAGGTGCAATATGAGTACAATGTCGCAAGCAGCCGGTCAATCCGTGTTGAAACTGGATTTGAATTTGCCTTATAAGGTGGCAGATATCTCGTTGGCTGAGTTGGGCCGCAAGGAAATGAAGTTGGCTGAAAACGAAATGCCCGGCCTGATGTCGGTACGCGAGAAGTACGGGAAAGACCAGCCGCTGAAAGGTCTGAAAATAACCGGTAGTCTTCACATGACGATCCAGACGGCGATGTTGATCGAAACCCTCGAGATCCTCGGGGCTGATGTTCGCTGGGCATCCTGTAACATTTTCTCGACCCAGGATCATGCGGCCGCGGCCATTGCGGCCGCCGGTCGGACTGCTGTGTTTGCCTGGAAAGGCGAGAGCCTCGAAGAATACTGGTGGTGTACCGAGCAGGCCCTGACCTGGCCGGACGGCAGCGGGCCGGATATGATCGTCGATGACGGCGGCGATGCGACATTGTTCGTGACCGAAGGGGTACGGATCGAAAACGATCCGTCTCTGCTTGAAAAAACGTATGACAATAAGGAATTTCAGATTGTCATCAATCGCTTAGCGGACAGTTTTGCAAATAACCCGAAGCGATGGACGAAGATCGCTGAATGTATTCGTGGTGTGTCCGAAGAAACAACCACCGGTGTTCATCGCTTGTATCAAATGGCAAAGCGCGGTGAACTGCCGTTTGCCGCGGTCAATGTGAATGATTCGGTTACAAAGTCGAAATTTGATAATCTCTACGGTTGCCGTGAGTCGCTGGCCGACGGAATCAAGCGGGCGACCGATGTGATGGTGGCCGGTAAAGTGGTCGTGGTTGCCGGTTATGGCGACGTTGGTAAGGGCTGTGCCCAGTCGATGCGCGGATTAGGAGCCCGCGTCCTGATCACCGAGATCGACCCGATCTGTGCCTTGCAGGCGATCATGGAAGGGTACGAAGTGGTGACCATGGAACAGGCCGCCCCGATCGGCGATATTTTCGTTACGGCAACGGGCTGCTGCGATGTGATTTGCGGGTCTCACATGGAACAGATGAAAGATGAGGCGATCATTTGCAATATCGGTCATTTCGACAGCGAGATCCAGATGAGCTATCTTGAAAATTCGCCGGACTGCAAACAGGATAACATCAAGCCCCAAGTCGATCAATGGACATTGAAGTCCGGTCGGTCGATCATTGTATTGGCCGAAGGCCGACTGGTGAACCTGGGGTGTGCCACGGGCCATCCCAGTTTTGTGATGAGTAACAGTTTCACGAACCAATGCCTGGCCCAGATTATGCTGGCAACGGAAGAACTTGAGAATAAGGTCTATACCCTGCCCAAACAGCTTGACGAAGAGGTTGCCCGATTACATCTGAACAAGTTAGGCGGCAAACTTACGCGTTTGACCGAAACACAAGCAGATTATCTTGGTGTGTCGGTGGACGGGCCGTTTAAGCCGGAGCATTACCGGTATTAATCGTGCTCGGCGGGGATTAACCGGTCGAATATGGAAAATCACAACCAAACGGATAAAACGCCGAAAGCGGCCAAGCCGTTCCTTTCGGTTGGTCCGACGCTGCATTACAGTCACCAGAATGTTCAGCGGTGCTGGTTACTGGCGTTGGTGGTGTATACATTAACCTGCTGCTTTTGGTCTAAAGTATTAACGGGTGTTTTGATCGGTTTTCATCCGGCCGCGATGAATGATTCTCACAACTGGGGGGTGGGGCATTATGTTATTTCCGGCCTGAGTATATTCGAGTATCCCTGGCAGATATTAGTCCTGAGTCTGTTGATGGGGATTATTTTCATTACGCCGCTATTGATCTCGCAACTGATGAGTTTCAAGCACAGCCTGATCTATCTGGTGGTGCTGTTGATCGTTACGAATATGCCGATTCTGGTGTTCAGTTTGTTGATCAGTTGTATCGCCGTGGCCTGCCGGCCGCTTCGGTTTCGGTCCCGCTTTATATCGATCGTTCTTTGTACCGTGCCGCAATTGATCTACTGGGGTTACTTTGGCAGCGCACGCGGTGTCGAGCCGATCAAGTGGGGCTTTTCGTACACCCCATGGATTGGAGCGTGGCTGATTGGTCTGTCAATCGCCGGTTTGGTGTTGGGAATCGGTCATTTCACGCGCTATCGGCCGGGTCTGGTCTGGTTAACGGCCCTCGTGTTTTTAGCCCTTGCATTTATTCATTTTCATTTCAAGATCGGATTTTCGGAACTGGATTATCAGTTGTATGTGGCTCGATACAATCCGCAGCAAAATCCGCAATTTCACGATAAGCACATTACCGAAGCGCTCGATCAAACGATTACCGATCCGGCGGTCCAAAAGTATCTGGCGGGTTTTTTCTACCCTTCCGAGCCGATCGCGCTGCGGGAAGAACTCAAGCGGGAATTGCGATCGAGCTTACGGGATAACCGTTGGCCGAGTTGGTGGTTTTCGGTGCCGGATGAACTGGATTATCAGCAAACCAAATCATTTTTGTTGAATCAATATCACCAATTTATTCGCAAACGGCCGCGCAGTCAACGCATGCCGATCGCATTATTTTACAAGGCGATCCTGAGCGAACTGCAACCAGATTTGAATATGCTGATGCGCAAAGAGATTTTGCATTTTTATTCGGATTATCCTTTTAGCTGGTCTCGCGAAACCTGGTTTCGGTTGTACCGTGAATTTCCTCAAAGCCCTGAATCGATCGAAGCGCGATGGCGTGTCGCAATGCACTGGTCGGGTCAGGGGCGATTCGATGAAGCCCAAAAACTGCTTCGGGAAGCCGAACAGATGATCCCTCATTTTCGAACGATATTGACTAAAACAAAAGAACCGACCGATAGTGTATTCGGGGTTTTTGAGCCTCCGGAACGAAGTGTTCTGACCGGCTTTATGCTGGACGAGATCGCGCGAAAAATTTTCCGGCTCCGCGAGTTGATCAGCCCGGAAAATCGCAACGGTAAGATGGATAATGTCAGTCGGCTGCAGCGATTCGTGATGCTGAATCCTCATGTGCCGGAATATGCATCTCAATTAAACGAATTGTTACAGCAGATGAAAAAAAATGATCCGCTTTATGATAACGTGCTTTTGGCCAAGGCGAAATTGATCCCCGACGAGCAGCTTCGGGCCGTTCGCCTGACGGAAATCCACAATGCCTATCAGGGCCGCGACGGGGCGGTGGAGACATTGTATGACTTGGGATTATTAAAGATTCGTTTGTGGCAGCAGCAGCCGGATGACAATCCGCAGTTACGCAATCAGTCTCTGATCGAAACACGATCGGTATTGACCACATTTCTGAGCCTCTACCCGGACAGCTTCTATTGTGAACAGGTGAAGAAGAATCTGGATAATCTGCCAGAAGCTTCCTGATCTTTCGAATCGTTTAAAACCGTGACTTGTTTCTGTTTATCGCATTGCTATTTTTATTGACATAACACTTCTTTTTGTTTAGGATTACCCTGTTTGAAATGAAACGTGGTCCTGAATTCGATGGCAGGTTGGTGATGGAGGTATTTGAACAATCCATGAAGTACCATTATATTGTTATTGCAAACTGTCGAGAGTCGGTTTGGTCGGAGGTGATTCAAAATCTCAAAACACACAATCACGTTACGGTCTGTCGAGATGTCTATGAGGCGACAGCCGTTCTGGCGATGAATTCTTGTGATGAGTGTATTCGGGTGGTCAGTCATGACGATTTTGTGAAAATGGAAGATTACGCCTTTCTTGATATGCTCTGTGATCATGGAATCGCTTGTTTTGTGGTTACCCCAAAAACTTCCCCATCCGCCAATCGCTCAAGCCATATTCACTGGATCACATCTTCCGATGATTGGCCGCAAGATTTAGAAAAGATCTTATCCGACCGGAGGCATCCGGGAGCGAATCCTTTCGGCAAACACCCCGGCGATATGAGAAAGTTCGATGGGATTGTCGGACCTGACGAGATGGAAGCGTTGTTAAGGAACGAGACGGATGAGTGATATCGATATATTACTGATTGGTCGTCCCAAAGGCCTTTTTACCGATACGATCGAGATGCCGGAATGTATTGTGCATGATAATCCCTTTGAGGGAATCCGGGCGGCCGCCCGCGGGGTATATACCCGTATCGTTTTTGTTATCCATGCCGATCAATCACGCAATATTGCTGCATTACAGGCGATCCGGAAGTGTAACAAAAACGCATCGATTTATGTTTTGGCGACCATGCCGTTAGAGCCGTTTGCGATTGATCTCGTATCGCAGGCACTGGCGGATGATTATGTACTTTACCCGGTTCAACATGCGGCTTTTTTAGACTCGCTTAAAGGATTACATGATTCTCCGGCGGCTCAACACGAAAAGCCAGTGAAAACAGATATCGATGAAGCGTCCTCGGAAAAAATGGTTCACCTTGAAAAACTGGCGACCGAAGATGAGTTGACCGGACTGAAAAATCGGCGTTATTTTTTCGAATTTCTACGACAGATCCTCGATTACGAACAGCGGCAAGGGGGCAAGGTTATGCTGCTGATATTCGATATTGACAATTTTAAGAGTTACAACGATCGCTATGGCCATGTGGCCGGTGATAAGATACTTAATCAGGTGGCCTTGCTGATCCGGCGATGCTGTCGTTATCATGATATCGTCGGGCGCCTCGGCGGGGATGAATTTGGGGTGATTTTCTGGGACAAACCGCGCCGTCACGCATCGCGCGACAGACAGGAACGGCGATCCGTCAATGCCGACCACCCCAAAGATGCGATCTTCATTTCGGACCGGTTTCGCAATGAGTTGAAAAAAGCCGAATTCAATATGCTGGGGCCGGGCGGCAAAGGGGTATTAACGATCAGCGGCGGACTGGCTACCAGCCCGGATGACGGGCGAACCGTGGAAGAATTATTCTCGATGGCCGACAAGGCATTATTACAAGCCAAACGTAGCGGGAAAAATCAGATCTATCTGGTCGGATTACCAAATAACGATATTGCGCATTATCATCAATCCCAATCATGAGGATTTGACGATCTCAATGTGATCCGGTGCAATGAGTTTGTATTTGATCTTTCGCCATGAGATAATCCGCCCGAATGCCGAGGAGCCGATCATTATCAGCATCAATAACGACCATCCCCAAAAGAATCCGATATCGGCAATAGCGGCCTTTTTTATGCGGCCGGCATAAGGTTCAAACAGCCGCATAGCCATGGTTTGCCGGCATCCCGCACGCAGGCATTGGGCGGCGATAACACTCCCGGCGCAGATAGCATAAAAAGCGGCGCCGGCACCATTTAATAAGGCGGTATTGACGGCCAATCCGAGGGGCAGCCATAAAGCGACGACGGATAAAACACTGCTTAAAAGCCCGAACAGCCAGAAAGCCGGGGTGTAAATGCGGGTGATAATAAACTGACGTCGGACGAATTCGAAAAGCGACCGCCACGTCATCGATTCGAATGAAGCGACCAGGCATGCCGGGACAAATTCGATTTTGCGTGACGTTTTTTTGATTGCATGGGTTAGTGACAGGTCGTCACTGAGCACGTTTTTCCACAAGGATTCAATGTCTAATGCCTTAAATAAATCATATCGCATTGCCATCGAACCGCCCCATGCGTGATTAAAACGATTGTTCCCCAGTAGTTGCGCGACTTTGGCATTCAGGGCCGACAGTGCGATAGATGCGAGATTCAATTGTTCGGGGATAAACCAGCGATAACCGGTGGCCAGGCCGATCTTTTCTCTTCGCAGGGGGAAGATCAGATGCCCGAGCCAGTCGCGTCGCGTATAGGCATCGGAATCGGCAAATGCGATCATTTGGATCGGGTGGGTTATCTGTTGGCAGCAAAACAGCAGATTGTGAATTTTCTGACTGCAGCCGGCGGCCGGGCCGGCCACTTTGATATCGATTTGCTTGGCCTGGGACTCGGATTGATAGTGGGTTTTAAGCTGATGCAGCTTGTCATAGGCCGGGTCGCTTTGGGCATCGACCACAAACCACACGCGGTAATTGCCGTAATCCTGAGTGAGATAGGCCCTGATATTCTGTTCAAAATGTTTGTCGATCCCCCGGCAGGGAACGATCAGAACAGTTTCGGGTGCGTAACCGATGCGTTTCTTGCGTGACTTTTTCAAGGTATAAAAAAAATTGCGAAAGACATGTATCAGCACGACCATTTGGCTGGCGACAATGATTAATGTAATCCACTTGAATATGTCCATAACGATGATTATTCGTTCAATTTAACGGATGTCAACACTTTTGTGATGGATCAGGCAATCGAAGCCAGCGGAACGATTTTTTCGATTAGTGCATCGGTGCTGTAGGATTGATTGAGGTCGATCGGCAGCAACACCCCGTGATTGTGGTCTGAGGCCAGAATGATCATATTGTCCAGCGGTCGAGCCCATCCGTCCGGCTGCGCCTGATGACCTACAATGAAGATATCGACGTCAAGCTGCTCAGCCAGCGTATCGATTGTTTGCTTGGATTGTTTGCGTCCCCACGTCAGTAAATATGCCGAAGCCGGACGAACCACGTCGTTGATTTTCAACTGTCGGTTAAAGATTGCAGGGTCGAATTTCTGGATATAAGCATCCGAGGGAAGCGAGTGAGAAAACCATATCCGATTGGGACATTTGACGGCCAGCGGCTGAGAGAACAGGAACTGCCGAATTGCCATATTTACTTCTTCAACCGATGCACCGTATTGCTGTTCGAGGCCTTTACGCATCGACACATTCATTTCTTTGCCGTTTTTCATGACTTCGGAATTATTGATGAAGGCGGTGTCGTGATTGCCAAGGATGAAATGAACCTGTTGTGGAAATTCTATTTTTAGTTTTATTGCATCGAACAGGAGTTGATAAGATTGGCAAAAGCCATGTTCGTTCTCGGGTCCGCCGTGAATGATCTCATGTAAGATCAGATGATCGTTCGGATGGGCCTTCAGATCGGCGAATGTTACGATTCGTTCGAAATTGCGACGGTGCCCGTGCAGATCCCCGGTAAAGATCACCCGGCCTTCTGCAGGCAGACAGATAAGGTTGCCGCGACGATGCGGATCCTCACTGTTGGTTTTCTGAGCGTGTTGCAGCAGTTGAATGGTTTGTTGAGGCATTTTTCGATGCTTTTATTTTGTCACCCAGTATATTATGAATCATGACATCCAGCCGCGATATTAACGCCGTCATATTTTGTGGTCGGTCGGACGCATCCTCTCGAACACAATCCATGACCAGCTCTGAAAGTGCAACGGGTATCTGTTTTTTGATTACATGCGGCGGTATGGCTTTTTTGGGTTCGGTCAGTCCCTCGTCTTTGTTTTTGGGGATCAACGTCGGGACATTATGGCCGGTCAGTGCCCAGTACATGGTTGCCCCGAGATTAAAAATATCGGTTTTGGGATTCAGGGGTTTTCGCTTGACCTGCTCCGGTGCGATATAATCCGGCGTTCCCTGAATCCGCTGTTTAACGGTTCCGATCCGGCAACTCTGTCCTAAGTCGATAATCTTAAGGTTACCGCCTTTGCTGAAAAGGATATTGTTGGGTTTGATATCACAGTGCACAAATCCGTTTTGATGCATGCCGTGAAGGCCGTTGGCGACCATCCGAAAAACCAGCAACACATCCACCAAACTCAAGGCAGGGCCTTCTTCCAATGAGGGCGCATCAAAGAACTCCATGGATAAGAGCATTTCCTTGGTCTTGAACAGGCCGCGAATCTTGTGCAGTTTATAGCATTGACGAACATAGGGATGGTCCACTTTGGTGGCTACTTTGTATTCGGTCTCGACCTGTTCGAAAATCCGCGAATCTTCCGGTCTTTCGAATATTACCCGTTTGAGCGCGACCTGGGATTTTGTGCTTTCATCGACGGCCAGATAAATAATACTGCGAGCGCCTGTGCCCAGCCGTCGCACGATGCTAAATCCACCAATATTTAAAACGCTTTTGCCCATAAAAGGTGCCCATCCTTTGCCTTATAAAAATAAGACGCTCAGAAACGCCAAAAATTGCAACAAATTCCGGGGGTTGCTCTATCTTCTTAAATAATTGCAAAACCACATTATACAAAAAAATCAGCATTTCGTCCAGATAAAGATACGATATTTATGCCAAAATTTCAATTTTTATGACTCATCGATTATGCCGATTGTAACTGAATCTGGGGATAAGCCGGATTTATCGGTCTTTGGAGCCTCTCAATCCGGTTGCAGAAGTGTTAATATGGTAAAGAATCAAAAGAATAAGCTTGCAAAAGGAGGCAGTTTTTGGTATAATACCATGTTTGAAGAGTACCGTCTGATCGTTATTTTTAAAATCACGGCTTAGACTGAATATGCCGATGTGATGATATAGAAAGTGAGGTAAGCAGGCGCCATGGCAGGAATGTTTTACACGTTAGAAGAGACCGCACAGAAGCTCGGAAAAAGCGAAGAGGAAGTTCGCAGCCTTGTCAGTGAGGGGCAATTGCGAGAATTTCGGGATGGTCCTAAAATTCTGTTTAAGGTCGATGATGTCAATGCAATCGCGGACCAGGCATCGTCCGTATCCCCCGAAGAATCGCAGGAAACATCGCTCGATGAGGATCTCGACCTGTTAATGGCAGATGATGATACACAGGTCGGCGAATCACCTTCCGAAGCAGAGCAGCCCATTGAGCCGCAGGCTCCGGAAAAACAGCCGCAACCGGCTGTGGAAGATCAAACCCCGGATGAGCAGCCTGTTGTACAAGAAGAAAGCGAAACGCTTGAATTGGACGAGACACAAGCCGACCAACCTGTCCCCGATCAGATAAAAGAAGCTTCCGGTACTGATGAACAATTGGCACAGCCCGACAGCTCCGAAACGGATGCGATATTACTGCAGTCGGATGAATCCAAAGCCCCGGCAGAAACACCTCAAGAAGATGAACTGGCCGAAATCACAGATGCAGACACGGCTGTGACCAGCGCCGAGGGCATTAATTTACTCGAAGAAACCGACAGTTCCTACGATCTTGCCGATGATTCGCTCGGCGATACGAAGGAAGTCGGGTCCGGTCCGACCAAGCTTGATGAAATTGATGAAGATGTCAATCTCGACACCTTCGGCAGCGGTTCTGGACTGCTGGATCTTTCCCTTCAGGCCGACGATACCTCGTTAGGCGGTATTCTTGATGAAATTTATACCCCTGAAGGTGAAGAAGATCAACCTGCGCCGGGCGCTGGCGCTTCGGGCGAATTGGCAATGGGTTCCGGGGCGGCCGATGTATTAACCGAAGAAGCAGGGCTTGCTGATGCCGGTCGGGCGCCTGCGGTGCCGATGGCGGCGATGTATGCCGAACCTGAACCGGATTCGGCCAGTAATTTGCTGGGTATGATGCTGCTGTTGCCGTTGCTGGCCGTGATTTACACCGGAATTGTGGCCATAACATCATTTAAGACACATACTGCTCCTTCGATTCTGGAACCGATCAAAGGCATGATTGTCTATGTGATCGGCGGTTTGGGCGTATTGGCTTTGATCATTGGTATATCGGGATGTATGATGGGCGGTCAAAGCGGCCCGAAAAAACCAAAGGCCAAGAAAGAGAAACCCCCGAAGAAAGAAAAGAAGAAAAAGCCGAAAAAAGAGAAAAAGCCCAAAAAGAAAAAGGGCTGATCCACACATTTCAAGCTGAATTAAGGTCATTATCAGCGGTTTTTCCTCTGTGCCCGAGCGGTATATGCGTTCGGTATGCGCTGAATTTCATTTCTGTTCGGTGTTTTTCCCGGATTATCCAACGGTTTTTGAAGTTTGTACTTGACGGTTTTTGATAAATCGGTTTTATTTTAAGGGTCGATTTTACGGCTGTTTGGCCGGACAGGTCGGTGTGTTGATGGATTTTAAGGGATTAAACCAAAATCATACGGGTTTGAAAGGATGAAACAATGCAGATCTTAAAATGTTCAGCAATCGTTATTTTGGTACTCATGTTTATGGGGCTGTGCGGCTGTGTCGGCCAGCAGCAGTATAAGGATTTGAAAGTCCAGAATGAAGCCCAGCGCCAGCAGATCGCTCAATTGCAGAGTGAACTGCAGGCCGCCAAACTCCAACTGGATCAGCTTAAACGCAAACTCGGCACTCTGGAAGATCAGGGCGGGGTCGAAGCCGATGCCCTCAGGCAGAAGATCGCGGCACTGGAGGAAGATCTGAACAAGAAAAAGGCATTAATCGAATCCATGCAGCAGCAGTTGCTTTACGGTGGTGTACAATTACCGGTGGAACTAAGCAGCCTGCTCGAGGATTTTGCGAACAAGAGTGATATGGTGACTTTCGATGCGGCCAGAGGGATTGTTAAATTCAAAAGCGACCTGCTGTTCGAACCCGGCAGTGATATCGTTGCGCCGCCTGCTGCGGATGCTGTCAGCGAGTTATGTGAAATTCTCAACACCGAACAGGCGAAGCAATTCGATGTAATCATCGCGGGCCATACCGATGATATTCCGATCGGTCGGCCGGAAACACGGGCTAAACATCCGACCAACTGGCATCTCTCGGCCCACCGGGCGATTTCGGTTTTGTATGTCATGCGGGATAACGGGATTGTGCCCGAACGCATGAGTGTTCGCGGTTTCGGTGAATTTCGGCCCGTCGCTCCGAATCAGGCCAATCGCAAAGGTAATCCAAAGAATCGCCGTGTGGAGATCTATATCGTTCCCAAGGGGATGTAGTAGTTCAATTCGATTCAGAGAGGGCCGAATTGGAGGCCGCAGGAGTTGATATGGTATGAATTTGCCGATTCGCAATGGTTATCGGTAAAAACGATTAGATTCTGAGTATCTCAATATCTGCAGTTCCACCCGGCCGCATTCGTACCTGAAAACAGCAGGTAAAATACATCTTTCTTCAATGAGCGATTCGCTTTTAGTTCATGACCGGAACGCGGCTCATGCTCCAGTATGCTTCGACCGTTTCCAGAATTTCAAGAAAATGTTTGAAATCAACCGGTTTGACCATGTATCCGGCGATACCCAGATTAAACGTCTCGCTGATATCATGGCTGGTTTTGGAAGTGGTCAGCACGATCACCGGGATGCGTTTCATATCCGGATCCTCTTTTAGTTTTTGGAGCATTTCCAGGCCGTTCATACGCGGCATGTTCAGATCCAAAAGGATCAGAAACGGCTTGGAATTAGACGGGTCGGCAAGATATTTCATTGCCTCTTCACCGTTTTCCTTTCGGATCATCCGCTGCTTGACGTCCAGCTCTCTGAACGCCCGTTCGACGGTCAACGCATCCACGTCATCGTCCTCAACCAGCAATATTGTTTTTGACGGTAACATTATTGATCCCCACTTTCTTTTTTGGATAGGTGAAATAAAAGGTGGTTCCCTTGGCGAGTTCGGATTCCAGTGTGATTTGCCCTCCGCACATCTCGACAATTTTCTTGACGACTGTCAGGCCGATTCCGGTACTTTCATAATTGCTTTGATCTGTCAGGGTCTGAAAGATCTGGAATATTTTGTCGTGATATTTTTTATCGATCCCCGGCCCGTTATCGGTGACCGCAAATTCCCATGCCTCGTCCTGTTCACGGCATGAAATCGAGATTCGGCCGTCCGGTTTATCCATGTATTTGACGGCATTGCTGATCAGGTTCTGAAAGACCTGCATCATTCGGGTTTCCTCGCATTCGATCGTCGGCAGATCGGTTTCGATCGACACCGTGATATTGTCCGGCGGGGCGATCATGTCAATGATCTCCGGTACCATTTTATTTAGATCCACCGTCACCAGCTCTTCTTTACACCGGCCGACACGCGAATATTGCAGGATGCCGTCAATCAGTTTTTGCATCCGTTCGGTACGCTGGTTCAGCAATTCAAGTTGTTTTTGACCCTCCTCGTCAAGTCGATGCGCATAATCTTCAAGGATCCATTTGGCCAGCGACCGGATCGCCCGAAGCGGGGCCTTGAGGTCGTGCGAGGCGATATAGGCAAATTCATTGAGTTCCTGATTAACACCCTTGAGTTCGTCGAGCAATTGCTGCTGCTTTTGCTCGGACTGTTTTCGGATGTTGATTTCATGTTTGAGTTTGTCATTGGCTTCAGATAGTGAAGCGGTGCGTTGCCCAACCCGTCGTTCCAGTTCTAAGTTGCTCTGGACGAGGATGGCATCGCGATTTTGGATCTGGCACAGCATTTCATTGAATGATTCGACCAACGTTCCGATCTCGTCTTTGGAATCGTTCCGCGCCCGTACCGAATAATCTTTCTTTTGTGAAACATGCTTGGCTGTTTCGGTCAGTTTCAGGATTGGATCGGAAATAATCTTCTGAATTTTAACGGATAAGAGCCATATCATTAACACTGTCAGTGCCATCACGACGACCATTGTTATGAATTTTTGTTTTAAGGCGGCATGGAGTCCTGAGAGGCTGGCTTGTAAATACACGGTACCAAAGGAGTTATTTTCGAGGACGATGGGTTCTCTGGCGATGAGGTAATTATTTAGAAAAAGAAATTTTTTGTCCTGAATTTTTCGAAATTGAAACGCAACTGTAATATCATCTTTGAGGTAATAGGCAAACAGGTCATCCTGATCGTTATAGAGACACCCCGCCAGAATACTTGGCTCGGCACTGAGGGCCGAAAGAATATCGTCGGCGTCGCTGCGATCCTGGAATGTTATCGCGGCCTTGGAATTGTTGGCAATGATCTTGGCCTGGCTGGATAATACTGAGACCAAATTGCCTCGCAAGTAGTTCCATTGCCAGACCATCATGGCGGTGCCGAAAACGACCAAGGCTAAGCCTGTTATCAGCACCATCATAATGACCAGCTTGTGCCGCAGGGACAGGCGGTTGATCGTGGAACTGAATTTTTGAATACACTTCACCATATCGCTTTAGTGCTCGTCTTTGTCCTGAATGACCCGGATCGCCAGCCGCAGCAGTTTCGATCGGATTGTGATCTTTTCTTTTTGGGCGACCCGATTATTGATCTCGAATCGCAGTTTATCCTGTTTCGTTACGAAATTGATGATCCCGTCGTTTTCAAGAAAATGGGGCGATTCTCCGACCGTTAATATCGCTTTGCCCCTGATCTTTTTGAGAATTGCTTTTGCATGATCCTTTTCACTGTCCATCAAATACAGTAAATGGGCGTCGTCAAATTTTCGGATGACTTGCTGCAGTTGATCTTTGTCGAATCCTTCGAGACTGGAAAATCGTTTGACGATGACAGGCTTGTCGCCGATTTCCTTTTTTTCCAGCATATCAAATGCCTGATTTAGCGCATTTTTGCCGACAATACAAAGTGTAATGCTGTTGCTGTCCTGGATTTTTTCCTTTGGCCATTCGATGAAATTCATAAAATTGTACAGAAAGGCCGCCTTGATCTTATATTCGCGGTTCAGGCCTTCATCTTTGGCCCAGCACGGCACCATGATCATGGCCAAAATAACCAGTAAAATCAACAGCCAATTTTTCTTTGAATATTTCATTCGTTATTCATCAATCCTTAGAACCGCATCTGGAATCGTGCAAAATACATTCGCCCCGGCGTCTTATGCGATGTGAGCGAACCTCTGTCAGAGACCGGATCACGCTGACGGTTGAATATGTCTTCAACACCCATCATCAACTCACCATCACCATCCCAAAGCTTTTTCGCCAATGTCAGATCCAACCGACTGGACATGGCTGCATTTTCCGGGATGACAGCAGAACCTACCGGATCGTACAGCGTCGTATCGGTATAGCGGTAGTTGATATTGGCTGTCCAGTCGTTATTGAGGAATAATCGAGCGCGGGCACCGAATTTATGCTGGGCCGGCAAGTAAGCTCGTAATGTCTGATGGCTTTTGTTTTCGTGGAAGTCGTTAAATGCATACCAGAGTGCAAATTTTCCGAAGTCGGTTGAAAACTCCAACTCGGTTTCCACACCGTATGAATCCGCGCCATCCAACGTTTTTATCGTATTAAATGCACGGCCGAATCCTAAGGGATCGTCTTGCCGTATAGACCCGATCAATTTATCAAATCGCTGATAATAGCCATCGATCCGGAAAATCGCGGCGTTATCGAGATGAGCGGTATAGCCGGCCTCAAATGAATAGGTTTGTTCGTTCTCGAGTTCTTTACGTTCCAGCTTGTTGATATTAATAAAATTTAACCCCATGACCTGCATTCGACTGACTTCGGCTTGCCGCAGTCCGGCCAACGGGGCTCGAAATGCCTTGGCCGCACTGAGTCGGAATATTTCTGTCTTTTCTTCATTAAGGGCGTAAAGCGAGGATAGTCGTCCCGACCAGTCGATCTGGGTCTCCTCATACCAGTCGCCTCGCAACTGGGTTTCGATCGTCAGCCGATCTGATGCCTGCCAGCGGTCAATCATAAACAATCCTGCCCAGTGCTCATCAAGCGGTTCGCCATTAATGACATAATCATTCCATCTCGGGCTGTAGGTATCGATTCGTGTCCAGCGGAAATTCGCACCGAAACTGGTTTTATGATCTTCCCATAGAACCGTGTCAATCTGTCCTTCGAGTTGATGTTCCCAAACTTCCATTGACGCATAAATGCATGGTCATGCGTCAGATCGTAATTGTGATAATACTGTAAGTAGCCGCTGGTGCCGTCATCGAATTCATGCTCGGCTTTTATAAAGGTCCGGGCCATTTCATAGCGGTTGTTTTCCATGCGAAAGAGCCGTTGAAATTCATAGTCACCGGCGACGATATTGGAATAGCCGAATCCGCCGCGCCATGTGGTTTGCTCCGACATGTTGTAGGTAAACTTCGTATCGACCCGGTTGTCACGGCTGAAGTCCCGGCTGGTGAAATTGTCATCGTCGATCGCGTCTTCGGAGCTTTCGTATTCGTTGTAGCCGCCGGAAATCCGCCAGTTCAACTTTCCCTTCTTGGCCGACCAGCGCAGGTGATTGTAGGTATCGCCGAAATGATTGCGGGATGTGGATGCGAACCAGCCTTCCGGTTCGTCTTCTGCATCTTTAGTGATGATATTGACCGCACCGGTAAAGGCGTTGGCACCCCATGCGGCCCCGCCGGGTCCGCGGACGATCTCGATCCGTTTAATATCTTCGAGCAGGATCGGAAAACGGAACCATTCGGGCCCGCCAAACAGGCCGCTTTCGGCGGTTCGTCCGTCGATCAATACCAGTAATTTTTCCGAATGTACATCGTGCAGACCGCGGACACCTACCGAATAGCGTTTGCGATCGACCCGCAGCACATCCATACCGGTGTAAAACTGAAGGATATCGGGGATATTCGTCAGGCCGCTGTAATGGATATCTTCGGCCGTAACCACAGTGATCGGGACCGTTGATTCGGTGATTTTCTGTTCTTGACGCGAACCGGAGACCACGATCGGGATTTCCATCAACTCCTCCAGCGATAATTCGGTCAAGTCTTCTACGTCGTTTGATTCAACGACTTCATCGGCCCAAACCGTCCCTGTTATGCTGCACAACAGGGCTATAATGACTGCGATTTCAAATATTTTTTTCATTCTTACATCCTTTTATTATTCAGGAATTTACGTTTTCTGTCTCTCGCTTTTTTTGCTGTGAGGCGGTATCCTCGACCATTTGCGTTTCTTTGGGCAGACGGACAAAGAACGTCGTACCTTGGCCCGGTTCGGATTCGAGCCATATTTCGCCGTTATAGATTTCGACGATCTTCTTGACGATCGTCAGGCCGACACCGGTGCTTTCGAATTCATCCCGCGGGCACAGCGTCTGGAATATCTTGAAGATTTTGTCGAAATGTTTTTCTTCGATGCCCGGGCCGTTATCGGCAACCGAGAATACCCAGTGTGAGGATTCATCGTTACAGCCGATCCGGATCTTTCCATCGGGCTTGTCCATATATTTAATGGCATTGCCGATCAGGTTCTGGAAAAGCTGCGTGGCCCGGGTCGGCTCAAAATCAATCTCTGGCAGCGGATCGGTTATGTCAACGCAGATATGCTGTGGCGGGGCGATCGATTCGATAACGTCCTGCAGCAGTTCATTGAGATCGATTCGGATTAAATCTTCGCGGATTCGGCCGATGCGGGAATATTGCAAAATCCCCTCGATCAGATTATGCATGCGGCCGACCCGCGTCCGCAGCATCTCGAACTGTTCTTTGGCCGTCTCGTCAAAAGTGTCCGCATAATCGTCACAAAGCCACCCGACGATCGTATTAATACCGCGAAGCGGCGCTTTGAGATCATGGGAGGTGATATACGCAAAATCCTTCAATTCTTTATTGGCCGATTCGATCTCATGCAGCAGTTTGGCCTGTTTTTCTTCGGCCAGTTTGCGCTGGGTAATGTTTTCATGGGCAATAACGATGCGAATTTTGCCATGATCCTCAAAATGCGTCACATGCATCATAAACCAGCGTTTTTCGTTGGGGCCGTGGCAGGGGTATTCCCAATAGAAATCATCGCACCTTTTTTCGAGCACCTGGCGGATTCCTTCTGCGGCCGCCTGAGCGGATTCGGCATCACGATCGGTTGCTTTATCACAGATATCAATATAATTTCGTCCGATTCCGTGATTAGGCCATGCGATATGGTTTTCAGTCGCGAATCGGCTCCATGCCTGATTGACGGAAAGAATAATACCATTTTCATCGAGGATGGCGATATGGGCGGACAATGCATTGAGTGTGGATTGAAGAAATCGCTCTGATTTTCGAAGCTCCTGTTCAGTCAGTTTATGCTGACGTTTTCGCTCGATGGCATAGCGGATACTGCGGCCGAGCACATCGCGGTAAATTTTGCCCTTCATCAGGTAATCGTCGGCTCCGTGGCGGATGGCTTCGATGCCGATGTTTTCATCCGGATTACGGGTGATCATGATCAGCGGAATATCCGGATATTGCTCGCGGAAACGATGAATAATGGAGATTCCGCTGCAGTCCGGCAGTTCGAGGTTGGATAGAATAATCTCTGCCGAATAGTCCTTCAGCCGATCCAGGGCTTCGGATAAAGTCGATACGGTTTCGGTCCGGAAGGACATATCGATCGAACAATTGTTCAATGCATCCACCACGAACTTGCGGGTGGCCATTTCATCCTCGACCAGCAGTAATTGAATTACGTCATTTTGTTCCATCCGTTTTTGTTTCCCCCGTGCCGCTGGTCATTAGAGCGGCCATGTCTGATGTGTGTTGATATTTCGGTAATGTAAAGCAATAGTTATTGCCCTGTTCGGTGTTGGGTTCGATCCAAAGACAACCGCCGTGAAGGTCAATAAATTCGCGGGCGATCGCCGTTGAAAAATCGATGTCATCCTGTCCATTGCGAAGTTGACGCTGTATAATCTCATAACGATCGAGCAGGCTTTCACTTTGGTTCGGATCGATCGCAGGGGCCTGATCCTGGATGAGTACCGCTATCTCGTTCCCCATATCCTTGACTTTGAGCATAATCGTTGTTTGGTCGGGGCTGTTACGCATTGAATGTTGAACAAGTCGAACGATGGCCTGGCTAAGCCGTTCGAAATCCGCTTCGAGTGTAATTGTAACATCCGGAAGGGATATGTTCAGTGCGATGGATTTGCAAGCAGCGGCGGGCTCGATTTGCCTTCGAACGTCATCGGTCAATTCATTAAGCGTAAATTCGCTCGGATTGAGCCGGATCTTTTTGTTATCCAGTTCTCCGGCCATACGCATATCCTTCAGGCAGGTTTCAATCGCGGCGATGCGTTCGATAAATTGGTGCGTCATCTCTGACGACAATGTGGATGCCGCAACCGATAAGGTGTTTTTTAATTCATCCATCTGTGATTGCAGTTGCCGGCACAGCAGGATCGTCGATTCGCTTTTGAGCCGGCTGAATCCTTTGAGTTGAAGATTTGCCCGACGAAGTTGGTCTTCGGTTTCGATCCGTTCGGTGATATCACGGGCGACGGCGACCTGGGCGATCTCGTTGTTGTTTTTGTCACAGATCGGGGATCGCGTCAGGGAGACCGGAAAACGGGTTCCGTCCTTGTGTTGGTGATAAAAGCCCACTTCCCATCCGTTAACGGCCTGATAGTAATTCGGCAACCGACGTTGGCCGTCATTTGCGGCCCAGAGCATATTGGCATTTTGGCCGATGATCTCATCTTCGGTGTAGCCATACGTCCTGCAAAACGATTGATTCACAAAGATGATCAGCCCGTCGGTATCGGTGATATAGACACTGTCTTCGGTGCTGGTGATGGCGTGAGAAAGCAGCTCCAGTCGATTTTCGATCTGGCGGTGACGCATGACGTTTTCGATTGTTACCGGAACGGTTTTAAGGTAGTTTCGATCCATATCCTTGATCAGATAATCCGCGGCACCGGCCTTCCAGGCCTGGGTTGCCACTTCCTCGTTTCCGGCACCGGTCACCAATATCACCGGCGTGTCTTTGACCAGTTCGAGGATGTCCATTGCGGTCCCGTCCCCGAGCGAGTAGTCCGAAATGACCGCATCAAACCGATGGCGTTCAAGGATATCCTTGGCCTCTTTGAGCGAACCGGCAAATTGACAATCATAAGGAAGCTGCTCGTTTTCGATCAAACGCTTAAACGCCATCTGATCCAGCTTGTCATCTTCTACCAGTAGAATTGTATGTTTCATGTCCTGCATCATTCATCTCCATCAGGGGATTCACTGAGGGTCCAGTAAAGGTTAATGGTTCGGATCACTTCCACGAATTCTTTATAATCGACGGACTTGACCATATAGCCGGCCACACCGAGTTTGAAACTGTCTACGACATCTCGGTCTTGTTTGGATGTGGTCAAAACGATCACCGGAATTTTTCGAAGGTCCTCTTTGTCCTTGACCGCTTTGAGAAATTCGATGCCGTTCATCTTTGGCATGTTCAGATCCAGCAGGATCAGGCACGGTCGTTTATTGTTTTTATCTTCGAGGTGCTTGAGCGCTTCTTCGCCGTTGATCGTATGCACGAGCGGATTGGTAATGTTCAAATCTTTCATGGCCCGTTGGACCGCCATCACATCCAGTCGATCGTCCTCGACAAGCATTACCGGTTTTGGATTTCTCATGGATCCTTACCCCATTTTTATTGTGTCATTTGTCGTTTGCCCGTTTATTAAACGGTCCCAATTTTCATAAAAAATGTTTACACAGCAGTTCCTGTGTATTTTTAGATCCATATCGGCATTTTTAGGGGAGGATTTAACATGAGACATGATGAAAGCTCGTATGGGCTGTAAGTATTCGGTGGGATAAAATCCTCTAAAATGAGCATTATCGGATGTTATAAATATCAGCCAAAAATAGGTTTTATCTAATATATGCAAAATAAGTGACATATACGATACAAAGAAAATATTCTGCATGGTGAGAAATAAATTATGAAAATATTAATAAAAAAAGTTATCGGGCTTAAATAAAAAAAAGACAGATAGATAATGTACCTGTCTTTGGTGGAAATATGCAATGGAGCCAATGAGATTCGAACTCACGACCTCTTGCATGCCATGCAAGCGCTCTCCCAACTGAGCTATGGCCCCGATTCGCGGTTATCTTAGCAAAAAGCCTATTCCATGACAAGCCTTTTTTCGATATTGTTTGATTCGGCGTGGTAAGCCGTCTTGTAAGCTTTTATAAGCGCCTGCCATACCGTATAATAGAACAATAATTCCAATCGAGCATTAATAATGATGATGCGAGTTCAATTACAGATTAGCGGCCGGGTTCAGGGTGTCGGATTTCGGCCAACCGTCTATAGACTGGCCAAATCGCTGGATCTGGCGGGTTTTGTTCTCAACGATACCCGCGGCGTAATCGTCGAGCTGCAGGGTGATAAAAAAAGTATTATTGAATTTATCAATCGCCTTCAGGATCAGGACAAACCCAGATTAGCATCGATCAAGGATATCAATCAAACTGAAATTACGGTGGTCGATACCGAAACGGATTTTGAAATTCACCGAAGCAGTTCTGTCGGAACCGCGTTGAGCGAGGTCTCGGCGGATATGGCCGCCTGCCCGGATTGTATTGGCGAATTATTTGATCCGGATGACTTTCGCTATCACTATCCGTTTATTAACTGCACGAACTGCGGGCCGCGATATTCCATTGTCAAAACGATCCCCTATGACCGCCCCAATACCACCATGAGCAATTTTAAAATGTGCCCCACGTGCGGTGGCCAATACAGAGATGTGATTGATCGGCGATTTCATGCCCAGCCGGTGGCCTGTGGGGCCTGCGGGCCGCAGATTCAATTAACCGATCCGGCCGGCAAGGTCCTCGAAACCGATACTGATACAATCGTCCAAACCACCGCCGCGATGCTCAAGGAGGGCAAAATTCTCGCTATCAAGGGGATTGGCGGTTTTCATTTAGCAGTTGATGCGTTGAATAATGAGGCCGTCAAGCGACTGCGGCGGCGAAAACATCGCGACCATAAGCCGTTTGCCATGATGTGCAGTTCCATTGAGCAAATCCGGAGATATGCGCATGTCGATAAGGTCTCGGCGGAACTGCTGCAAAGTCCGCAGGCACCGATTGTCATTCTAAAGAAGAGAATTCCATATCCAATCGCGCCCGATGTGGCGGTCGGGGTGGATACGTTCGGTTTTATGCTGTGTTATGCCCCGATTCACCACTTGCTCTTTGCCGAGGGGCTCGATGTGCTGGTCATGACCAGCGGCAATATCTCCGATGAGCCGCTGATTTGTGATAATGTCAAGGCAATTGAAAAACTCGGCGGGATAGCCGATGCCTTTGTTATGCATAATCGCGATATCTATCGCCAGGTGGATGATTCGGTCGTACACTTGATCGATCAGCAGCCGGTTCCGCTTCGCCGCTCAAGAGGATATGTACCGGAACCCTTGACGATTGGCAAAAAATCGGATGTTGACATCCTGGCACTGGGCGGCGACTTGAAGAATGCTTTCTGTTTGGTCAAGGCCAATCAGCTTATTCTCAGTGAACATATCGGCGATCTCGATGACGCCGAGGTCTATCGCCATTACATCCGGTCGATCGCGCATTTGCAAAAGCTCTTTGAGGTTGAACCGAAAGTCGTTGTCTGTGACCTTCATCCCGGCTATTACTCGACGCAATATGCCAGATCGCTAAAAGATGTCAAAGTGATTCAGGTTCAACACCATTGGGCGCATATCGCATCGGTCATGGTCGAGCACGAGGTCGAAGGGCCGGTCATCGGATTAGAGTGCGACGGCACCGGTTACGGGACCGATGGGCAGGTCTGGGGCTGTGAGTGTCTGATTGCGACATTCGAATCATTTGAGCGGGTGGGGCACCTGGAATATTATACGCTGCCGGGGGCCGACAGGGCATCGAAAGAACCGATCCGGCCGCTATTGAGTCTCATGCAGAAGGCGTTTGGGCCTGATTTCGACATTTCAAAATTTCAATGGCTGCTGGCTAAGATTGAGCCTGATCTCGAAAAACAGCGGATCATTTTGCAGCAAATCGAACAAAATCTTAATACTGTTCAGACTTCCAGTTTGGGGCGGGTTTTCGATGCGGCGGCCGCAGTACTCGGCATGGGCGGCTATAACCATTACGAGGCCCAACTGCCAATGGCCCTCGAATCGGCTATTGATGAAACGACTATGGAAAACTATGATTTCGAATTGGTCGAGAAAAACAATGAACCCTTTGCGCTTAATCTCGATAGAATGATTGCAGCGATGATTGATGACCTTAAAAATGGGGTTGGTTCAAGCAGGATTTCAGCTAAATTTCACAATACGCTGGCGGCCGGGTTGACGGTGATGGCTGAGAAAGCCCGTCAAAATAGCGGCCTGAATACCGTCGCCCTTAGCGGCGGGGTGTTCTGCAACCGCTATTTGACGCATCATCTGATTAAACGCTTGAAGAATGCTGATTTTTCCGTACTATTGAACCGCCGCGTGCCGGCTAATGACGGCGGGCTGGCGCTCGGCCAAGCGGCCATAGCCGTCGCTCTGTGTTCGTGACTCGTGATTCGATATAGATTAGTGGGTTTCATCGTGAAAGATAAAAGATACGTTATCAAAATAGAAAATCATAAATTGAAAATAGGAAATCGGTTGAAGGCCGAGGGCTGAACCATGGAGGCCGAGCAATGTGTTTAGCAATACCTGCACGAATAGTCGAATTAGAAGGCGATAATGCCATTGTCGATGCGATGGGCAATTGTTTTCGCGCCAAGACGACATTGTTGGAGGATGTCAAGCTCGGCGATTTGGTCCTGGTTCATGCCGGATTTGCCATCACCAAGGTCGATGAGGAGCAAGCCAAAAAGACATGGCAGTTGATCGCCGAGATTGATGATTTTAACGATACCTCGAACAAGGTCTCCGGTTAGAGGATTTTACTTATGCTTGAGAGAATTTATAAAGCACAGAAATTAATGGACAAGGCCTGCGAGACACTCGGCAGGGAAATCCATGTCATGGAAGTTTGCGGCACGCACACGGTATCGATCTTTCGCAACGGCATCCGTTCGGCATTTCCGAAGGGGATGAAATTGCTCTCGGGGCCGGGTTGTCCGGTCTGTGTGACCCACCAGGGCTATATCGATACCGTCCTGGAACTGGCGCAGCGCGATGACTGCATTATTGCCACTTATGGTGATATGATCCGGGTGCCGGGCAAGAACGGTTCGCTGGAAAAAATGGCTTCGGATAATATCAAGGTCGTCATGAGCAGTGAAGATGCCCTTGACCTTGCCCGCCAAAACCCTGAAAAAACAGTTATATTTATAGCCGTCGGTTTTGAGACCACCACGCCCGCCACCGCCGTAGCGGTCAAAGAAGCCCATGAGCAGAACATCGACAATGTCTGTATCCTCAGCAATCATAAACTGGTCGTGCCCGCCATGAAAGCACTGCTCGACGGTAAAAACAATAAGATCGATGCCTTTCTGTGTCCCGGCCACGTCAGTGTGATTATTGGCGCCGGGGCATTTGGTCCGATCGTCAAAACGTATAAAAAACCATGTGTGGTGGCTGGTTTCGAGCCGATGCAGATCATCGAAGGCCTGGCCGAGATATGCCGTCAATTGGCTAAGTCGAAAGCCGAACTCAACAGCATTTATCATGCAGCGGTAACGAAAGAAGGCAACAAAACCGCACAGGCAATCATGGACGAGTATTTCACGCCGGCCGATGGCTACTGGCGCGGCTTAGGTAAAATCCCCCAAAGCACGTTGAAACTCAAACCTCAATTTAAGCGGTTCGATGCCCTGCATCGTTTCGACTTGGAGGAATTCGAGGGGCAAGATAATACAGGCTGTCGATGCGGTGAGGTGCTCTGCGGATTGATTGAGCCGCCGGTTTGCGAGTTATTTGCCAAGCAATGCACACCGGAAGATCCCATTGGGCCCTGTATGGTAAGCTCTGAAGGTGCGTGTGCCGCATGGTATAAATACGGCCGCAGGAGAAAGCGCACCTGATGAAAAATACATCCAAAAATATTCTCCTCGCTCACGGCGGCGGCGGTCAACTATCCGAAGAACTGATACGAAATACGATTCTGCCGCGGTTAGGCCAAAAATCGCAGGCCAAGCTTCCCGATTCCGCTTCTTTGGAGATCGACGGCCAAAAGATATGCTTCACCACCGACAGCTATGTCGTCAAACCGTTATTTTTCAGCGGCGGGGATATCGGCAAACTCGCTGTTTGCGGAACCGCCAATGACCTGGCCGTCAGCGGCGCTAAACCCCTTGCATTAAGTTTATCGTTTATTATTGAAGATCAACTGCCGTTTGAGACGCTGGAAAAGGTGCTCGATAGTATTGCCCAAACAGCCAACGAAAATGATATTGGGATCGTTACCGGCGATACCAAAACGGTCGAAAGCGGCTCGGCGGATAAACTGTTTATTAATACCTCGGGAATCGGCACTATGTACGATGGGGTCGAATTGGCTTTTGGCCGCATTGCTAAAGGCGACAAAATTGTACTTAGTGGATCAATCGGCGATCACGGCATGACAATTCTTTCCCAACGGGAGGATATCAAATTCGATACCCCCTTGAAGAGCGATTGCGCCTGTTTATCAGGTTTGATTGGTGAAATACTAACCGCTGGCTGCGATGTCAAGTTCATGCGTGATCCGACCCGCGGCGGTCTGGCGGCCACCCTTAACGAAATCGCTCATGAAACGAACCTGAATATTGAGATCAGACAGGATAAGATTCCCATTCATCCCACCGTCCGGGCCGCGGCCGACATGCTTGGTTTCGATGTCCTGACCATCGCCAATGAAGGAAAATTCGTAGCGGTCGTCAAACCGGATGACACTCAAAAAGTACTCGATATTTGTCGAAGACACCAACTCGGCAGCGAGGCACAGATTATCGGCGAAGCCATGGAAAATGAATACGACAGCGCGGTTGTGGAATTGGTTACCTCGATCGGAACCAAACGCATTGTCCAGATGCCGTACGGGCGGGAATTGCCGAGGATTTGCTGATGCATGAGACTGCTGTGGCACATCACCTATTGATTGCTATCAAGGCCGAAGCCGAGAAATATGACGCCGAACCGATTTCGGCCAGGATATCCTGCGGCCTGATGAGCGCGGTCAACGATGAGATCTTACAGCTCGCTTTCGAAGCGATTACAAAAGGAACGGTCTGCGAAGGCATGAAACTGGAAATTGAGCATAAAGAATTGCAGGCACGATGCAAACAGTGTCAAAAGGAATTCGAAGTGGACTTTGAATCTGCTCGGTGCCCGCAGTGCCAATCGGAGGACTTGGAATTATTACCGGATCCACCGCTTTTATTGGAAAACATTGAATTCAGCGAGGACTAAACGATGAAAATTAATGTCGGCCAAAAAATTCTCCAGGCCAACGAAGAGTATGCCTGCCAGAACAGTCATTTTTTCAAAGAAAATCGTATTTTCTGCCTGAATATGATCTCTTCACCCGGTTCCGGCAAAACGACTATTTTGGTTCGTACCATCGAAATGCTCAACGATAAGCTCGATATCGCCGTGATCGAAGGTGATATCCAGACCGATATTGATGCGCAGCGAATTCAAGCGACGAAAGCCCCGGCTGTGCAAATCAATACTGACGGCGCTTGTCATCTTTCGGCCGCACAAATCGCGACGGCCCTACCTTCTCTGCCCATCGATAAGCTCAACACCATCATCATTGAGAATGTAGGCAATCTGGTTTGCCCGTCGGCATTTGAATTGGGTGAGTCCGCCAAGGTTGCGGTCCTTTCGGTTGCCGAAGGCGATGATAAGCCCGCAAAATATCCCGCGATATTCGCTAAATCCAAAGCAATGCTGATCAATAAGATCGACCTGCTCGATGCGGTCGATTTCGATGTCGACAAGGCCAAAGCCGACGCCCGAAAAGTCAATCGCGATCTGGTGATTTTTGAAGTATCCGCAAAAACCGGCCAGGGATTCGATGCATGGTGTCAGTGGCTTGCAGAACAAGCCACTTGAACGAGTCTAAACGAACTGAGCCGGCGGTTGATCGGACGGAGGCTGCTTAAGGGATTTCAATTCCTGGTGTACCGGCCATTGACCGAATGCCAAAATCAACAAGGCCACCAGTACACCGACCGACGGGATCAGAGTTAAAAATCCCAACGCCCAGTGAAACCCGGCTTTTGAAAAAATCCGGCAAAAAAGCCATACCGTAAATGCCAGTATCAACAGCGCAATAAACAGAATGACTAAAACAAATGCACCTGCAAACACAGGTGCGACTTCGGGGTGAACCGGTTCCATCTTGGACTCCTTTCAATAAACGCTAATCCATTTCAAATAACATTATTTCATTGATACAGATGATGTTCAAGGATATAAGCGTAAACTTCCGGCTTGAGCATATCACTGACCTCCTGCCCAGTTTTAAGTTTTTCGCGGATATCGGTACTGCTGATATCAACCAAAGGCGTTTCGATCATGTGTTCCCGTAATTTATTGACGCGACCGGGGCCCCAGATATCGATAAACGGCTCAAAATCGGGTTTGGGATAGCCCGCCCGAAGCATAAAACAGACAAAGCACTCGTCGATCAGAGTATCCGGCTGATACCACTGTGCCATATCGTTCAGACTGTCGGCCCCCAGCAGCCAGTAAATATCGCTGTCGGGATACTGAGACTTGAAATAACGGACGGTTTGGAGCGTATAACAGGGGCTGTTTTTTGTTAATTCGTAATCGCTCACTGAAAATTTTGGTTTTTGCGATATCGCCAATTCAATCATTTTGAATCGATGTACTTGATCGGCAAGAGGATGATGCTGTTTCAAAGGTGAGATTTTTGCCGGGATAAAAACAAGCTGTTCGCCTTTTATTTTTTCTATCGCATCCTGCGCAACCGTGGTGTGTCCGATATGAATCGGATCGAATGTGCCCCCGAACAATATTATTTTTTTTGTTTCCATCAATGAATTAACAACACCAATGTTGTAATTTTGTTTAATTTTTTTAAATTTTTTCAAAAATTTTTTTGACCAGGTACAAAAAATTTTCAGCGTTTATTATGTACGTTAATCGAAAAGATTACAACAAAAAACACCGCAGGTAAACAGGATGATATTAAAGATCGAAGAGGCTGCTTCAACGATGTGCGGGACGTTTAAAAATTTAAAAAAACGCTGTTTAACGCGATTAAAATGTAATTTTAATGCATTTGGCATTTTGTGCAGAGTACTTGAGTCAACGTCGATTTTTTGTTTTCTATATGGATTGAAAAGTAGATGTCACGTTAATGATAGTTTTTGGTGAACGCGAATTGTTCATTCGTCGGCCATTACCAAAAGTGCGCTATCGTCTGTCAGGACAAAATTTTATGGAGTGTTTTTAAATGATCGGACGATAAAAAATGTATAATAGAATTATAATAAGTGATCGTTTTATAAGTTGTGTTGGAACTATGGTAGTTCGTAAAGAAAAGGATTGTTAATCAGCCATAAGGAGGCAAAAAATGGCAAAGAAGAAAGCAAGAAAGAAAACAGCAAAGAAGAAAACAACAAAGAAGAAAACCGCCAAGAAGAAAAAGAAAAAAGCGACAAAGAAGAAAAAAGCAACTAAGAAGAAAAAAGCCAAAAAGAAAAAAACAGCCAAGAAGAAAAAATAACATCGAGTCGCAGTAAAAACAAACAAGCATAACTGGCGGTTATGCGAAAATGGAAGGTTCTCAAGCCACGGCTGAACCTTCCATTTTTTTTTATGATGTATTAAGCCATATCACTTCGTGAAAAGCTTGCAAAAGACCCAAAATACCATATACTGCCTCTTTTCCAACATAGTTTAAGATAGGTAATTTATCAGGATAAAGAATATGGATTCGTTTAAATATCAAAGCGGCCGACTTTTCGCCGAACAG
Source organism: uncultured Pirellulales bacterium (assembly GCA_964517795.1). Classification (GTDB taxonomy): domain Bacteria; phylum Planctomycetota; class Phycisphaerae; order Sedimentisphaerales; family Anaerobacaceae; genus CAZFDE01. Next base: position 3,422 of record CAZFDE010000031.1, on the reverse strand, counting down.
GTGGATATCGGTCGTATCGTATCCCGGGTGGGTACCCCGGCTTATATTTACAGCAAAGCCACTTTCCTCGATCATCTGACCAAGATTCAAAAGGCCTACCGCGATATCGACACCCTGATCTGTTATTCGGTCAAGGCATGCAGCAATATTCATATCCTCTCAATGCTGGCTGGGGCCGGCAGCGGTTTCGATATTGTCAGCGGCGGCGAACTGTATCGTGTCCTGCGCAGCGGCGGTGATGCCCAAAGAATCGTCTATGCCGGTGTAGGTAAGACCGATCGCGAAATCTGCCAGGCGCTCGATGCCGGAATCGGCTATTTCAATATCGAATCGGAAGCGGAACTGGAAAACCTGATCGCGCTGGCGGCCCGGAAAAATACACGGGCAAACGTCGCCCTGCGGGTTAATCCCGATGTCGAATATAAAACTCACAAATTTCTTAAGACCGGTAAGAAAGAAACCAAGTTCGGAATTGATATCGAACGGGCATTAAATGTTTTTGATACCTATTCGGACAATCCATGGGTGAATTTATGTGCAGTCCATGTTCACCTCGGCACCGGCGGCAGAACGATCGATCCGTATGTCATCGCTGTTGAAAAAGTCCTGCCCCTGATCGATACGCTGCGTGAAAAAGGGTATTGCATTGAAGCGCTTGATCTGGGCGGCGGCTACGGCGCAGATTACGAATCCCAGACGGTGCCCTCGGCGCTGGAATATGCTGACGGGATTGTGCCCTTGTTGAAAGATAAAGATCTGCGGTTGATTCTGGAGCCGGGCAAAAGCATTGCCGCCAATGCGGGAATCATGGTTTGCCGCGTACTTTATATCAAGCAGGGCGGCTCGAAGAAATTCGTGATCGTCGATGCCGGGATGAACGACCTGATCCGCCCGTCGCTGTATGATGCGTTTCATTTTATCTGGCCGGTGCAGATCGATGAGTTGTTCCTGCCGTCGCAGCGGCAAAAGAACCTCAACTTGCCGGGTACCGAGCCGGTGGATATCGTCGGGCCCATCTGCGAAGGAGCTGATTTCTTTGCCAAAGACCGTAAATTTCCTCCGGTCAAACGCGGGGATCTGATCGCGGTCTTTACGGCCGGGGCGTACGGATTCACCATGGCCTGCAATTACAATGCACGCTGCACGCCGCCGGAAGTGCTGGTTGATGGCGATGGTTTCCAGGTCATCCGCAAACGTCAGAGCTACGAAGACCTGATCGTCCTTGAACAAGATGTCGAATCTTAGCGCATTAGGAGCGCTTAGAAATGCTTTTCGACGAAGCTTGTATCGACCTTGTTATTGGCGAAGAGGTTATGTGAGAGGATTGCCGTGCAGATCGGGATGGTGGTCTTGACCGGTTCGATCACAAATTCACTTAGCGCCCGTTTCATGGTTGCGATTGCTTCGGGCCGCGTCTTGCGGTGCGAGATCAGCTTGGCAATCATCGAATCATAATAGGGCGATACGGCTCCACCCTGACTGATATGCGTATCGACCCGTATGCCATACCCGCCGGGCTGGATATAGTGGGTAATGGGCCCGGCACAGGGCGCGAAATTTTTCTCGGGATCCTCGGCATTGATACGGCATTCCAGCGAAACACCGTTATGCTTGATGTCACGCTGCTTGACCGGCAGTTTTTCGCCCGCGGCCGCCATGATCTGCATCTCGATCAGGTCGAATCCGGTGATCATCTCACTGATGGTATGTTCAACCTGGATACGGGTATTGACTTCGATAAAGTAGAAGTTGCGATCCTTATCGAGCAGAAATTCTGCGGTTGCCGCGGTATGATAGCCGGCTTCTTCGATCAGACGCAGGGCCGCCGTGCATAATGTCTCCCGCGTTCGTTCGTCGATGACCGGACAGGGGGATTCCTCGATGATTTTCTGGTGCCGCCGCTGGATCGTACAGTCCCGCTCGTAGAAATGTACCGCATTGCCGTGCATATCAGCCATCAACTGCACCTCGACGTGCCGCGGCTCGACGATAAATTTTTCCAGGTAAACCGTATCGTCGCCGAAAGCCACGTCCGCTTCACTTTTAGCGGCCTGAAATGCCTGCTTGAAGCTGGTCTCGTTGTGGGCGACCCGCATACCGCGTCCGCCGCCGCCGGCCGAGGCCTTGATCATCACCGGATAGCCGATCTCTTTGGCGATCGCCATCGCCTCTTTTTCGTTTTCGATCGCACCTTCGGAACCGGGCGAGACCGGGACACCGGTCTTTTGGGCCAGTTCGCGGGCCTGGGCCTTGTCGCCGAGCATTCGCATCGCTTTGGGCTTGGGGCCGATGAACTTGATCCCGCAGTCGCGGCAAATCTCGGCGAAATTGATGTTCTCGGCCAAAAAGCCGTAACCCGGGTGGATCGCTTCGACATCGGCGATCTCTGCGGCACTGATGATGCGCGGAATATTAAGATAACTTTCGGCGGGGCTGGGCGGCCCGATGCAGATCGCCTCGTTGGCTAATTTCAGATAAGGTGCGTCTTTGTCGGCCTCAGAAAAAACCGCGACTGATGCGATCCCCAGTTCGCGGCAGGCCCGGATGATCCGCAGGGCAATTTCCCCTCGATTGGCTATCAGAATTTTTGAGAACATAATTGACTCTCGCTAAGGTTCGTTTCGCTATCTTAGTCCGGTTTGACGCGGAAGAGGACCTGGCCGTACTCAACAGCCTGACCATTTTTGACCTTGATCTCGGCGATCGTACCGGTGGTCTCGGCCTTGATCTCGTTCATGACCTTCATTGCTTCGATAATGCCCACAACGGTCTGGTCACCGACTGCCGAGCCGATCTCAACGAAATCGTCCATCTCCGGGCCCGGCGCCGAATAGAAGGTCCCGACCATCGGCGAGGTGATATTGACAAGATTGTCGTCCGATTGTTCGGCGGCAGCGGCCGGTTCGCCTGCCGCTGCCGGCTGAACGGGTACGCCGTTAGCAACCGGGGCGACTATCGGCATTGCCGTCACCTGCGACGGTCGCGGATCCGATCGCTTCAATTGGATCTTCTCGTCGCCGTGGCTGATCTCAAGCTCGATAAGATCGTTTTTCTTCATCAGCTCGACCAGTTCTTCGATTTTTTTCAGGTCCTTGTCCGAATGGCTCATCGCCGAAACCTTTCAATAAACGCTGTTTTTGCAAGCCCAAAGTATAGCCGCGTTTGTCTGGTTTGTAAACTATTAACTTGTTACTCTTTTTGTAAGCCCCTATCCTGAAACGGATTATCGGCTCCGGTTAAGCCGTTGTGAGATCACCCACAGCACTTGCAGGGTAAGTGCTGGACAAGCTCGTTGGCCGCAAGCGGCCGGGTTATGAGTCGCGAGTTTTGAGTTATTAATCTGTATTGTCCTTTCTCTATCTTAACGAAGGTGCTCATAAGGTGCTCAACTATTGCACGAAAATCCTCAATTTTGGCTCAAA
>CAZFDE010000030.1:0-32444 GCA_964517795.1 uncultured Pirellulales bacterium | reverse complement strand
CTGGCCGGCGACCGGAAAAAAGGGAAAGCAGGGCTTATTCAGCAAGCCCTAAATACGTTGAACGTTAAAGGATAATAGAATGATGAAATCAAATTATATAAAGACAGCATACGTTTTAACTTTATTCTTCTTGATTGGTATATATTCGGCGACTGCTGGCGCCGACGGTTTTTCCATCACTAAAGACGAGGATATCATGTACGGCCAGGGTATTGTTCATTCGGATGCCAATCTAAACAATCCTCAGGTTGCCGATTTGATGATCGATTTATGGTATCCCAAAGAAGACACGCGCAGCGATAAGCCCTGCCTGGTTTATATCCATGGGGGCGGGTTCGGGGGCTCGCTGAGACGCAATATTCGCAAACATCCCAAGTTTTACCCCCTCGCTGAAGCGTTTGTCCCTAAAGGATATGTCGTTTTATCAATTGAATATCGACTCCATGCCGATTACCCCTTAGCGCCCATAGGACCGTATGCCCCATTAGATCGGGAAATTTTTAATCGCCACAAGCTTAGTTTAAATGATGTTCATGCCGCAGTCCGAGACACCAAAGCCGCCATTCGCTGGATCCGAGCGGTTGGCTGCAACAAATACGGGATTGATCCGAATCGCATTTGTCTGGTTGGTACATCTGCCGGTGCCTGTACGGCCCTCGGGGCTGCAATCAATCAAGGCGATTTCTTGTCCGATGGACCGAATGATTTCACCGTTGCCCATAACCATCCCGGTGTTAACGCAAAACCGAACGCTTGTTTTGCCTTGGCCGGACGCGACCATTGTGTCAGTTCAGCCGATTTTATCGCTAACGACCCAAACCGACTTCCCTGGCATCTGAGACCATCAGACTACGATCAAAATGACCCCCCAATTGCGCTCTGGCACGGGACAGAGGACAAATTGATTTCGGTACAATTTGCACACAAAATTAAAGAACGCTGTGACCGAAATAATATCCCGTGTGAAAAATATATCATCGAGGGCGGCGGTCATGTCTGTTTCGATGACAAATATGAAGGCAAGGATCTGTTTTACTGGATCGAGCAATTTGCCCAAAAACACCTTAATCTCAGCAAGCGGCAGAAGATCAAAAAATCTGATAATTCCGATTTGTCTCAATAAATACATATCACAAGTCGATTTGAAATTCCTGTCTTATCGATTATACTGACCTTCAATGGAAACGAGATATGTCCACATAAAAAGTTTCGGCTGTCAGATGAACAAACTCGACACCGCCCTGGTCGAGGCCGCCCTGCTGCAGCGCGGATTTACTCTGACCGAGAAGGTCAAAGAGGCAGATGCCGTCGTGATCAATACCTGCTCGGTACGCGAACACGCCGAGCAGCGGGTGATCTCGCACCTGGGCCACCTCAAGCATATCAAGGAGAACAAGCCCCAGCTTGTCGTCGCCGTTATCGGTTGTATGGCCCAGCGGCTTGGCGAAGAGCTTTTGAAGCAAAAAGCCGTCGATATCGTCTGCGGCCCCGGTCAAATTTGCGATGTACCCGAACTGATTGAATCCGCACTGGATGCTCATCGAAAAACGGTCAGTATTACCCACTCAATACGAAAAACTGAACCCGAAAACCCGGCACTGGAAGAATTTGAAAGCGTTTATGACCGGGCGGATAACAATATTCCCTCTCAGGCGTATGTCCGTGTGATGCGCGGCTGCGATAAATTCTGCACCTATTGCATCGTCCCCTATGTTCGCGGGCCCGAATCTTCGCGCAGTCCTCATGTCATTATCGAACAGGTTAAACGACTCGCTGCCGAAGGCGTAAAACAGATTACGTTTCTCGGCCAGACTGTTAATTCCTACGAATACAAGGCCGGCGATAAAATATACTGTCTCGCAGATATTCTCGAGATGGCCGCTCAAATTGAGGGTATTGAGTGGATCCGATTTGTAACCAGTTATCCCCAGCAAAAATATTTTTCGCAGATTTGCCATGCAATGGCGGATTTGGCAAAGGTTTGCCCCTATCTGCACCTGCCCGCCCAGAGCGGATCCGATCGTATCCTCAAGGCGATGAATCGTCACTACACGGCCTTAGAATACTTAAATATGCTCGATGAGGTACGCAGAATTGTTCCGGATATATCGGTTGCCGGTGATTTTATTGTCGGTTTCCCGGATGAAACCGAAAAGGATTTTGCTGAAACGGTTGATCTGCTGCAAAAAGCACAATACAAAAATGCATATATCTTTAAATACTCGCCGCGGCCAGGCACGACGGCCGATCACCGTTTGCAGGATAATATTCCCGATGAAGTGAAAAAACAGCGGAACATCACCTTGTTAAACGAACAGGAAAAGATCAGTAATACCCTGAGTAAACAATTTCAGGATGCTACTGTTACGGTTCTTGTCGAAGGCCTCAGCAAAAAAGCCAATGTGAACAAAAAAGATCAACCGCAATTGATCGGTCGCACCCCCGGTGACTGGATCGTCGTATTTCACGGCCCGCAGACGCTTGCCGGCTCATTTGCAAAGGTAAAAATCGTACAAACAAGCCCCTTGACACTGTTTGGGGATTTAATATAATCATATATTTTAAAGGAGGTTATATGAATCGCAGAGATTTTATTCGAACGTCTTCGGCTTTTTTGGCCGCTTCATGTATTCCTGGTATAATCCCCTCAAAAACTGTAACCGCAAAGCCCCACCAGACGGATAAGCCGAATTTTGTGTTTATCTTTGCCGATGACCTGGGTTGGGGCGACCTCAATTGCTATGGCAATCCGCGGATCCAGAGCCCGTATCTCAATCAGCTTGCGAAAGAGGGAAGATTATTTACGCAATTCTATGTTAATGCCCCGGTCTGTTCGCCCAGCAGAGTCGGATTCATGACAGGTAAATTCCCCGCCACCATGGATATTCATGGCGCAATCGCCGGCCATGAACACAATGTCGAAAATGGCATGCCCGACTGGCTCGATCCAAAGTACATGACAATTACCCGGCTTCTTCAACAAAACGGCTATCGAACCGGCCACTACGGCAAATGGCATCTTTCGCATCCCTATATTAAAGATGCCCCGACGCCCAACGATTACGGTTTCGATGAATATAAGATCGCATCGAGGGAGTGGGGAATTTTTGCAATAGATAATCGGCCAGTCAGTACGAAGATGGTTTTAGATGAAGCGTGGGGCTTTATTGAAAGAAATAAGGAAAATCCGTTCTATGTTCAGGCGTGGCTGGCTGACACTCACTCGACGCTGAATCCATCCGAAGAACAAATGCAGCGGTATGACGGCATATGGTGGGCGGAAACAGGCACTGAGCATAAAAGCGCCAATAAAATTTACATGGCGACCGTCACGGAAATGGACCGCCAGATCGGAATATTTTTGAGTAAACTCAAGGCGGCCGGATTATACGATAACACGGTGGTCATCTTTTCCAGCGATAACGGCCCCGAAGACATTTACATCGGCGAGGCATCTCATTCCGGCGTCGGCTCACCCGGACCGTTTCGAGGACGAAAACGCAGCATCTATGAAGGCGGCGTTCGTGTGCCATTTATCATACGCTGGCCCGGCCATACCCAACCCGGAAGTGTTGATAATGACAGCCTGATATCCGGTGTCGATTATCTGCCGACAATCGCATCGCTGGCCGGTATCGATACCTCTAAACTTGAGATCGACGGCGAAGATGCATCGGTTATTTTTGAAAATAAACCTTTTACTCGCAAAAAACCGCTGTTTTGGGAATATCGGTATCAACTCCTCGGTCATCCCATCAACAATCCCCCGCTGATGGCGATCCGTGACAAGAACTTCAAGCTTTTAATGAATCCCGATAAGAGCCGGATCGAGCTTTACGATATCCCCAATGATCTGTCTGAAGTGGATAATGTCGCGGACAACAACCCGCAAGTTGTGGCGGCATTGTCTGAAAAACTGCTCAAATGGCATAAAGGCTTGCCGGATGCGCCGATACATCCATCGGCGGGCAAAAACCAATGGCCGATCCCGACAAGCAAATAACACGTTTGTTCGTAAACTATATGAGCAGTGGATGTGAACAGTTATTCGACAACTGAAACGTTTGCTATTAAGTCGTTTTACCGCAGCATTTTTTGTATTTTTTGCCGGAACCGCACGGACAAGGATCGTTTCTCCCGACCTTTTTCTGTTCTACGCGTATTTGCTTGGTCTTGACTTCGCCTTGCGGCGCCTGGGCGGCCGCCCGCTGCTTTTCCGCCATCGCAAACTGCCCTACCTCGTCGTGGGCTGTTTGTGAAACGTTCCAGACACTTCGCGCCTGTGTGCCGGCCTCCAGATGGATCCTGAAAATTATATCGGTCACCCGATCTTCGATTGTCTTGAGCATCTCATTGAACTGCCGAAATCCCTCTCGTTTGTATTCAACTTTCGGATCCTTTTCGGCAAACGAACGGGTCCAGATACTGCTTTTTAAATGGTCCATCACGTACAGATGGTCTTTCCACGCCGAATCATAGATCTGTACCAGCACATATTTCTCCAGATCCGACAATTCACGCCGCATAAATTCACGCCCGGCTTCGAGCAGCACCTCACGGCGATCGCTTTGGTCATTCAGATCATCTGAAATCAAATCCGCATTTAATCGCTCATTTGCCCAGTCCGCTAACTGTTGTGGCGAATATTCACGAATCTTTCCATCGACCAATGTTTCAAGCTGACCGTTATTAAATTGTTTACTCAGATCGATCAGCCGTCTGTGAAGCTCCTTGGGTTTTATCTCCTGCAGTGATTCAGGTGTAAAACCGGCATCATATTTCTGATTTGCCCAATTCGCCAGTGACTCGTAGCCATAAATATTCGACCCCTGCGGACCATACACCATATTCATCGCAAATTCGACCGGATATTCGATCTCACGCTGGCGATATTTATCCGCAACTTTTTCTCTTAAAAGGTCTTTAATTTCGTCACTTTTTAAATCAGTAATCGCTTGGGAATCCAGTTTGATATCAAATTTGGCCTTCGCCCACTCGCTCAGGACTTTTACCTGAAAATCCGGTTTCATAAACTCCACCAGTTTCGAGCAATCCTTTTTTTGAATTTGCTCGGCGGCTGCATCCTGAAGCTGCGATTCAATCTCTTCTGGGCTCATCTGCCGTATCTTTGACGATCGAATATCGACTTGAAAAGAACTCATCGCCCACTTCGACAGGCCGTTGGCGTCCCAACTGGATGGATCGGAATAATCCTCCAGATACTCGCCCAACGAAAGCGATATCTCGTTTTTGACCTGATCGGCGGCCTTCTCTTTAATGATCGCTTCGATCTCATCGGCGGTCAGGTCCGAAAGATCGGAAGGATTGACCTCGACCGGAAAAAGCGTTTTGGCATACTCGGCGATCGACCGCAAATGATATCCCGGCGCAAGGATCTGATCGCAGTTCTCTTCGATTGTCGATTCGATCATCTCCATAATGATCGCCTTGAGATTCTTGCCCGCCAGGATCTTTCGCCGACGCGAATAAAAGATCTTCCGCTGATAGTCCATCACCTCGTCGTATTCGAGCAGACTCTTTCGAATATCGTAATTGCGTTCTTCGACTTTTTTCTGGGTCTTCTCGATCATGCTGGATATGCGTCGATGCGGCGGCAGCGGCTCACCCTCTTCCCACCCGAACATCGGCAGCGATAAGAGCTTGACGATTTTCTCACCTGCGAACAATGCCAGCAGATCGTCATCGAATGACAAAAAGAACTGGCTTGATCCGGCATCTCCCTGTCGGCCGGCCCTGCCGCGAAGCTGATTATCGATTCGCCTCGCCTCGTGCCGCTCAGTGCCGAGGATATGCAAACCGCCAATTTCGGCAACCCCCTCGCCGAGTTTAATATCCGTCCCGCGACCGGCCATGTTCGTCGCGATCGTCACATTACCGCGAAGCTTGCCGCTTCGGTCCTGATGCTGCTGGCCGGCCTTGGCCACGATCACCGCTTCACGGGCATGCTGTTTGGCATTGAGCACCTCATGCTCAATCCCGTAAGTGCGTTTGAGCATATCAGACAACAGTTCGCTCTTTTCGATACTGACGGTTCCCACCAGAATCGGTCGTCCTTCGCCGCTGATTTCGTTGATCTGCTCGACAATTGCCGCAAACTTCTCTTTGTGCGTTTTATAAATCACATCTTCCCGATCGTCCCGAATACAGGGCTTATTGGTTGGGATCACCACCACTTCCATCCCGTAAATCTTCATGAATTCTTCGGACTCGGTGGCTGCCGTCCCGGTCATACCGGCGATCTGCCCGTACAGCTTAAACAAATTCTGAAGCGTGATCGTCGCCAGGGTCTGCGATTCTTCCTTGATCTGAACGCTCTCCTTGGCCTCGATTGCCTGGTGCAACCCGTCTGACCACTGCCGTCCGTGCATCAGTCGGCCGGTGAACTCATCCACAATCACGACCTTGCCGTCCATCACCACATAATCCTTCTCCCGTTCGAACGTTGTATGCGCCCGAACCGCCTGCTCCAGCAAATGCGGCCACTCCATATTCGAACCGGTAAAGAATGACCCGACACCCGCCTCTTCCTGGGCGGCGGATATCCCCTCATGCGTCAGATGTACTTGTTTGCGATCCAACTCAACCTCATAATACTGGGTCGCCGATTCGAGTCGATGTTCAAGGTCTGTCAGATCAGATTGGAGTTTTTCCAGCTTCTGCTGGGCCTTTTCTGTACGGCCGACATCTTTCGTCTTTTTTGCCTCAGATAATTCACTCTGCGCTGAGGCAATTGCCTTTTCAGTGTTGTCGATCTGCTGCTTGATCCGGTCATAGGCGGATTGCAGCGAAATCAATTTGCGAGCCACCTGGTCTGCGCGTTTATAACGATTGACATCATCGACCGCCGGCCCGGAAATAATCAGTGGTGTACGGGCCTCATCAACCAGGATCGAATCCACCTCGTCGATGATGGCATAATCCAGCGGCCCCTGTACCATTTGTTCCAATGAGGTTTTCATATTATCGCGCAGATAATCAAATCCGAATTCGTTATTGGTGCCGTAAGTGATATCGCAGGCGTACTGCTGTTTGCGGTCCTCACCGGCCGAGTCCATATCGCTCTGGATTGCTCCGACCGTCAATCCCAACGCCTCATAAACCGGCCGCATCCACTCGGCATCGCGCTTGGCCAGATAATCGTTCACCGTTACAATATGCACCTTGCGGCCGGTCAAATGCACCATATAAGCAGCCAGTGTTGCCACCAGCGTTTTTCCTTCGCCGGTTGCCATCTCCGCGATTTTGCCGTCATAGAGCACATTGCCGCCGATCAATTGCACATCGAAATGCCGCATCTGGACATGACGCAGAGCGGTTTCACGAACCACCGCAAAGACCTCAGCAAGCAATTCATCGGGATTCTTGCCATCGGCCAACTGCTGTTTGAACTCACCGGTTTTGGCCTTGAGCTGCTCGTCACTTAAGGCCTGAACACTCGGTTCCAGTTCATTGGCCTGCTGAGCAATGACGGAATAACTCTTGATCAGCCGCTCGTTTCGGGAGCCGAAGAGCTTTAACATCGCCTTGGTTATCGTCTTTAAAGGCATAACTCTCGTATCATATCAATCTTTGACGCGTGTCAAATACTCGCCGGTTCGCGTATCCACTTTGATCAGCTCACCCACCTTGATAAACGGCGGCACCTGGATCGTCAAGCCTGTCTCGAGCGTCGCGGGCTTATACTGGTTCGTTGCAGTCGCCCCCTTGATTTCCGGGGCTGTATCGGTTACCTCCAATTCGACCGTATTGGGCAGTGTAACAACAACCGGCCGACCTTCAAACAAACTGACCTGAAGCTGGGCATTGGGTTTGAGATATTTTGGCCCGTCGCCAAACGCATCATCATCGAGCGTGATCTGCTCGTAATTGGTCGTATCCATCAACACGTGCTCAGAGCCGGACGAATACAGGTACTCGTAATTGCGCTTATCCAGATAGGCCTCCTCGATCGTATCTTCAGAGCGGATCCGTTGGGTGAAAATGGTCCCATCCTCGATGCTCTTGATCTTGGTCTGATAGACCGCCCCTCCTTTGCCCAGTTTCACATGCTGATAATCCAAGATCACGCACAACTTGCCGTCGATCATGACCGTCTGGCCCTTACTCATTTCCGAGGCTTTCATCCATATCTCCAATTTAAATAACTGTCTTATTTTCAAACGCTAAGCCTAATACTATGCCAGATTTAATAAGAACTGTCAAGAAACTGAAAATCTACCGGCAAGTACTACCTGCGGCGGCGTTTGGTGGTTCGTCGTGATTTGGGTTTATGTTTTGTTTTCCTGGTTTTACGAGCAGTCTTTTTCACCAGCGGCTCAGAGGGGATCAGGCCCAGTTGTCTGGCCGCAATATCAACCGAAGCAATCCGCACAGCAATTTTTTGTCCCATCCGGATCGAAACACCGGTGTAACCGCCCGTGATCGATTGTGTTTTCTTATCGAATACCCAGTCGTCCGGTCCGAGTTCATTGACCTGGATCAGTCCCTCGATCCCATACTTGACCGATTGTACAAAGACCCCAAATCGCGTCAGCCCGGTCGTCACGCCGTCGAACGTCTCACCGAGATGATTTTTGAGCATAATCAGGATCAACACGGTCTTGAGTTCCTCTTCCGCGTCGGCCGCCCGCTGCTCGGTAAAGCTGATATGGCCGCCCACTTCGACCAGATCGAGCTCGTCCTGAGATGACGGTCGCCTATTCGCCATCAACGACGCCAGTCGCCGATGTACAATTAAATCTGCATACCGACGGATCGGGCTGGTGAAATGACAATAATGACGGCTCGCCAAGGCGTAATGCCCCATATTGGCCGGTGAATAGACCGCTTTCTCGAAACTTCGCAATACAAGCATATTGACGGCAAAACCGATATCCTTACCCCTTACCGCTTCGAGCACATCCTGAAGAACAAACCGGCTCGCATTTTTTGGGATTGCGATTCCCATCGACTTGAGTACATATGCCAGGTTCTCAAGGTTCAACGCATTCGGCTCGGGGTGAACTCGCCGCATCAGGGATATATTCTTTCGATCCAGAACCGAGGCAACCGCCTCATTCGCCTCGACCATGAACATCTCGATAATCGTGTGCGGATAACTGTCATCGGCCGGGGCTGCATCAACTACGCGCCCGGCCTTATCGAAAATCAGCTCCGTCTCGACCATATCCAGATGCAGCATCCCGTTGCGGTAACGCCGCTTTTCGATCGCGCTTGCTAATTTTTCCATGCCTTTGAGCAGCGTGACCACTTTTTTGGGAATATTCTTATTGCTGTGCTTGCCTTTGAGGATCTTGTCGGCCTGCTGATACGTCAGCCGCTTGCTTGAACAGATCAGCGAATTGGCGAATCGCCGCCCGACGACTTCGCCATCATCGTCGTAGGTGATATATACGCTCTTGGTGAACCGTTTCTGGTCCGGCTGCAGGCTGCAAATGCCGTTACTGAGCACCTCCGGCAGCATCGGGATCGTCCGCCGCGGCAGATAAACGCTGTTGCCCCGTTTTCGTGCTTCGATATCCAACGGCGAATCTTCCTTGATAAACGTACTGACATCGGCGATATGCACGCCGAGCACCCGGTTGCCGTCGCCATCGGTCTCGAGACTGATCGCATCGTCAAAATCCTTGGCATCGGGCGGATCGATCGTGATAATCACCTTGTCGGTAATATCCTCACGGCTAACAAGATTATCCGGGTCGTACTGCCCGGCTGTCTGCGATGCCTGCTGCAAACATTCACGGTCGAATTCAATCGGCAGGTGATAGCTGTGGATGATCGCGGAGATTTCGGTTTCGTAGGTCCCTGAACGTCCAAGCACCTCAACAATTACTCCTTGTGCCGGATAATCGCCAACCGGAAACCGGATCACCTCAACGACGACCTTGTCCTTCTCACGGGCATTTTTGGCGGTTACATCTTCAACCAGAATCGGTTCGGTAAATCCCTTCCCATCCGGCAGAATAAACCATTGACTTTGTTTTCGCACCAACGTCCCGACAAACCGGTTATTCGCCCGTTCGAGGATATCAATGACCGTTCCGCTGTATCGCCCGCCGCGGCCGCGACTTTTGGTAACTTTGGCAGCCACTGTATCACCGGTGACCGCACCGCCATTGCGGCCCGGCGGAATAAACAGATCGCCGTGGACATTGGTTTGTTCGGGTACCACAAAACCGAATCCGCTCGGATTGCCGCGGTAGATGCCCACTACCCGAGAGGGCATGGCCGGCAGTGAAATCGCATTGCCGCTGCCGAAGATCAAGTGCCCTTCTTTGCGAAGCCGATCGGCGGCTTTTTGGAAAGCGGGCAGTTGATCGTCTTCGACACCCAGGGATTTCGCCAGTTTTTTGATATTAACCGGACGATAATCCGGATGCCCGACAAATTTAAGAATTTGCTTCTTTTCGAAGTCTGTCATGTGTTACCTTTAAACGCTTTGAGCTTATTGATCAAAAGCGTTTGTATATTATCTTACTTCGGCTGGCATTTGGAAAGGGTTTTCTTGCGTGCGACCGGATCGACTGTCAAATCGGTTATTTCACCGTTTTGATAAACCCCCTGAACCGTTGTTTGGCCGGGGGCATGAAGTTTGAATGTAACATCCCATTCTTTGGGCCAGGCAGGCAGCAGCAGGATTTCTTCATCATCATATTGCATCAGCATCCGCTGCAGAGCCACCATCGTTACGCAGCCGTGATCCTGATCGGGAATCCAGTCGTAGTTCGGCCCCCAGAACGCCGGGAATCGGCTATGCTCATGTTTGGTCGAGAAATTCTTGACCACATATTCTTTGGCCAATTCCATATTACCCAGCAATGCCGCCATCAGCGAATCCTGAAACCACCCACCGGTGCCCTTGAAAATTCGTTTTTCAAAAGCCGCCTTGGCGATCTCGATGTTCGGGCGGGTCAGACCGTAATGACGATACGGAAAGATCGCGTAAAGCTCGGCATTTTCCATATTTTTGCGGTCTTCGTAAATTTCTCCGGGCACTAACTTTTTCTGCCCGTCTATTTCTTCGATCGGTATGGGCGGCAGTTTCTCCTGTAATTGCCGCCATTGGTTTCGAAGTGACTTACTGATCCCCGGCAATTCGCACAGTTGCGGTACAACAAAGCGCAGACCGGCTACGATCGGCAGCGGATTGACCGCTTTTTGCCATGTTTCTAATGCCTGAGCCGGTTCGAATCGAATCAGACCGTTCGCATCGGTCGGGTAATGATGCGCATAAAAATCGAGAATCTTCTCTGCAAATGGAACAAGGGTTTGGTTAAGAAATGCCTTATCTTGAGTAAAATCATAATAATCCAGCATCATGGTGATCAGTTCCAAACTACCGGACCAGTAGTAGCGGATGTACGGATTGGTCGGTTCGAATCCGGGATTATTCCACCCGAAATCCGAATCGTTATTTGTCCCCCAGAAATGCATTGTTTCTGGGAAAAAAGCCCCCGGATGATGGTAATAAACCCGCGTGCGCGCTGTCGCCAGCGGCAAGGCATCCATATACATCTTGAATAAGGGCTGCATCAGGTCGTAATCGCCGGCCATCAGCATCGACCAGTACGGCAAACGGGTATTTTGAAACCAGTAACATGATCCCCATTGACGGTAATCGGCATCCAACGGCTTATTGGGTTCGGTCACCGGATCAACGGTGAAAATCGAGCCGTTGAATTTGATAGGGAATTTGCCGCGCCCCCCGCAGGCATTAATAAACCGCTGGAGCGTATAGCCGCGGGTGACAATTTCGGCTTCTTCTGAGCCGCTGATAAAAATGTAGCTCCGCTGCCAGAAATCATGCCACCATTTTTGATGGTCCCGCCAGGCACGTTGAAGGGATACTGATTCTACCTTCTTGATATGCGATTCAAGCTGCTGCTGCCACTGTTCGAGTGTATCCGTCTGGGCTGTCAACGGATAGATTCGAATCAGGTAATCCGTAGATGTCTTTTTAGAAATTAATGTGGTGTCATCTTTTTTATCAAGCTGTTCGGATTGGATCGATGCACCAAATGTAAGGTTGATCAGCGGATCGTCAAATTTTTCCAGCAAACTTTCCATGTGCTGATTTTTGAGCACCCTCGGATAAATCGATTTTTTATTGCGATGACAAAAAAGGATCTGTTCCGGTTTTGATAAGATGGTATCCGGCTGGAAAATGATCGGTTCGGGCCAGCCCCATAAACCAAATAAGCTGTGCCCTTCCCATTCCAGCGGCGCACGCGGTTCGGTACGCCACGGTTCGACACTCACCTGAATATCGAATTCTTTCTTGGACTGCATCCGGATATTAACGACATTACGATTGGCATCCGCCCACACGTCGATCGCTACTTTGGACGCATCTGCTCCGGCTAAGATCCCGATCTTACCCTCGATGAGCTTAAGCGTTTGCTGGAACGGTTTGTTTTCGATAAAAGGATTAGGGTCCAACGCAATCCGGACTTTCGTCAACTTGAGCAGGCGGCCGTAATCACCCCAACTATCTGTCTTTGAGAGATAAAATAAAAGGTCGCCGTTTTGCTCCACCCAGACATTCAGCCCGACATCGCCGTTACCCAGCGGCATCGAATCCGAAGAATCGCTGCCGGGGCTGTCCCATGTTACATTGTACTGATTGAGTAATTCGGGCCAGTCGGGATTAGAGGCGTGAAGCGAATATGAAAAAAACAGGACAAAACAAAAAAGAACAAGCAAGCCATTCCGTTTTTGCTTTGCCCTGCCGATTGAACGATTCAGCATATAATCACCCTTTCTGAGCTGCTAATTGATTGAGTTTTGCGGCCAGCCGGGATTTCTTTCGGGCTGCGGTGTTTTTGTGCATTGTGCTGGTTGCTGCGGTTTTATCCAGTTTCTGTGCTACCAGTTTGTATTCCTGCTGGGCTTTTTCGACATCTCCGGCCGCCAGGGCTTCCTCGAAATGCTTGATCTGGGTCTTTACCTGACTTTTCCGGGCGCGGTTAATCGTTCTGCGCTTGGCATTTTGCCGAACACGTTTCTTGGCTGACAATGAATGAGCCATCTGTTCTCCTGTAAACAAGTTTAATGATTAATTTGCTTTAATCTTCAAAAACACATAATTATGCAGATTTTGCGGGGATTGTCAAGTACCCTGCCTTAATTTTGCCACCCGCTGGCGGACATCCTTGTAATTGAAGTCAATTTGGGCGATTTTGCGGTAAATATCCAATGCCTGGTCTTTTTCGCCCTTCTGCTCGTACGATCGGGCCAAATTATACCGCATTTCCTTGCCAATCACATCCTGATCGTTCTCGTATGATTCGATTGCTTGCAGCAAGACATCGATCGCATCATCCACCCACGCTTTCATAAGAAAGCACTTGCCGATATTGTTCATCGATGAAATTCGCCGCCGGGGATTGTGCTGGGATTGCTGAAATTGAGGGATCGCCTCATCATACTGTTTGTTTTGCATCAGGCGAATGCCATATTCGTACTTTAGATTGAGATCGGTTGGATTATGTTCGCTGCACCGACGATAATATTCAAGCTCGGCCTTGAGCAACTGATTGGCTAACTTTCCCACAAGCGATTTCGCACTTTCATCTGCCGGATCCGCCATGGCGGCTGATCGTGTTTGCCGCAATCGACGCTTGATCGACTTGATGCGGACCTCCCCCTGTTTCTGTTTGAAATTGAATTCACGTGTCTTCTGATAAGCACTCTCCAGAACCTTGGTTGCCTCTTCGTCGGCTTCCTCGGTTTGCTGATCGACCAGGACATCGACCAGATTCATCACATTTTGAACAGACGTCGGATTGTCTTTATATTGTTTACGGGCCGCTTTGACAACCGTCATGCGCTGATCCTCACTTTTGACCATGCCTTCCTGGGCATGTAAAAGCTCCTGTGCTTCACGATCTTTAATCGATTTTCGAAAATCACCCTCCTGGTCGTATTTTCCTCTGGAAACAGCCAATTCCGCCGAGAGATTTTTATATTCTTCGGCCAGGTCACCGTCTTTGGGTTTGAGCTTCAGCGCCCATTGACAGGCCGCCAGCGCATGGTCATATAATTCCAGATTGGTATAGGCATCCTTGAGTAATATATAGGTGCTGAACGATTTTTTTTCTGATGCATTATTCGCCTGAAAGATCAAATCCGCAATCCACTTGGCGGTCCGGGTAAATCCCCCTGAAATCGCCCCCTTCAACATCGCTTCACCGTATGGCAAATGGTCGGGATCTTTGGAAAACAAATACTCGGCATTGATCATTTGCTCTAATGGCGTTTTGCCTCGCATTCGCTTCATTCGCTCTGACATCGAGGGTTTTTTACCCCCTTTCACCTGCCGAGCCAATGCCAGCTCCCTCAATTTCACATGGCCATCCTGAACGGCATCCGGCGTACAGCGAAGTCCGTCAATAAACAGATCGATCGCATAATCATAATTGCCGGTTTGGGCGACTTTGATGCCCTTCGAAAAGAAAGCCAACGCTTTTTCCGTTGTCGGATCAATTTGTTTTGCCATGTCATCCCTTTCACGCTGCTTTATTTCGGATTCTTTGCCCTGAACCGCCGATACACCACTCTGTGAATCCAACGCATCAAACGTTCCGGACCGGCCTAATTGTTCACCGGTTTGCTGATGCTGCTTAAAATTTGCGGCCAGCCGATTCAAAAGGTGCTTTATTTTATCAGAATCAGGCTTTGTCTTCAATGCCCATTTACCGGCAGCGATCGCCCGGTCATACCGTTCAATCGACTCATAGGCTTCTGCTAAAACCATATACAATCGCGGCGATGGGTTCTTAGCATTATTGTTGGCTAAAAAGATCAGATCCGCGATCCAATTTGCCGTTCGACGGAAACCTGCGGCAATCGCAGATTCAAGCATTGCCTCCGCGTATGCGGTATGGCCGGGATCTTTGGAAAGCAAATATTCAGCCGCCAGCATTCGTTCTTTGGGATTCCGTGCACGCTCCAGTCGTTGCTTCTGCTGTTCAGTGGGCGGTTCTGCGCCTTCCATTTGGCGCAGCAAGGCCATTTCCCGCAATTCGATATGCCCCTGCTGGACCGCATCGGGGGCATGTTCAAGGCCCTGCATATACAACTCGATCGCCTTGTTGAATTCTTTGCGCTCACCCTGCTGATGGGCCTGGGCAAAGAAACCGGCCGCTTTTTTCATATTGTTTAAGTGTTGCTCACTCTTCATGTTAAGACGTTCGGTAAAATTCTACCTGAAATACCTATTGTATCATTCGGTTGAAAATCGTCAATAATAAAGTCTTGTCTCAGCAGTACTTCTCTGGTATATATCGTATAAAAACCCGGTTTTGTTATGGAGATAATCAAATATGGTTTCAGCGCTTGAGCAGTACGATCCGCAGATATTCGAGTTGATCCGTCAGGAAGCCGTTCGCCAAAGCGGTGCCATTCGGCTAATTCCTTCGGAAAATTATGTTTCCAAGGCCGTAATGCAGGCAACCGGAAGTTGTCTGACCAATAAATATGCGGAGGGCTACCCCAATAAACGCTATTACGAAGGTCAGCAGGTTACCGACCTGATCGAGTTAACGGCCCAAAAAAGAGCGAAAGAGGTATTCAAAGCGGACCATGCCAATGTCCAGCCGTATTCCGGCTCGGTTGCTAATTTAGCCGCATATTTAGCCCTGGTTGAACCCGGCGACACCATTATGGGACTTTCGCTGCCCCATGGCGGCCACCTTACCCACGGCTGGAAAGTCAGCGTTTCCGGTAAGATTTTCAATTCCGTTCAATATACGGTCGATCCCGAAACGGGCCGATTTGATTATGACCAGATTGAACAGTTAGCGAAAAAACACAAGCCTAAGCTGATCGTTTCCGGAGCGACGGCCTATCCGCGAGAAATTGACTTCGAGGCGTTTGGCAATATTGCAAAATCAGTCGGTGCTTATCATGTCAGTGACATCGCACATATTGCAGGACTGGTAGTCGCCGGGATACATCCCAGCCCGGTTCCCCATGCCGATATCGTATCGACAACAACACACAAAACCCTGCGCGGGCCGCGCGGCGGTATGTTACTGTGCAAAAAAGATCATGCAGAAAGGGTGGATAAATCCGTCTTTCCCGGCTTACAAGGCGGCCCGCACCTGCATACCGTCACTGCTATTGCGGTGGCATTGGCCGAGGCCAATACACCCGAGTTTATCGCCTATGCCGGACAGATTAAAAAGAATGCCGCCGCCCTGGCCGAGACGCTCATGGAATTCGATTTTAACCTGGTATCCGGCGGCACAGACAACCATTTAATCCTGATCGATCTGAGAAATAAAAACATCCCCGGCAAAAAACTGGCCAAAGCCCTGGATCGCGCGCGGATTGTCACCAATTACAATTCCGTTCCCAATGATCCGGCCCCTCCGTTTAATCCCAGCGGCCTAAGATTAGGGACGCCGGCAATGACAACACGGGGCATGAAAGAAGACCAGGCCCGACAAATTGCCGGATTTATTCATCAGGTCGCCGAGAACATCGACAATGAAACCATGATCGAGACCATTTCAAAAGAAGTTTTATTACTCAGTTCACAGTTTCCGGTACCGGAACATTTTATCATACCGCCTAAAAATAATGAGTAAAGGGTATGACGATGGGGGTTCATGGATGAATGATAATAAACTAAAATTAGCTGTAATGGGAATTAACACCCTGTCGATTCCTGTGATTGAAGCCGCTATAAAATCGGGCCACTATGACATTTGCGCAATCGCTGACGAACAAAATGGACATGCCGAAAAAATGGCAAAACAGTTAAGTTGCGACTATTATGACGATTATCGCCAACTGCTTGTCCAGCAATCCCCGGACTGTCTTTTTGTGGCCTTGCCAACCTGCCATTGCATCGATCACCTCAAAGCGGCGATTCATAATAAATGCCATATTCTAAAAATTCCACCGGTCGCCCGGGATTTCAACGAGATGCTTGAATTGTCAAATTGGGCCGATGAAAATAAGGTCATGTTTATAGTATACTGCCCTTGGCGATTTTCACGTGCATTTAAATTTATCGAAGAATTTTTGGCTGAACATCAATACGAGTCAATCGCCTGGATACAGGCACATTTCCAATTTTATCGAACACACACAGATTCCTGGTCCTGTGATCCGGAATTAGCGGGCGGCGGCGTTTTATTACATGAAGCCTATCCGCTGGTTGATATGCTTTTGACGTTTTGGCCGTTGCCCCAGCAGGTCTTCAGCATGATGTCGAATAAAGCCCATGACCGCAAACAGAGACGGTATTTAACTGAGAATACGGCAATCGTGACTTGCCGATTCGACGACCGCCTGACGGGTACTGTTTTTGCTGCCGATTCATCGGGTCCGGCGACACAAACGATTCGATTTCAGACCGATCAATTTATTGTACATTTATCTAAGAGTTCATCTCAGATATCCGATCGGCAGGGCCGGATCATTCAGCAAGCAAATTGGGAAAATCGCAATCGTGAAGACAATCTTGAATTTTTGAAGCAAATGGCTTTATGCTTTGGGCAGAAACAACCGGTCATCCCAAGTTTAATCACCGATCATCTCAAACACATGGCATTTTATGATGCCGCATATTTGTCTGCCCGAACGGGTTTCCCCGAGCAACCACCGCGTATCTTTGATGCCGTATCGCGAGAAAAACTGAGATTACCGGAAAAAACTTGAAAAAGCTTAATTGACAAAAAATTATGTTCACAGTATATTCGAAAGAATGATCCTTTTAAAAATTGGAGGTCGTTTTTATGGAAGATCGTCAAAAAAACGTGGTTAAAATTATTGTTGCTGTGATCTGCATTCTGATCGCGGCATTTGTCCTGTTCAAGACATTCTTCGGCGGCGGTGGCCTGGAAAGCGTCCAGGGAGAGACATGGATGAAATGTGTCAACCCGGATTGCGAGGCGGAATTTCAAATCTCCGAAAAAGAATATATCAATTTTGTCAACGAAAATATAGATCCAGAGGCGGAAACCATTCCGCCAATGCAATGTCCGCAATGCAATGAAAAAAGTGCTTACCGCGCTACCAAGTGTGAAAAATGTGGAACGGTGTTTATTCAACGACCTCAACCCGATGGTTTTTCGGACCGTTGCCCAAATTGCGGCTATAGTAAAATCGAAGACCTCTATAAACAAAGCAAGGAGAATTGATTTCATAAGAGATTGAAAGATTCAGAACTGTTTTTTCAATCATCCTGTTTAGCAGAAGGGTTTTTGGGCGGCATTTTTTCCAAAATCGCCGTTACATTATCTTGATAAAGTGATTTGCCGATTTTTTGCTTTTGGGCGGATGCATATCGATTGTTGATCAATCCTTTGAGATACTGAATACGATTTTGCGGATCGGGGTGTGTTGAAAAAAATTCGATCGGCCGAACGTCACTTTCGTCTTTCAGCAATTGCATGGTTTCGACCATTCCAATCGGATTGTATCCTGCTTTGACCATATAATCCATTCCGGCAATATCGGCGATCCGCTCATCGTCACGACTGTATTTCAGACTGATGATCTGCAGTGCCAGATCGGCGGCGCGAATTGCTCCGGCCGGCGCATCGGTTCCGGATGCTACCCCCACTAACAATAAATTCATACCGATTTGCTTACTCATGGCATTGGCGGTATCACGGGCAACAACATGGGCGGTCTCATGGCCCAAAATGGCGGCCAGTTGGGCTTCCGTTTCCATTTTTTCCAGCATCCCCCGGGTAATAAAAATAAACCCACCCGGTAACGCAAAGGCATTCATCATTTCATCGTTCAGTGCGGCAAATTGATAGTCGATATAAGGTCTATGGCTTTGGCGGGCCACACGCAGGCCAACCTGTTGGATATAATCCTGCAATTGATCGTTTTCTATTTTGCCCCCTAACTCTTTTTCGATTTCAGGAGCATATTTCACTCCGATTTCGCGATCAGTATCCTCGGAGTACAAAATAAATTCTTCTTCGCCGGTAATCGGGTTCACAACACAGCCGGCATACACACTGATAAATAGACATAAAATTAACAGTATTTGCTTCTTCATCATACAATTCCCGCATTATTTTCTAAAAAAGCTGTTTGCAATTTCTTCTAATATCTATTATAAGCTTAGCTTTTAATGATTCAGCAAAAAAATGGACAGCGATAAAAATTGTCAAGGATGTGACCAGCAAAACGATTGTCAGCAGCTTTACGAGAAACTGGGCAGTCAAAAAGGCCCTTCTGTTGCCTTAGGGGTGATTTTTGCATTTTTACTGCCCTTGGTCCTGTTTTCAGCCAGTGTTGCGATTTTAGAGCATTATTTAGGATGGATTGATCATTCAGCATTACGCATCCTGATTAGTTTTACCCTTTCATTAGGGATAATCGTTGTTTATATCGTTTTTGTTAATATGTATCGGTCAAAACACAAACAGCAGAAGAAATTTTAAATAACGCATGGATAATCATAAAGGCACATTTTTGGGCGGCACCCACCCTCCGGATAAAAAAAGTCTGACCCGGGATCGATCAATCGAGCCGGGGCCTGTACCCGGGGAATTGATCATTCCGATGAGCCAGCACATTGGATCGCCCTGCCGACCCAAAGTCACTAAAAACGATCCTGTCGAAATAGGTCAACTCATCGGTGAAAGCGAAGCCTTTGTCTCGGCCCCGATTCACAGTCCGGTCAACGGCAGGGTCAAGGATATAACGCTCAGTCCACACGCTATCCTGGGCAGAACAACGGCCGTGGTGATTGAGGCTAATCAAGACAACACAAACGTTATTCCAAATCCATCCAAATTTACACCGGATTTATCGATCGATCAATACAGCCCCGGACATATCTGTGTTGCCATCGAAAAATGCGGTCTTGTGGGTATGGGCGGCGCCGGATTTCCGACTCACGTCAAGGTCGCAACGGTTGCCCAAACGCCAAAAGACACGCTGATCGTTAACGGCTGCGAATGTGAGCCCTATATCACCTGTGACGATCGGATCATGATCGAATGGACTCAGAAGATTCTCACCGGGATCCGGCTTGCCCAAAAAGTTTCAGGCTGCCCGAAAGTCTATATTGCGATCGAAGACAATAAACCGAAGGCCCTGGCAGCTTTTCGCGATGCGGTCACAAAATCTGCCGACTGTGAAAAGTACCAGGTCGTTGCATTGAAAACGTTATACCCTCAGGGCGGCGAAAGACAGTTAATCAAGGCCGTAATAGATCAACAGGTTCCGACCGGCGGCATCCCGCCGATGATCGGTGTAGTCGTTATGAATGTCGCGACCGCCGCAGCCGTGGCCGATGCAGTGATTGACAACAACCCACTGACTCATCGGGTCGTTACAGTTACCGGCGAAGCAATTGCCAATCCGGCCAATCTCTATGTCCCGATCGGCACCCCTGTAAATGAATTGATCGAATTTTGTGGCGGGGTAACAACGTCCAGCGCCAAGGTGGTGTTGGGCGGCCCGATGACAGGCATTGCCGTTGCCGATTTAAATACGCCGATCACGAAAACATGCGGCAGTTTATTGGTATTGACACCCGAACAGATCGGGACCGCCAAATTCAAACAGCAGCAAACACCGTGTATTCGATGCGGGCGATGCGTGGATGTATGCCCGGAACGGCTTAATCCTACGAAGATCGCCCATGCCGTTAAAAAGGATATGCTGGATCTGGCCCAAAATTATTTTATCGGCGCCTGCATCGAATGTGGATGCTGCAGTTATGTCTGCCCGGCCAACATCGAATTGACCGGGTACATCAAAACCGGTAAAGTCCAGATTGCTCGAAAAAAGCAAAAAAGGCCGTAATAAAAAGGTGATAAAGAATGCTAAGTAAAATAAAAATATCTCCGTCACCGCATATCAGTCAGCGGCGATCAACAAGAGTGGTGATGCTGGATGTGGTCATCGCGCTGGTACCGGCGATAGCCGCGGCGGGATATTATTTTCGGTTTGCAGCGCTGAATCTGATCATGGCCTGTGTCATTTCCTGTGTTTTAACCGAATGGGTATGCAATGTCATTCGCCAAAAACCCAATTCACTGGCTGATTTATCAGCCGTGGTTACCGGCATCATTCTTGCCTTATCCGTACCGCCGTCACTCCCGATCTGGGCGGCGGTGATCGGCGGAGTCTTTTCCATCGCTATCGGTAAAATGGTGTTCGGCGGTTTGGGCTCCAATGTATTTAATCCGGCCATGGTCGGCCGGGCCTTTCTGACCGCCAGTTTCGGTGTTTTGATGACAACATGGACGGTGCCGGCCACCATTGAATCCGAGCAGGCGGTCATTTCCGCATCCAATACGGTTAATGCCCGAACCCAGGCCACCCCGCTGGCCTGGAGCAAACAAGCGATCAAACATGAGCAAGATCCGAAACAGCTTAACCAACAAATTGTCCCAAGCCTGACCGGTGAGATCGGCGGCTGCCTGGGGGAAACCAGCACCATCGCTTTACTGCTTGGCGGGATTTACCTGTTGATACGAAAAACGATAACATGGCACACGCCATTTGCGGTTCTGGCCGGGGCATTCGTTTTTGCAGAGATCGCATGGCTGATTGATCCGGAAACTTATGTCAATCCAGCATTTCATCTCACGACCGGCGGCATGCTGATCGGAGCGTTCTTTATCGCCACCGATCCGGTCACCGCCCCGTTGACCAAAAAAGGAATGCTGATCTTCGGCGCCGGTGTCGGCCTGCTGGTCATGCTCATCCGGATCGTTGGCGAATATCCCGAAGGGGTTATGTATGCCATATTGCTGATGAATGCCGTCGCCCCCTTGATCGATCGATTTACAAAATTGATCCCGATTGGAGGTAAGCCGAATGTCAAAAATTAAATATTTCATCCAGCAAAGCTGGCTGCTCATTATTGCCTCGTTTTGTTTCGGCCTGTTAATCGCGCTGGCTAACGCCGCCTGGCAGCCGCGCATTGAACAAAATAAAAAAGACAAACTCTATTCACGCATGAGCACTTTGCTGACGAATGCCGAACAATTCGAAAAACAACCTCTTGTGAAGATCGAACGCGGTCTGGGCAAGACCGAAACCGTTGAACTCTATAAAGGCCTTTCCGATACCGGCACAACCATCGGCTGGGCATTCATTACCGAAGGCAGTGGCTTTGCCGATAAGATCGAACTGGTGGTCGCCGTGGATGCCGCTTTCGAAAAATTTGCCGGGTACGCAATATTAGCCAGCAACGAAACCCCCGGATTCGGTGATAAAATCAAAAACGATTATTACCGCAAGCAATTTATGGGTGCTCCGGCCGCCACACTGAAGCTCGAAAAAGCCGGTGACGCCTCGGTAATCGATTCCGAGATTATCGCCATCAGCGGCGCCACCGTCAGTAGCCAGGCCGTTGTAACAACCATCAATAATGTGATCGAAAACGTAAAATCCCAGGTTCGACAGAGGAAACAATAAATCATGGCACAAACAGTCAGTACAGATACAGGTTTGCTTAAGCAGACATTTACGGCCGGGTTGTGGCGGGAAAATCCGGTATTCCGCCTGCTGTTGGGGATGTGCCCGACCCTGGCTGTTACCGCTGCCGTTAAGCCCGCCCTGACGATGGGACTGTGTGTGATCTTCGTCCTGCTGTGCAGCAATATCGTCGTCAGCTTGATGCGGCACCTGTTAAAGCCGCACCTTCGGATCCTGATGTTTGCCCTGACGATTTCCACATTCGTGACGATTGCCGACTTATTTCTCAAGGCCTTTCAGCCGCGAATGAGTGAAATGCTTGGCCCCTATGTCCCGTTGATCATCGTCAACTGCCTGATCATCTGCCGCGCCGAAAGTTGCGCCAGCAAAAACGGTCTGCTGATCAGCATCATCGATACGATCGGCATGGGGATTGGCTTTACACTGACATTATGTGTGCTGGCCGCGATTCGTGAAATTCTCGCCACTGGCGCGATTTTCGAAATAAGCGTCCTGCCCGGCGGCTTTGTGCCGTGGACCGCAATGGCCCTGCCGGTTGGCGCGTTTGTAACACTCGGGCTCTTATTAGGAGCCGTCAATCTTATCAGTAAGGACTAAACAATAACATGGATACCGTAACACATTTAATACTGGCATTTATTTCGATTGTCATTATCAACAACCTGGTGCTCACCAAGTTTCTGGGTATCTGTCCGTTTTTGGGTGTGTCTGGCCGCATCGATATGGCCTTCGGCATGGGCCTGGCTGTCACCTTTGTCGTTACGCTCAGCGGTACCATGACATGGCTGATCGATCATTTGGTACTGATCCCGATGAATCTGGAGGTAACCCGCTATGTCTGTTTCATCCTCGTCATCGCCGGCGCCGTCCAACTTGTCGAAATGTACCTGCGTCGATATTTCCCGGCGCTTTATGATAGTTTTGGTATCTTCCTGCCGCTGATCACCACCAACTGTGCGATCCTCGGCCTGTGCCTGTTTATCAATCTCTGGGGTATTAATTCCTTCGTCGAAGCGGTCGTCCTGAGCTTCGGCGCCGGGATCGGCTTTACGATGGCGATTTGTATCATGGCCGGCATTCGCGAAAATCTCAAACTTGCCGATGTACCCGATGTTTTTCAGGGCGCCCCGATCACATTGATTACGGCCGGAATCTTAACGATGGCGTTTATGGGTTTTGCGGGGATGATTAAATGATATTAGCCGATCTGATCCAATTATGGAATAATGCATGGCCTGCGGGACTTACAATGCTTCTGCTGGGACTGCTCTTCGCGGTGATCCTGCTGATTGCGAGCATTCGGCTAAAAGTCGAGGTCGAACCGAAAATCGAACAGATCCACAAGGCGCTGCCCCAGATCGACTGCGGCGCCTGCGGTTATGCCGGGTGCAGCCAGTATGCCAAGGCCGTTTACAACGATCCGAAACTCATCGGCAAATGCGCTCCCGGCGGTCAGAAAACCGCCGAGGCAATTGCCGATATCCTCAATCTTCAGGTCAGCGGCTCCGATGTTCCCCTGCGGCCGGTCGTTCGCTGTCGAGCTCACACCGATGACAAAATGTTCCACGCCCAGTATCAGGGGATTATAAGCTGTACCGCGGCCAATGCCCTGGCCAACGCCCAGGCCTGCAATTTCGGATGTCTCGGTTACGGCGACTGCGTCAGTGCCTGCAAGTTCGACGCGCTTCACATCGTGGACGGCTTGGCCACGGTCGATTACGAAAAATGCACCGGCTGTACCGCCTGCAGCAAGGCTTGTCCGCGCAACCTCATCGAAATGGTTCCTTTGCGGCATGAGAATATGATGGTCGTCGCCTGCAACAGCAAAGAAAACACTAAAGAAACCCGTGCCGAATGCAAGGTCGGTTGTATCGCCTGTAAACTCTGTACGAAAAAGTCCGAACTGTTTACCGTCGATAGCAATCTCGCGCGGCTGGATCTCGAACAATATGAGCCGGATGAGAAAACCGAAACCGCGATGGATAAATGCCCCACCGGTGTGATCATCAAAGTCGGCAAAAACGCTCCAACGCCACGCCCTGCCGGCCAAAAACCCACAGCAGCCAAAACGTAGGTTTTATTCTGCCAGCAACTTCTTAGCCCCTGAACTAAAAATCATTTTAGAGCGATCATTCTCATCGATTAAAATCGCCTCGACATTATCCAGCGATTCGATCAATTCCAATCCCTTTTCTTTCCCTAACACACTTACTGCGGTGGCGATCGCATCGGCATCGACCGCTTTTGGCGCGATGATCGTCACACTCGCTAAACGCTCGGCCGATCGGCCCGTCCGCGGATCGATAATATGGCTGTGACGTTTATCTTCGACCAGACTGTACCGGCGATAGTCACCGCTGGTCGTCACGGCCGCATCGTGCATTTCCAGAACCGCCAGCGGGGCTGTTTGCATATCATCGGCGGCTACATTCGGGTCCTGCAGGCCAATCCGCCATGATCGCTGCTTGCCCGGAGCTTTGCCGAAACAGCGAATATCCCCGCCGATATCGACCATCGCACCGAATACCCCTTCGCTTTCGCGCAGGATTTGCACGGCCTCATCGATACCGTAGCCCTTGGCGATCCCCCCCAGATCGATCTTCATGTCATTGGCGGCAAACTGCACGCACATCGTATTGGCATCAAGGATCAGCTTCTCATACCCCACTGCCGATAAGGTCTGATCGAATTGTGCATCATTGGGTTCGATGCCGGCTTGCCCGGCGTGCTGCCAGCAGTCGATTAGCGGCTTCACCGTAATATCGAACGCACCGCCGGTTAATTCGCTAAAGCGTTTGGCCTTTTCCAGAAGCTCGAATACCGCTTTGGAAACTTTAACCGGTTCGACAGCGGCCTTTCGATTGACCCGGCTGATCTGAGAATCCGTTTGATACGTGCTGAACTGCTGCTCGATTTCTGCGATTCGCTCGAATGCTGTGTCCACCGCTGCGGCGGCCGTCTTCTGCGAATCGGCAACCACCACCATCCGTGCGAATGTCCCCATGATCACGCGATAACCGCTGTCAAATTTCGATGTTCGTCGGGTGATCGACCACAGCAGCAGGCACAGTACCACTGCTGTCCCCCCGAATGTCAAAAACGTCCGTATCCGCGATCTCGGTTTCATCCCGCCAGTCATAGCCGATTGCATCTGCAGAATCAATAGAAATCCTCGCGTTTTTCGGCTATACTATGGCCATGACTCAAAAGCAGATCAACATCCTGTCGCAGCGGATCGAGCGGGAGTTCCTGCCGTTCGTCCGGATGCCCAGCCGCTATATCGGCGGCGAGATCAACCAGTGCGCCAAAGACCTGTTTGCCAGCGATCTGGCCGTTGCCCTGTGCTTTCCGGATACCTACGAGGTTGGCATCAGCAATACCGGGCTGGCGATCCTCTACGAATATATCAATTCGTTCGAGCAGTTCGCCGCCGATCGCGTCTATTGTCCCTGGACCGACGCCGAACAGGTGCTGCGCGAAAAGCAGATTCCCCTGTTTACGCTCGAATCCCAGGCGGCTGTTAGGGACTTCGATGTTATTGGTTTTTCGCTCAGTACCGAGCTGTGCTACACGAACGTTCTCAATATTCTCGATCTGGCCGGGCTGGCGATTCACAGTGCTGATCGGGCCGAGGCCGATCCGATTGTGATCGCCGGCGGGACAATGGCCAACTGCGGCGAGCCGGTGGCGGATTTTGTTGACCTGTTTGTCCTCGGCGACGGCGAGGCGGTTGTCGCCGATCTGCTGCACTTGATTCTCGATTGCAAGACCGAGGGACTGGCCAAATCCGACTTGCTCTATCGGGCCGCTCGGCAATTCGATAGTGTTTATGTCCCCGCCTTTTACCGCTTCAAATACGAAAACGATAAAATGACCGCCTTTGAGCCGAACCGCGAAGGTCTGCCGACGCGGATCGTTAATGCGGTAATCGCGGATTTTGAAAACGCGCCGGCCGTGACCAGGCCCATCGTGCCATTTTGTCAGGCCGTGCATGAACGGATCAATCTCGAGATCATGCGGGGCTGCCCGGGTCGCTGCCGGTTCTGCCAGGCGAGCTTTCTTCGCCGACCGATCCGGTATCGCAGCCCGGATAAACTCCTAAAATTGGCCGATCAGGCATACGCGGCCACCGGATTCGATACCATCGCCCTGCTGAGTCTTTCGACGGCGGAGTATCCGCATCTGGAGGAATTGATCGAAAAACTCCAGGGCTATTTCGCCGACAAGCACGTCGGTATCTCCGTGCCGAGCCTGCGCGTCGATCAGCAGCTCAGCATTCTGCCCAAGCTCGTCAGTTCGGTCCGCAAGAGCGGCCTGACCATTGCCGTCGAGGCAGCGAGCGAAAAACTCCGCAAACTCATTCACAAGCCGCTCAGCAACGATGATCTCTTTGCGGCTGTGACGCAGGCCTACCGCAACGGCTGGCAGAAGATCAAGCTGTATTTCATGGTCGGTTTTCCCGGCGAGACGCCCGCCGACATCGTCGAGATCGTCCATCTGTGTAAACATATCTCCGATCTGCGGCACGCGGTTGACGGCAGGCCCGCTTCGATTAATGCGGCCGTCAGTTGGCTCGTACCCAAGCCCCATACGCCCTTTGGCTTTATCACCCAGCAGTCCAAAGACTATTTCGAGAATGCCCGGCGGTTGATCCTCGATACCAAGAAATCCATTCGCGCGGGCGCGGTTAATTTCAAATTCCACCGCATCGAGCAGAGTATTCTGGAGTCGGCTATCGGCCGCGGCGACCGGCGACTCGGCCGCGTGATCGAGTCGGCGTGGCGAAACGGTGCCCGGTTCGATCTGTGGAGCGAATGCTTTGAGTTTGAGATATGGCAGAAGGCGTTTGCCGATAACGGCTTTGACCTCTATGCCGCAGCCGGCCTTTCGTTCGAGACAACCGACGTCCTGCCGTGGGAACACCTCGGCGGCCCGGAGAAAGCGCATCTCGTTCGCCATCTTAATGATGCAATGCATTCGAATTGTGAGTCGTGATTTTTTATCCTATGACATGGATTTCGCAGATTGCCACGGATTGTAGAATGTCATTGCGAGCGATTCGAGGATTCGCGCGGCAATCTCAAACCCTTTGCCGCCTTATCTTTGAAACCGAATCACGAACGACGATTTGCCACAAAGGACGCCGAGTACACAGAGGTCTCTGTGAGCTCCGTGGCTAATCAAAACATCATGGCATCCGCGTACACCATAGTGAAATCGGGTTCGTGGGCGATCTCGACGTACTCGATCTTTTGGGACAAATCTTTGGTTTTTTCTCTAAGGGCCTTGTTTAAGAGTGTCATCTCGGCACCCGAGCCGGCCGCATTACCGACCGAGACGATCCGCTCCAGCGGCACATCCGGCAGCAGGCCGATCCGCAGTGCGTTTTTCGGCTTGATATAGTTGCCGAATGCACCGGCGATCAGGCAATGCTTGATATCGCCATTCGAAAGCGAGAGCTTTTTCTCCAATAATTTAATCCCCGCGCGGATCGCGGCCTTGGCTAATTGCGTTTCGCGAACGTCACGCTGGGTGAGGACAACCTGCGGCTCACCGCCCTGCCATACGAGGCAGAACGCGGGCTGATCGTTGACGATAATGACGCGTTCGCGAATCTTGGGCGGCAGATCCGGCAGATTCTCCGGATCCTGGATGCGGCCGGTCGCGTCGATAATGCCGAGTTCGGCCATCAGCGCGACGGAATCGATCAAGCCGGAGCCGCAGATGCTCTGCGGGCCGCAATCGCCGATGACCTCGACGGCGATATCGTCTTCGTTTAAGAGGACCGATTCGATCGCCCCGCAGACGGCCCGCGAACCTTGTGAGATGCGGGCGCCTTCGAGCGCGGGCCCGGCCGCACAACTGGCCGCATAGAGCTTCTCGCGCGTGCCCAGGACGATCTCGCCGTTGGTGCCGATATCGATGGCCAGCGTCATCTCGTCGGCGTTATCGATATCGATCGCCAGTGCCACAGCGGTGGTATCGGCCCCGACGAAACCGGCGATATTCTCGACGGTATGGACGTTGCCCGCGGGGTTGATCTTCAGGCCGATCTCGGCCGGCGGCAGGTCGAATGCATCGACCGAATGGGCGTGGTACGGGGCCTGGCCGAGCTGGACGACCGGCAGACCGAGAAAAATATGGTTCATCGTGGTATTGCAGACGACCGAGACCTCGAAAATCCGATCTGTCGCGGCACCCGCTTCCTTGCAGACGGCCTCAAAGAGCGTGTTGAGGCAATCGACGATCACCTTTTGCAGTTCCTTGAGCCTGTCGTCGCTTTGGGCGTACGTGATGCGGCTGACGACATCGTCTCCGAACTGCGTCTGCGGGTTCAGGATCGATTCGGTGGCGAGGTGCCGGCCGGTTTTCATGTCCAGCAACCGGGCCACAACCGTCGTGGTGCCGATATCGACGGCCACGCCAAGGACCGGCTCACCGTGCTCGGCGTATTGCTGCCAGATATCCGGGAAGGTCTTGGCGGTGACGTCGATGCCGCGTTCGAGGATCTTCTGGTTATAGAAGCGCGAGGTCTGCGGAACGGTCACCGTCAGGTCGGATTCGACGGTATGCTGGCAGGCGAGGACTTCGATCCGATCGGGTTCGAGGATGACACGGCACTTGTGACAGGTGCCCTTGCCGCCGCAGGAGGCATTCAGGACGATGCCGGCGCGGCTGGCCGCTTCCAGCAGCGTCGCGCCTTTGTGAATCAGGACCTCCCGGTCATCGGGCTTGAAAATGACTTTTACGTATTGCATCGGTTAAACTGATTACTCAAACCGAGCGATGGCCCGTTTGAGAATTGAAAGGTTAAAACTGAAAAGCCAAAACTGCGGTATCCGCACGAGGCGAATAACTGTTTTAATTCTATATGCCTTTGCCGATTAGCCGGATTTATGCCGGACTTTCCAGCGTGCTTTTCGTTTCTTGCTGCCGACTTTGCGGCGTCGTCTGGGTTTTGCCATGTCGTATCTCCAAATCGCGTATCAATTTAAAACAGTTTAAATATTCATCGTATATGGTATGATCGAAGGATGCAATAGAAATATGAGGATATCGGCAATTTTCGGGCGGCATGCCCGATGCAAGGAGTTCGAGATGATCCAGTGTAAAGATTGTGAATTGTGCGAGATGGACGACAACGGACGGCGGACCTTCAAATGCGACCCGTTTGTCAATATCAAAGAGCCCGAGTGCCTGGCGAAATGGCAGTTGATCCGGCTGGATATGCTGGTGGCGAGCTATCATGCGATGTTCCGGATGCAGGAGAAGTTCGCGCCGCTGCAGGACAAGATCTTCAAGTATATGCAGCGGGAGATGGACGATATTGACGAATCAGAGAAGTGGAAGGTGGATGAGGACGAGGATCTGCCGCAGGACGGGGGTCCGGGCGGACCGAAACCTTTGCTGTAAGTTCATTTGTGGGAAAGAGATAGGATTTTTTATTCATTCAAGCGGCGGCCGTGCGATTTTTCTGCAATAAATACGGGCCGCGATGCGTCTTAACCTGCGGAAAACCTGAAAATGGCTGAAAACAGTGATCTGACAACGACGATCGAGGGGTGCCGGGAGGGTCGGCCCGAAGCGTTTGAGGTGCTGGTGGACCATTTTTCAGAGCGTTTGTACGGTTATTTTTATCGATTGGTCGGCAACCGGGATATCTGTGACGAACTATTGTCAACGCTCTTTCTCAAACTGGTGCGGAGTATCAAGGACTTTGCCGGGGGGAATTTCGAGGCTTGGCTGTTTCGGATGGCATCCAATACGTTTTACGATTACCTGCGCGAAAAACAGCGGCATCGCAAGATGATGCAATACCAGCAACAGCAATACGATTGCGAGCCAAAGGCGGCCGGGGTGCACGAAAATGAGATGGCAGACGAACTGCAGAAACAGCTCGAGCAACTCGACGAGGGGACGCGTGAGGTGATCATGCTGCGATACTATTCGGATCTGAGTTTTAAGCAGATTGCCGAGATGCGCGCCGAGCCGATCGGCACGACGCTTTCGAAGCTGCACCGGGGATTAAAGAAATTACGCGAATTAATGGAATGAAGCCATGAACCATAAAAAAGACACGAACGAAATAAACGAACTGATCGAGCGGTTCGGCGATCCGGTACAAGCACAAAAGCTGCTGGCGGATATCCGGGCCGGCGATGCGTTAATGGATCAGCACCCGGCACCGAAGCCGGATGCCGAGCTGCTGGCGGATATCAAAGGCCGGATGCGCACGCAACTGGATGCGCAGCGGCGAGGGGTACATCGTTGGCGGCTATCGCGGATTGCGGTTACGGCCGCAGCGGTTATTGCGATCGCGGCGCTGATCTGGACGCATGGGCCGCAGCAGCCCGACCGCCAACCGATTGTCGCATCGCAGCCGCAGATCAGTGAGTCGTTGTGGGAGAGCGAGGATGTGATCGAGGCTGATGCGGAACTGGCGACACTGGCCGCACAGGTGAGCGATCTGCAGGAGGATATTTACGCGTTGCATTTTGACGAGTCGGTCGATTATGACGATTCGCAGGTATCGGAACTGGAAGCGGAACTAATTGAGATCAATAGTGATTTCTGGAAAGGATAGAATCATGAAGACATATCGCTGTTTATTCGCATTATTGATGGTGACGGGATTGTGGCTGGCGGTCGGTACGCCGCTGCAGGCACGGCCCGATCAAGAAGCGTTGAATGAAGAAGAGATGCCGCCGCCGCCACCGCCGCAAATGGAAGGCGAAGCGCATCCGGACCCGATGGACGGGCCGCCGCCGATCGGTGAAAAGATGGTCAATCGCCTGCTCAAACGGATCGGCGATACGGATCCGGAAAAGGCCGCTCAGCTCAAGCAACTGCAGAAAGAGGATCCCTACGCTTTTCAGAAAGAAATTCACGACATGCTCCAGAATGCACGGCCCCAACGCGGCGAACATTCGGGCCGGCGAGGACGGCCCGCTGATATACGCGGAAACAGGGAAGCCGGTGAGCGCATCGATGAGATCATCGAAAAACACACGGAGTATCTCGAGTGGCTCGAGGCGAATTATCCCGAGGAGGCCGAATCGCTTGATGAGGTTCGCGAAGAAAGCCCGCGGATGTATACGCGGCGGTTAGGGCTGAGCATTCGAAAGTACGGGCGGATCGCCAAGGCGTCGAAGGAGAATCCCGAACTGGCCGAGGTGCTTAAAGAAGACCTGGCCCTGAATCAGAAACGCAACGACCTGATCGAGCAGATCCGCGATGTCAACGATTCGCAGCAGCAGGAAACGCTGACGGCCGAGCTGAAAGAGGTGATCGAGCAAAAGTACGACGTGCTTCTCAAACGCAGGGAGATTGCGTACCAGCAATTAGAGGAAAAACTCAAAGACCTTCAGGATCAACTGGATAAAAGTTACGAGCGGCTGGAAACGTGGCGCGACCCGCAATTCAAGCAGGCCGAAGTACAAAAACGCCTGGAGAAAATCCTCGGTCAAAGCGATGAATTCAAATGGGATTGATTTTGGGTAAGCAGCATAGTGACCCCAAGCCCCAAAAACCAAAGCATTTTTGGCGGGTGCAGGATGGCCTGCAATTGATAATCTGGTATATAATTTTGTGATACAATGACCGATGAAAACGAAACGGATGCAGCCGTGGAATAAAGGATTTACGTTGATCGAATTGCTCGTCGTGCTGGGGATTATCAGTATGTTATTCGGCATCCTGGTTCCGGTCGTCAGTAAAGTCCGGGCGAAGGGCAAAATCATCGTCTGTCGCGCTAATCTTCATAACCTGGCGTTAGCGATGATCATGTATCTTGACAGCAATAAGAATATTATGCCTCCGGCCGCACAGGTGCCGTCCATCAATACGTCCAAGCCGTCGATCCCCCATTTTCTTCTGCATAATGTTTCGAACCAGAAGAAGGTGTTCAAGTGCCCGGCCGACAGGGGTCATCCATCCAAATTCGAATCCGAAGGGACGAGTTACGAATACATGATGGGAATCGGCGGCAAACC
>CAZFDE010000029.1:14186-32549 GCA_964517795.1 uncultured Pirellulales bacterium | reverse complement strand
AACAACTAAAAACTCAAAACTCACGACTCAAAACTGACCTCATGCGCCCCTTGATAAGCACCTTAGACTTTCAGCCCAAAATCGAGGGCCGTGAGTCGGAGGCCGAGCAACGAATCCCGAACGACGACCCACGAGTCACGAGCACCGAGCGACGAGCGACTAATACATTCCGGGATAGAGCAGTTGGATGGCGGCGTAATAGATGGCGGAAAAGATATGCGGGAACAGCAGCCACGCGGCCAGCAGGCCCATGAGCCGGTACTGCGGGCGGCCCAGAAGCTGCATGTACGCCACGGCGACCTTTTCCGGCAAAAAGAAATTCAGGATATCGCTGCCGTCCAGCGGCGGAAACGGGATCAGGTTGAACGACAGCAGGATCAGGTTCAGCGTAAAGAAGATGCCCACGAGCACCGCCAGCGAATGGATCAGGCCCTCGCCGGTGGCATCGACCAGACGGGTAAAGCCGATCGCATCGGGCGGGACAAAGATCCCCGCGGCGATACCGGCCTTGATGACGACGGCCGCGATCAGCACCAGCAGCAGGTTCGCGGCCGGGCCCGCCAGCGACATGACGGCCGCCTTTCGCCGATGATGATGCGCCCAGTGCGGATCGATCGGCGTACTGGCCCAGCCCATCATGAAATGGAACATCAAAAACGAGACCAGCGGCACGATCACCATCCCGACCGGCTCGCGCCGGATATGGGCGATCGGGTCGAATGTCACCTGGCCCTGGCTGTAAGCGGTCGGGTCGCCGAGCTTCAACGCGGCGAACCCGTGCGCGACCTCGTGAACAATGAACGAGAACAGCAGCACGCCGTACCACGCCAGCGCCAGCACCCAAAATTCATAATTCATGTTTGGCCTTGTTCATTGCTTACCATCCGCCGGGCTGGAGGGTATCGCTGACCGGTTCGTTCCACCAGTTCGGGTCGCGGAAATACTGCTTGAGCATCATCGCGGCCAGCACCCCGTCGCCGACGGCCGTCGCCAGTTGCATCGCCGCCCCGATCCGGCAATCGCCGGCGACAAATACGCCCGGCACGCTGGTGCGCAGATACGCGCAGTCGCACTTGATAAAGCCGTGCTCGGTCAATTCGACGAAGCCCTTGAGAAAATCGGTATTGGGGACCATGCCGACGAAGATGAACACGCCATCGACGGCCAGGTCCTGCTCCGCATCGGTTTTGACATTTTTGAGCGTGACCGACTGGACCTTGCCGTCGCCCTCGATCGCGGTCAGGACGGTATCGTACATCAGTTCGATATTGCTGTCGGGGGCATTGGATTTTTCGACGATCTCCTCGGCCAGCACTTTGGTCGCGCGAAATTCGTCCCGGCGATGCACCAGTGTCACCTGATCCACGAACTTGGCCAGGTGCAGCGTTTCTTCGACGGCCGTATTGCCGCCGCCCACCGCAAGGACTTTTTTGCCCTTGAAGAAGGGCGCATCGCAGGTGCCGCAATAACTGACGCCCGCGCCGGCGTTGCGGAATTCCGCTTCGCCGGGCACGCCGAGCTTGCGGTAATCGCTGCCCGGCGCCAGGATCACCGCGCGGGCCTGGAAGACCTCGTCGTCGCAATGGACCGCGATATCGCCGTTGTCCATTTTTTCGAGCTTTGTCACTTCTTTGGCGTTCTTGATCTCGGCATCGAAATTCTTGTCCTGATTGGACATCCGTTCGATCAGGTCCGGCCCGCCGATCTTTTCGAAACCGGGATAATTCTCGATCCGGTCGGTGTTATTGATCTGACCGCCGGGCACGAATTTTTCAAGAATCAGCGTCCGGGACCGGTCCCGGGCGGTATAAAGCCCGGCCGCCAGGCCCGCCGGCCCGGCACCGATAATGATTACATCGTAGCGTTCACTCATTGTTTTGCCTTTCTCTGCCATGC
Organism: uncultured Pirellulales bacterium; assembly: GCA_964517795.1. Taxonomy (GTDB): domain Bacteria; phylum Planctomycetota; class Phycisphaerae; order Sedimentisphaerales; family Anaerobacaceae; genus CAZFDE01. Next base: position 30,653 of record CAZFDE010000029.1, on the reverse strand, counting down.
ATGTTCGATGGCCGTATGGGTGTTGAAATAATGCCGTAATGCTGCGGTTGACCGTGACATCTGCTGCGGCGGGTCGAACGCAATATGCTCGAGCAATGTTCGAAAGACTGCCTCGGCCCGGTCTGTATCGCCGCTGCGATCCTCGAACCGGATGCGCATCATCCGGTCCGGCCGACGGCGTTTGACGATCGCCAAAAACAAGTCCGGCAGCTTACGCTGAAATGTCATGTGCACCCACCACGCATCCTCACCGTCGATTTGCGTTTGATTTTGCCGGCGAATGGTTCCCTGGTATTTGTCGGCGACCTGCTGAAAATACGCATCCGGGTGGTTCGGGTCGGCGGCCAGATACTCGTACGAGATCGAATACAGCGGTTGGCGGCCGTAGGGAATAAAAAAACTGGTCAATACATACTGGTCATCGGTATAGCTCCACGAATCCTGGTTGTTCCAGCCGTCACCGCGGACCAATTTCACCGACACGCCTTCGTCCGGGATCGTTATCGGACCGGTCAGTCGCGCTTCGCTTCGGATCGCGACCAGGACCTTTGCCCCGATCAGGGTTACGACCAGAACGCCTAAGAGGCAAAGCAGCTCGGCGCCGTATCGTTTGGCTTCGTTTGTGTGTTTCATAGCCCGCCATCATACGCGCCATGCGGGGGTTTTTCAAGGTTAGAATTTCGGCGATTATCGGGCGTTGGCGAAATCGCTTTTAAGCCGGTTTTAAATTAACCGCGACTTTGAATTTGGCCGATTAGATAGTATATATTAAATAGGGGATGGAGACCTGAGATGTTCGACGTATTCAGAAAATTCAAAACCAAAGGAAAAACGCAGGCGTTCAATCGCGTGCATGAGGGGGGCCCCATGAAAGATATTTCGCTGCTCAAAGGTGCGGAACCTCGGCGAATTTTGCAGACCATCATCGACGAGGAGATCCCGGCAATTATGTCGTATCTGTCGCGCGGCAAATGGCATGTGGCCAAGGTGCTGCTGACCGAGCTGGGCGCGAACCGCCTCAGCGTCGATCTGGTTCCGTCCGATAAGCCGCAGCCGATGAATATTCAGCTCGAGCAGCCGGTCGGCCTCTCGCTTAAATACGGTTACGGCAAATTCATCTTCGAGGCCAAAGTCATCGCGCTGGAGCCGTCACCGGAAAGCCAGTCGGGCGGGGTGATCGTTCTGAATGTCCCGGACCGTATCGAGATCGTCCAGCGGCGAAATTATTATCGTGTGAAGGTGCCCGCTTCGCTGAAGGTCAACGTCCTGATGTGGCACCGCTGCACCAAGGGCGATCCGAACCAGCCCGCTCCGGATAATTATTACAAGGGCCGGCTGATCGATATCTCCGCCGGCGGTGCGCAATTGGCGGTGCCGACGTCCGAGGATCCCGATTTCAGTGTCGGCCAGTTCGTGTGCGTGCGGTTCACACCGCTGCCGTACGAAACACCGATCCTGTTCAACGCCCAGATCCGCAATATCCTGCCGACCGCGGACGGCCAATGCCATTGTTTCGGTCTGCAGATCGTCGGGTTGGAGGCCAGTCACTGCGGCCGCGAAACCTTGCAGCGGCTCGTCGGTGTGGTCGAGCAGTACTACAAGATGGCCCAGTCCAATGTCCGCGAGCAGGACCTGCAGCCGACGAAAAAATAACGCTCAAATCAGTCGTGAGTTGTGAGTGTTCCGTTTTGAGTTGCAGACAAGCCCTACGTTTTTTTGCCCTATGCCGTCTTGACAAAGATAATCTGACCTGATTCTATGCTTGCGGTTCCTCGGCCGCGGAATACCCCTGCGATTGCTTTTCGAGCATCGGTATATATTTCTTTCGGATCACCTGATAGTAGAGCCATTTGAAAAAGCCGCTGCCGGCGAACCCGAAAAAGATCACGATCATCGCTATCTGGTGCTGCCAGAAGGCCAGGCCCAGCAGCAGCAGGATCCGGATCAACTGGTCGAATCGCTTTTTGCCCTTGAAATATTGATTGATGATGTGCGGATAGCGGATGCGGCTGACCATCAAAAAGGCGATCCCGATCACCAGTACCGGCAAAGCGTACACGATCGTATTTTCCATAATCCGGTAAAACAGCGAGCCGTACGCGGCGATCTTGCCGAGCATCTCCTGATGGAAGATCACCAGGCTCACGACCACACCGGCGGCGGCGGGCGTCGGCAGCCCCACGAAACTCATGTGGGCCGATTCGTCCTCTTCGTTTTCGACATTGAACCGGGCCAGCCGGATGGCCGCACAACTGAAGTACGCGGCCGCCGCGAGCCACAGCGCCCGCTGAAGCAGTTCCTGAGCGACCATGTTGACTTCAAGCTGCATGAATTTTTTCTCGATCAGCTTGAGCATCAAGAACGCCGGCGCCAGCCCGAAACTGATTACATCGCAGAGGCTGTCGAGCTGTCCGCCGAAACTGGAGGTGCTCTTGCTCATCCGGGCGAGCCGTCCGTCGAGCACATCGGCGATCATCGCCAGGATAATCATATAGCCGCTCATCGCGAAATAGGACATGCCCGCGGCCTGAGCGGTGGTGCGGGTGATATAGACGCCCCGGGCGGCGAAGACGATCGCGGCGAATCCGCAGATGCCGTTGAGGATTGTGACCAGCGACGGCAGTACGGTGATCGATTTGAGCCGCTGCTTGCGGACGCGGCGAAGCAGTTTGTCACGGGCCGCTTTGGGCCGGATTCTGGTCATGATCGTACCTCACCAGCGGGGTCAGTCCCGCCTTGACTTTATCGCCCGTTTCGACCAGCGGCTTAATGTGCTGGTCGGCCGGGATGTATAATTCTGTTCGCGAACCGAACTTGATCATACCAAATTTTTCGCCCGCTGCCAATTGGCCGCCCTCGCCGATTTCACAGACGATCCGCCGGGCGATCGCGCCGCTGATCTGGCGGACCACAAGCCGGTGCCGCGGTTCGTCGGTCCGCATCAGCAGCAGATCGTTGGATTCGTTGACCTTGCCGGATTCGGGTCCCATTGCATTTTTGAATTTGCCGGGTTTATAGGCGATCTTCTCGACCGTCGCTTTGCACGGGCTGCGATTGATATGCACGTTGAAAATACTCAAAAAGATCCCGATCCGTAGCGCCGGCCCGCCCAGCATCGCGTTGTCCTGTACCATCTCGATATCGGTTACCGTCCCATCGGCCGGCGAGATCAACAGCATCGGGTCGGCTGGAACCGTTCGGGCGGGATCGCGGAAAAATGAAAGGATCCAGATCAGTACAATTGCGAGAATTGCCTCGATCGTATAAAACGCCGCCGCGGGCACCGAATCGCGCAGCAACACCCCCGCAGCGATCAAAACCACCACAATCGCCGGAAATATAACCACCTGCGGCCGACCGTATTTCGTTAATCCCATGCCCATACATCTATGCTACATTGCAAGTACGAAACTTGCAAGAATCTTTACTGAGTATCATCATTTTAGGGTGCGCAAAATGGTCGAAATGACGCGCAAAATGGCATTGTCATTTCCCGCTAAAAATCTTATAGTGAGTATATCGAGCTATAATTATAAGGTACTTATGAAACACAAAAATCGATTTATTGCTGACATGCTGGACTGGGATAATCCGGCGGCCGGCGGCGAGGGGCTCTGGTATGTGGGCAAGCCCAAAGCGATATCCGAGAAAGGCGGAGCCATACATTTGACGGTTCCGTTTGTCTTTTTATGTCAAAACGAACCGGCCGCAGCGGACAGTCCGCCGCCGGTCGATATGGATATTCAAATCCGTGCTTACGGGGACAGCATCGTTCGTATTTCGCTTGGGGATGGCGAGCCGAAGGGCGATGATGACAATCCCATGTTCTGCCGGGACACGGATCTGACCCAGACGAAGCTGCATGTTGAAAAAGACGCCGACTGCTGGCGGATTCTGGATTCGGCGAATCTCGAGCGGATGCGAATTCCGCTGGCCGAAGCGGCGGTCGAGAAGTGGAGCGATCTGATCGGCCCGCCGCGGGACGAGTTTCGCGCGGTTGTCCTGCCCGACGGCAAGACCGAAGTGCCGTTCTCATCGTACGATTGCTTCACGCCCGACCAGATCGAATCGCTGGGGCTGGGCTTTGTCCGGAAAGACGATAGTATCGAGAAGATGCTGTTTTCGCTGCACGCCGACAGCGATGAATGCTTTTTCGGCACCGGTGAGCGGTTCGCCAAGATGGACCTGGCGGGGCGGACGGTCCAGATCGAAAATGCCGATGCGCTGGGTGTCAACAGCCGCCGGGCGTACAAGAATATCCCGCTGGTTCTTTCCAGCAGCGGTTACGGGGTGTTTATCCCTAACAGCGCGCATATGCGGCTGAGTCTGGCCGACATCTCGACGCGCGCGGTACAGGGGGCGATCGAGGATTCGCAACTGGATCTGTTTTTGATCGGTGGCGGCTCGATCGAGCGGATTCTGTATCATTACCGCCGCTTGACGGGCTTTCCGCCGCGGCTTCCGCTGTGGTCGTATGGGATGTGGATGGCGAAGATGACCTATTTCAGCGCCGAGGAAACGTTCGAGGTTGCCGCGCGGCTGCGAGCCGAGAATTTTCCCTGTGATGTGATTCATCTCGACACCGGATGGTTCCGGACGGACTGGAAATGCGAGTGGCAGTTCAGCCGGGAGCGTTACGGTGATCCGGCCGAGTATCTCCGGAAGATGCGGGATCATGGTTTTCGTATTACGCTGTGGCAGACGCCGCGGATCGCCGAGGGGACCAAACACTTCGATTTTGCGAAAAAAAGCCATTATATTGTTATGGATGAGGGGAGCAAGTCAGGTCAGTCCGATTTCGATCAGCTCGGCGTGACCGGTGTGATCGATTTTACCAATCCCGAGGCCGTGAAGTGGTATCAGAGGCTGCTGGAGAGATTGCTGAAGATGGGGGTGGCGGCGATCAAGACCGATTTCGGCGAAGAGATCGAGATGCACGGCTGCTATCAGAACATGTCACCTGAAAAACTGCACAACCTGTTTTCGCTGTTGTATCAGCGGGCCGCATTCGAGATCACCGAAAAAACCACCGGTGAGGGGATTATCTGGGCAAGGGCGGCGACGGCCGGCTGTCAGCGGTACCCGGTCCATTGGGGCGGCGATGCGGCGGCGACGTGGGACGGGATGGCCGCAACGGTCCGCGGGGGACTGCATTTGGGGCTGAGCGGGTTCGGCTACTGGTCGCACGATGTGCCGGGATTCCACGGGCTGCCGGATTTCATGAATTCGCGGCCCAATGACGAACTGTATGTCCGCTGGACGCAGCTTGGTGTGTTTACCAGTCACCTGCGCTATCACGGCACCAACGCGCGTGAGCCGTATGCGTATCCGGCGGTTGCCGATATCGTACGAAAGTGGCTGCGGCTGCGGTACGCTCTGATTCCGTATATTGTCGATCAGGCGGAGAAAGTGATCCATACCGGCCTGCCGATCTTTCGCGCGATGGTCTTTCATCACAACGATGACCCCGTCTGCCGCCATATTGACGATCAGTATTATTTCGGCGATGCGTTTTTAGTTGCACCGGTGATGAACGATAAAGGCATTCGCAATGTTTACCTGCCCGAAGGGACATGGATTGATCTGTGGACGGGCCGGCAGTATGAAGGCCCGCAGTGGCTGATGGATGTCATGTGCCCGCTGGATAAAATGCCGGTGTATGCGGTTAAAGACGCGCGCGTGCGGATCTATCCCGATCTTGTTCAATCCACCAACGAGATGAACCTCGCCAAATCCGTTGAGATCATTTTCGACGATACCTACAAAGGTGATTTTCTAAAGCCCCTTTTTTGAGTGTTTTTCTGAAAATTTAGGCGGGGCCGTGTTTTTTTCTGAATTGCATGAGGCTTTGGCCTTTTTGGGATTTGAAATAGCGGTTCATGTGGCCGGGATCGGGGAATCCCAATTCATCAGCGATTTTTGTCAGTGACACGGTACTGTCGGCGAGCATTCGGGCGATCAGGTCGGTGCGGACGCGGCGGATCTGGTCGTGGATACTGCGGCCGAGGATGCGGCGGAATCGCACCTCCAGCCCGCGGCGCGACAGCTTCAATTCCGAGAGGATATCGGCGACACAGATGGGTCGTTTCGCGTTGCGGCGGATATATCTCAGCACGGCCGCGACCGGTTCATCTTCGACGGCAAGGATATCGGTGGACTGGCGGGTGATGATATAGACCGGCGAGACCTTGATGGTTCGCGGCAGGGGCTTTTGGCCGGCCATGAGGGCATCGAGAAGGGCGGCGGCTTTGTAGCCGGCGTTTTCGGTATCCAGGGCGATACTCGAGAGCATCGGGTGCGAGAGATCGCAGATCAGTTGATCGTTATCGACGCCGAGGATCGCGACTTGCTCGGGCACATCCAGCTCGGCGATGCGGCAGGCGTCGATGAGGTTTCGGCCCATGTGGTCATTGGTCGCCATGATTGCGACGGGTTTGGGCAGTTCGCTTAGCCAGTCGAGCAGTTTCGGGTTCGAGGAATAGGTTGCGTCCGTTCGACGGATCCAAAACATGTGTACATCATGGTTTTGTTTTTTGAGCTTGGTTTCGAATGCCTCGCCGCGTTCGACGGACCAGAATGTATCGTGATAGCCGCAGTAGGCAAAATGGGTAAAGCCGCGGTCGAGAAAGTGGCCGGCGGCCATCTCGCCGATCGCGGTCGAATCCGGAATGACCCGGTGCAACGCTTCATACCGTTCTCTGACCAGTGTAACGATGGTTGGCATTTTGCGTGTTTGGCGAAGGATTTCGTCCTGGGGTTTTTCGATGGCGATGATCATGCCGGTTGCCTGTTTGCGATGCAGGTCGGTTACGCGGGATCGTTTTTTTTCCGGCTCGCTGTAGAATATCCATGGCCCATGCAGATGCGCGTAGCGGGCGATACCGCGCAGAAAGCCGCGCGAATATTCCCACAGCAAGTCAACGATCAGCAAGACTTTGGGTGTATCCGGCATTTTTACAACGTCCGTAGCGATTGAAACATAACGAATTGGATTATAGCCGCCGGGTTTTGGAATGCCAACAGGTAATTGCGCAAATTGGTCAAAATAATACGCAAAATGGCATTGTGTTTTTTTGTGTTTTGCCTAAAATGATGGGCTCAATGTGTTTACCGTTTTGAGGATTCGTAATGCAAATGAAAGGTCATAACATGAAGGCATCCCAATTACATTTCATGCTATTATTGATTACGGCTTCGATTGTCTGTGCGGGTCAATTTCCGCGGGAGGTGCATTGCTACCGCGGCAAGACGCCGAAGGTCGATGGGGTGATCTGCAAAGGCGAATACGACGATGCGGTTGAATTTAACGATGAGAAGTGGCTCGAGCGGTTCAATCCGGTGGCCGACGATAGCGATTTGTCGCTGAAGTGGTGGGTCAAGCACGATGGCGAGAATTTTTATTTCGCGTTCGATGTGACTGATGATGTGCTTTACGGAATCGAGACTACGCGGTGGCTGCCGGACGGTTTTCTTAAGGCCCATGAGTTAACGCCGGAGGGATTTCCGTGGTTCGGCGATGGTTTAGAGATCATGATGAATCCGACGAACCAGTGGCCATTGACCGAAGAAGCAGTCTGTGTCGGGGACGGTACGAGCTGGCAGATGGTCTGTAATTTTACCAAATCGCGATTAGGCGGGGTCGGCAAGGGCGGACTGATGGAAGGTGAGCCGCGGAGCAGCAAGCGGGCGTGGGATACGTACCAGTCGTGGATTAAACGCGGGGCGATGAAAGCGGTCGTTTGCAAAAAGAAGGATGATTCGGGGTTTGTGGTCGAGTGGATGGTTAAGGCCGATCCGTGTATCGAGGTGCGGCCGGGCGAATTCTGGTCGCCGAAGATGGGCGTTGTGAAGATGGGGTTTAATCTGGCGGTGCAGGATTTGGATGAGAAGGCGACCAGTAAGGATGCGCCGTTTAATATCCATCATGAGAACTGGCTGGCGGGCGGCCAGGACATCGAGTACTGGCTGCGCGAGTACGGTACGCTGATCGTTCATCCCGGCCCCAAGCCGTTGATGCTGTTTGTCAGCCCGCACGGCAGCGATGAAAACGCCGGCAGTGAAGATAAACCATTTAAGACCATTCAAGCGGCACAGGAGAAAGTTGCCCAGTTGAAGGAAAAGGGGCTCAAGCACAATATCGTAGTGGCGCTTCGGGGCGGGACTTACGCCATTGATAAGCCGCCGGTCTTCGGGCCGCAGCATGGCGGCGATGCGAATTATTCGGTGACGTTTACCGCGTATCCGGGGCACGAGTGGCCCGGCGAGAAGGTCCTGATCAGCGGCGGCCGGGCGATCACTGGCTGGACGAAGGGCGAAAACGATATCTGGGTGACGAAACTGCCGCAGGTGCAGGAGGGGACATGGTGGTTTCGCCAGCTTTTCGCAGACGATGAACGTTTGCCGCGGGCCAAGTATCCAAACGATTCATATCTGATCCTCAAACACATCGAAGAAAAGAATACGAAATTTACGTTCCATGAGCCGCTGACGGTTGGGGACCTGAACGGTCAGAATGCCGAACTGGTAGTGCTGGAGCACTGGTCGATCGCCCGCGGGATCGTGACGGATACCGATGCCAACGGCCTGAGGACCAAAGATACGCTTGGCTGGTACGGCACACCGTGGTGGTGTCAGCCGGGGCCGAATATGCCGGCGTATCTTGAACACGCTCTGGAATTTGTCGATCAGCCGGGGGAGTGGTATCTTGATAAGACGGCGGGGGTGCTGCATTACAAGGCCGAGCCGAACGAGAATCCCAACGAGCGGTATTTTGTGGCGCCGGTAGCGATGCAGCTTTTGCAGATCGAAGGTGATGAGGACAAGACAGTCAGGAATCTGCATTTCAAGGGGCTTGAATTTGCCTACAGCGGGTGGCACCTGCCGCCGTTCGGGTATTCGGGCGGGCAGGCGGCTCATTACTGCCGGCGGTATAAGATCGATCCGACATACGCGGTGCCGCTGGCGGTGAAGCTGGCGTTTGCGGAGGATTGTACGCTCGAGATGTGCCGCTTTGCGCATATCGGTTCCAGCGGGGTGGGATTCGCGGCGCAAACGCATCGCAACCGGATCATCGGCTGCGAGGTGTATGATGTCGGGGCGAATGGGATTATGTCGGGCTGGTGGCGAACGGAAGACCGCCCGCCGCGAAGATGGTTCGAGAACGACTGGAAGGATCCGAATTATGTGCCGATCGAGAACGAATTTTCGAATAATTATGTGCACGGGTGCGGCCGCATCTGCTTTGGGGCGGTCGGGATATGGAACGCCTTCACGCAGAAAAGCACGATCACGCATAATGTTGTCAGCGATATGCCTTATACGGGGATTTCGGTGGGCTTTCGCTGGGACGACAGCCCGACCAGCCAGAAAGAATGCCGGGTGGCGTTCAATCATGTCTATGATGCGATGAAGGAATTGGGCGACGGCGGGGCGATTTATACGCTGGGTTTTCAGCCGGACAGCGAACTGGTAGGGAATTTGCTTCATGGTGTACGGCGATCCGCGGCGGCCATCGGCTCTCATAACAACGGCATATTTTTCGATGAGGGATCGACGGGTTTTCTGGTGGACCGAAATATCATTTTCGATACCTCCGCCGAGCCGATTCGGTTTAATTCCTCGAAGAAGGAAAGTCAGACGTTCAAGGATAATTATTTTGGTGTTTCGCCGACCGATGTGAGATTCCCATGGGCATTGGCGGCCCAGGCGGGGATCGAACCGTTTTACCGGATGAAGGTGCTTGAAATCAGCGGATTGAATTCAAAGATCGAAAAAAGGAGTGGACATTAATGTCATATTTAAAAATGATTATTTATCTCGGCTTCTTTTTTTTCTTGTTTATCATAATAAGCGCTTTGTCGGGATGTTCAACAATCGATCAACCTAAAAATAGTTCTTGGGCAAAGGCCGTAACCACGGATAGATCAGATAATCCGTTGATGCTGATCCCGATTCGGGCTGTGCAGTTAAACGGTGAATTGGGCCGACGAATCGATCTGACGATCGAGAAAAATATTTTCGCGCTGGAAGATGAGGGTGTATTTCGGAAAAAATTCCTCAAGCCTTTTCTTAAAGTACAAGGCAAACGGATTTACAGTGATCAACTTTATGGCGGTTATATCGGTTTGGGAAAGCATTTGGATGCGGTAACTCGTTTAGCGGCCTATACCGGTGACGATCGGCTGACGTGCCTAAAGGATGAGTATTTTGGTTTATTAATTGCCAGTCAGGATGCAGATGGTTTTATTGGCTGGTGCGACGGGCAAGAGCGAATGGAAAAGCTGTGGGTCCTTCATGAAGCAAGCTATATAATCCACGCGTTGCTGTCCAATGCTCATTATTTTCAGGATGCAGATTCGATGCAAGCCGCCCGCAAACTGACTCAATGGATTATTAATAACGCTGCCCAGAGCAAATTGGGGATTCACCAGGTAGGATTTCCAACGGCACTGGTGCGGCTATACACAATGACCGGCGACGAACGCTGTCTGGATTGGCTGCGTCATGTGGGATGTATAATGGATGAACCCCATCAATCATTGATGCTGGATAGCTCGGATTCCAGACCGATTGTCCACGTTTACAGCGATCTGGAATTTTCCTGTGCGCAAGCCGGGCTGATGAAGCATATATCGGATCCGTCGGCATATTCCGATCACTGGCGTGTCAGTCTGAAAAGTCTTTTCAATCTTGGCGGTATGCATCTGCCGGGGACCTGTACCGGTTCCGGGCCGTACGGTGAAGGATGGAATTATCGCCAGAAAGGTGAAAAATACTCTGAAACATGTGCAACGTGTTACCTGATCCGTTTTATGCATCTGTTGATGCAGGCTCAGCGGGATTCGTTTTACGGTGATGTTATGGAACGGGCGATCTATAATGGCTTATTCGCTGCCCAGGATCCCGGCGGCCGCAAGCTCTATTATCATATTCCGTTTACGGGCCCCCGCACCGTTTTTATGGCGGACACGTATTGTTGTCCTAATAATTTCCGCCGAATGATCAGCGAATTGCCGGAAGTGGTGTATTATCGTGATCAGGACGGTTTACTGATCAATATGTATGAACGATCGACGGTGAAATTCGAATACGCACAGACCCCAATCGAATTGGTTCAGGACACCGATTATCCTTCGTCTGGAAAAGTGGACATGACAATAAACCTTTCGCAGCCTGTTGAATTTACCTTGTCTTTGCGGATTCCGCGATGGTGTTTACAGGCTGAAGTCCGTGTCAATAAAGGACAAGTGTATCATGTTCAAGGGGGGCAGTTTTATCCGATCCAGCGAACTTGGCGCAAGGGTGATACGGTCCAATTGCGTATGCCGATGTCATGGCGGTTTGTCAAAGGACGTATGGTGCAGGCTGGACGTGCCGCGCTAATGCGCGGACCTGTAGTATTTTGTTTGAATCCGGCAAACCTGGAATTTCTCGATACGCCGCCAGGAGGGGAAAGAATGCAGGATTTCGATTATCAGCGAAATTTAATTTTAGATACATCGACAATAGGGCAACCCCAAAAAGACGAATCGTTGCGGCCTGGCGGCCTGGCGGTCCAGATGAAAGCATGGAGTACGATGATTCCGTTGGATTGGGAGCCGGATGTGCGGCTCACAATGAAGGAATTTCCCGATCCTTGCGGACAGGTGACTTATTTTGTTCTCGAGAACTCCTTGAATGCAAATGTAACAAATGATGGATTGATATATCCGACTGTGCAAGCCCCACAGGTGAAACGGAAACCAGAGAAAGGAAAAAATGAATACTAAAATGGTGAAAGTCGTCTATAGAAGTGTTGTTATTGTTTTGATTTCTTTACTTTTGTGTTGTTCGGGTTGTGCATCGATCAGTCAAATCGATCAAGATCGTTCTGCGTTTTTTGTGGCAACGGATGGCCGTGATGATAATCCCGGCACGTTCGAACGCCCGTTTGCCACCATCCAACGGGCGCGGGATGAAATTAGAAAATATGTTAAGGAGGGCCTGGCGCGGGATATGACGGTTTATATTCGCGAAGGGATATATCGCGTCACCGAGCCGATCGAATTTACCCTGGCCGATTCGGGGACCGAGCAGTTCGGTATTACGTATCTGAGCTATAAACGCGAAAAGGTCATCATCGACGGCGGCAAAGTGATCGATGGCTGGCGAGTCAATGCCGACGGTATCTGGCAGGCGAAAGTCGGCGATGATGTTCCGTATATGTGGGAATTGTTCCTCAATGGCCGGCGGCTGCAGCGGGCCCGGCATCCCAATACCGGGTATTTTCGGGCCGGTGAGGCGGTCAATCAAACCGATTCATTCCAATTCAAAAATAATGATATCCCCAAGCCGGACGATTACCGCAATGTAGAGTTGATCTTTCTGCATGACTGGAACATCGGGAGGTCGCCGATCAGAGAAATCGATCTTGAAAATAACATTGTGACGACCCAAAAAGATATCGGTTTTAATACATGGTGGTCGTGCATCGGCCGTCTGCCGGATGAGCCGTATTATCTTGAAAATTCGGTCACATTTTTGGATCAGCCGGGCGAGTGGTTTTTTGATGAGCCGTCCTCGACCTTATATTATGTTCCGTTATCGGATGAATCGATTGAGACGGCCGAATTCGTGGTGCCGGCGGCCGAGCAGTTATTATCTGTGAAAGTGCCGCCTCAGGAGGATCAGTTTATTGAGAATCTCCACTTTAAAGGGCTAACATTTCAGTATTGCCGATGGGTTCCCAAGGATCGGCATTTTTTGGAGATGCAGGCCGGTTTTCATGGTGAATGCGGTGTTATTTTGGATGAACAAGGCAATGAATGTAAAGGCGTTGTCTGGCATCGCATGCCCGCGGCGCTGGATTTCGAGATGACGAAAAATTCTTCACTCGAAGAATGCACGCTGACCAAGCTGGGCAAAGCCGGAGTTTCGTTTGCCCGCAGTTGTACACAAAATCGGATTGTTGGCAATCGGATCTATGATATCGCCGGGACGGGCATTATGGTCGGTGAGGGCAGCCGCAAACGCAATACCAACAACCAAGTCTGGTGGAAGGCGAATCCTGAGCAGGCCGCTTCGCATAATACGATCAGTAATAATCTGATTGAAACGTGCGGGCAGATCTATTTCGGCTCGGTGGGTATCTGGGTGGGGTTGTCGCACCACAATACGATCGCCCATAACCTGATTCGCGATCTGCCCTATACCGGCGTATCGGTTGGCTGGATGTGGGGGACTGCGCGGACGCCGTGTTATCATAATAGGATCGAAAACAATCATATTCATAACGTGATGATTGTCCTTTCCGATGGGGCGGGTATTTATATTCTCGGCACGCAGGAAGGAACCACCATCCGGGGCAACCTGGTTTATGATGTGGTGGGTACCAAAGCGCGGGCACCGAATAACGGCCTGCGATGGGACAAGGGCGGCGGAGGTGTTTTGGTGACGGAAAATCTGGTTTACAATATCAACGAAGAGATCATGCACTTTAACCCCGAAACACATGATAATACGATTACCGGCAATTTTTTCGGCCTGGCCGGCGAAGAGAAACTTGTGCGGTTCAATAAAGTCGATAAAAAGGAAACGATCAAAATCGAAGATAACAGACTGTTTACCGATACCGATTCGGAAGAATTTAAAAAACTGATCGAAACGTATGAGGCCAAAACAGGGCTGCGGCCGCGGTATCGAAAAATGATTTTATCGAAATAAAGCAACGGACTCATTGAAAGGAGATACCCATGGCTGAATTATCACGAAGAGTGTTTTTGAAGCAGTCGTTTTCTGCGGCGGCCTCTTTTGGGGCGGCATCGCTGCTGGCCGGTTGTCAGCAGCAGCAAAACACAGGCAGAACCAAAAGGCCGAATATTGTGATGATCGTCTCGGACGACCAGGCGTATGGTGATATGAGCTGCTATGACAATCCGATCCTTAAGACGCCGAATCTCGACACACTTTTTAGCCAGAGTACGCGGCTGACCAACTATATTGTTTCGCCGCTGTGTGCGCCGACGCGTGCTTCGCTGATGACCGGCCGCTATAATTACCGCACCGGTGTGTGGGATACGTGGATGGGCCGGCTTGGGATCCATACCGACGAGGTTACCTTCGCTCAACTGTTGAAGGATAATGGTTATGCGACGGGGCTTTTCGGCAAGTGGCATTTGGGTGAGAATATCCCGATGCGGCCGGACGATAAAGGCTTCGACGAGACGCTGCTGTATGCGGATTCATTGGGCGAGCGGTTCGATCCTCAAATGAATCATAACGGGACACTCGTCCGCATGAATGGATTTTTCGACGATATATTTACCGATCATGCGATTGATTTTATAAAGCAAAATAAAAAAAGGCCGTTTCTGCTGTGTGTGATGTCGTTTCTGCCGCACGACGGCAAAGACCCGCAGGTGGCGCCGGAATACGTCGAGCCGTATGCCGATGCGCCGAATCTGACCCAGGGTGACAAGGATGTGTACGGCATGGTCGCCAAGCTCGACGAGAATATCGGCAAACTGCTCAAGACGCTCAAGAACGAGGGGCTCGAAGATGATACGATTGTAATTTTCTTCTCGGATAACGGGCCGCTGTTGTATTGTGCGGATTTGAAAAGCAATCCGGAGATCCTGGCCTGTCAGCGAAAGAAGATGGGCGTTCGATACAATTGCGGCCTGCGCGGCGGCAAGACCACCGTCTATGAGGGCGGGATCAATGTGCCGTGTTTTGTTCGTTGGCCCGGCAAGATCGAAGCCGGTCGCGATGTGGATGAATTGTGTGCGCATATCGATATGCTGCCGACGATCATGGCCTTCTGTGGTTTGAAGATGCCGAGCGATCTGGATATCGACGGGATCAGTATCGCCGATGTATTGACCGGCACAACGAAGACGCTGCCGGACCGCTCGATCATTATCCAGTCCGACCGGGTGGAGAAACCGCGGATGTGGATCAATTCCTGCGTGCGGCAAAAGCGCTATAAGCTGATCAATGGCGAAGCATTGTACGATCTCAAGACCGATCCGGCCGAGCAAAACAATATTGCTGAGCAAAATCCAAAGATCGTCAAGGAATTGCGGGGTATTTACGAAGACTGGTATAAGGATGTGACGAAAAACGATCCGTTTATGCCGGGCCGCACAACGATCGGTTCGCCCAAACAGGAAACAATTCGATTTAATATTCACCATCGTCATTCGACCGGCTGGCCGATTAAGGTTGTTAATGAAGGCCCGTACCGGATTACGATCACCGATATTGAGCACAATCTGTTCAAAAAGGGCGGGCAATTCTCACTTCGGTTCGGCCAATACGTGCTCAAAGGCGATGTTGATCCGAGTTCGGATTCGATTGTTTTTGAAAATGTCAAGTTGAGTGAAGGGAAAATGCAAATGGATATCCAGCCGCCGGCCCAAAAGGAACCGGCGAAGATGTATTACGGCAACGAGGATTTCGGCTACCGCGACATTGTGATCGCATTGAAGTAGGACTTATCAATTTTGGAGATGTTCATGGCCATTGATTTTGAACCGCAGAAGTACGAACAGATCAAAGAAGATTCGAAGCGATGGTGGGCCGGTGAGTTAAATCGGCCCATCATTCAAATTCGTTTAAGGCCGTCCGATCTGACTGGCCCTAAGCCGAAGCTGCCGCAATACGATTACTGGAATTTCTTCGCCAGTAATCAGCCCGAATTGTTCGATTTTGAGGTTAAGGCCGAGGATATTATCGAACGGTGGGCGTATTATCTGGGTAACACCCGGTTTCTCGGCGATGCGTATCCCCTGGTCTGGCCGAATTTCGGACCGGGTGTGCTGGCAGCGTTTCTCGGATTGGAATTAAAGCGCTCGGCTGAGTCGGTCTGGTACGATCATGACAGCCGGGCGCCGATCGAACAGATGCAATTTTCGTTCGATCCCAACAATCAGTGGTTTAAGCGGATTCGGGACATTAAAGAGGCCGCGGTCAATCGCTGGGGCGGTTCGGTGGGAGTCGTTTTGACGGATATGGGCGGGCCGGTGGATATTCTCTCATCATTTCGCGGGCCCGAGCAGTTAATGTACGATATGTACGATCACCCGGATCATGTTCAGCGGTTGATTGGCGAGCTCCACGATTGCTGGATGAAATACTACGGCGAATTCTGCCAGGTGATTGATTGTGAGCAAAACGGCTATATCACATGGCCGTGTGTCTGGTCGGATAAGCCATATTATATTTTGCAGTGTGATTTTGCGTATATGCTGAGTCCCGATCTGTTCAATACGTTTGTGTATCCCGAGATCAAAGACAGTATCCAAAAGCTGCCGAATTCGATTTATCATCTGGACGGGACTGGTCAACTGGCCCATCTCGATACGCTATTGGCGAACCCCAATTTAAAGGGTGTCGAATGGGTACCAGGCGCCGGCCAGCCGGATGTGGGCTACTGGCCGCAGGTTTACCGGAAAATTCAGGATGCCGGCAAGCTCAACCATATTTTCG
>CAZFDE010000029.1:0-14086 GCA_964517795.1 uncultured Pirellulales bacterium | reverse complement strand
TGGCCGCAGGTTTACCGGAAAATTCAGGATGCCGGCAAGCTCAACCATATTTTCGATGTGCAGTACGAAGGCGACTGCCTGAAACTGCCGGATGTGATACACAGGCAGCTCGGTTCGCTGAAGGGATTTGCGTTTATTCTCAGCGGCGATATCTCGCAGGAAAAGCCGGCGATGGAATTATTAGAAAGGCACCATGTGCCGGTATAAGAATAGGAGATTCAAAGATGCAGGCAAGAAATATGGGACTCGTTTTAGGTTTGGTTTGTTTATCGCTGGTTTTGGGCTGCCAAAATAGGGATCTCAGTCAGGAAAAAATTGCCGGTATTGCTACGGTCAGTTCCAAGGGGGTGGATCCGGTTTTCACCTTTGCCAAGAGCGAATTGATGTATTTTGTTCATAAACCCGATGGCCCTTTCGTGATGGAGACGAGCGGGGCCAAACAGGGCCATTGGCATTTTGCGCTGGAAGTGGATGCGAATCTGCCGCCGTATGTGTTTGCGGTGGAATGTGAAGATCGCGGCGACAGCTATACTGTTCATCTGACCGGTCATGACCCGACCTGCGTCGCCCACGCGGTGTTTACAATGCTGGAGAAGTTGGGGTATCGGTTCCAGTTGACCGGGCCGATGGTACCGGATCAAATCAATCTTGACGACTTGATCGGTTATAATGAGACGATCCGCCCGGCCGTTCAGCTTCGCGGCCCGCGGCCATATGTGAATTTTACGATGGATATTTCCGGCTATCCGCTGCGCGAGGTCCGCGAATATATCCGGAATCTCGCCCGGATGCGGTTTAACTTGTTCAGCTTTCATTCCTACCGCTTGCAGTGGTATGCGTTTGAGCACGGAAACACCAAAGAATTAGCGGGTAATTTTTTCTATGGCCAGCGGCACGATATTCCCGATGACCCGTTCTTCAAGGACAATATCCGAAACGAAAAGACCTTCTGCATTCCGGCGATTGAGCCGTATTACGATATCCCCGAACTCAAAAGCAAACATGCAATCAACTGGATGAGCGGTCTGATGGACGAGGCCAAACGCTGCGGGTTGACGGTCCAGATGTCATTCGAGCCGGACAGGATGGACACCGATGTGAATGAAACCATTGCCCGCTGCGAGGCGATCGCGGATACCTATCCGCAGTTGGATCATCTGGAAATAATCACACTGGAATTAGGTAATTGGCGAAAACCCTATAGCCCCAACGAGCTTCGGCTCAAAGCCGAGGAACATTTTGACGATGCGATCATCGAACAGACCGGTCTGTCATTGTTATTTAAGGAAAAGCAAAACAGCCTGTACGAGCTGCTCGGCCAGGTGGGGCATAACATCAAGGCGGTTCAGGCGGTCCATAAATTGTGGCAGGACCGAGCTGACCGGCCGCAGATTTGTGTCGGGGCGTACTGCTCTGTGCCTGCCTATCACGAAACATTGTTTAACCTTTTTGAGCAAACTGTTCCTGAAGATATTCCACTGACGATTCTGCCCGGCCACGGGGCCAATCGCGATTATAAATATCTGCGCAATGCGAACCTGACGGCCGAGGAACTGAAGCGACTGATGATTATCCAGTGGCTGGAGTTCGACGGTAATATGTATCAACTCCAAAACAGTGTGCACGGTATTTATCAGGGCCTGTCCGATGCGTTCAAGGCTTTAGAGGACGATGCATTATACGGGATGAGCTTTATTCACTGGCGAAATGCCGAGTCGCAGGTGACCGCGCGATATGCGGCCTTGGCAACGCTGATGGGGCCGATCGAGCCGAACGCATTTTATCATCAATATGCGGCGGATATGGGAATCGGCGGCGTGGAACATTTTATCCAAGCCGTCAAAACGGTCGATCAGATCAATGAAGAACATGTCGATGATCTGTGTATCGGTTTTTGTTTTCTGCCGTGCTGGGGAACCGACGAGATGTTGTTATATAATCGGCCCAAAGAACGCCAGCAGAAAGCACGCCATGCATACGAACAGGCTCTGGCCGAATTAGGCGAGTGTGCCAAACAAACGGCTTGTCCGCAGGCGAAGCACTATCTGGCGTTTTTGGATAACCGGATCCGCTGCACGATATTGTATTTCAGGGCATTCGAGCGGGCGACCGATCTGGTGCCGATCATGAGGGGCAAGCAACCCGAAGACCTCGGTGCCGATGAAAAGCGGCAAATCGTCGATATCTGTAACGAAGTGCTGTTGATCTTCGATCAGTATATGAAGCTGCATGTCGAACAAATGCCCGATCGCGGCTGCGAGGGCAATCTGATCAGCTTTTATTGCACGGCCCCGTTGTATATCAAGCGGATCCGGGCCGATTACGGCGGTGTATCCATTGATGCGGCGGCCATGACGGACAATACCATCGATGCACCGCCGATGCCCATTGTAGCGGAGTAACATTATGAAAAACGTGAATCGAAGAGGATTTATTCAGCAGGCGGGCCTCTCTGTCTTGGGCCTGACCCTCGGTGGCTGCAGCGGCATCTGTTCGTGCGGGAAAAATGCCCAATTGCAGCAGCCGAATTTTATTGTGATCCTGACCGATGATCAGGGCTACGGCGATCTGGGCTGTTATGGGGCAAAGGGTTTTGAGACGCCGAATATTGACCGGATGGCAAAATTCGGTACGCTGTTTACCGATTTTTATGTGGGGGCGCCGCTGTGTACGCCGTCGCGGGCAGCCCTGCTGACCGGCTGCTATCCACAGCGGGTTCAGATGGGCCGCAATGTCAACGCGACCTATACCTATGGTCTTAATCCCGATGAGCAGACCATTGCCGAGATCCTCAAGCCCAAAGGATATGCGACGATGTGTATCGGCAAGTGGCACCTCGGACATGAAAAGCCGTTTCTGCCAACCAATCAGGGCTTCGACGAGTTCTGGGGTCTGCCGTACAGTAACGATATGAAGCCCGAGTCCGCCAAAATCTATCCGCAGTGGGCCGAGATCATCGAGACGTGGCCCCCGCTGTCGCTGATGCATAATGAAGAAAAGATCGAAGAGGACCCGGACCAGGATAAGCTAACGACTTTCTACACTGAGAAAAGTCTTGAGTTTATTCGCGACAATAAGGACAAGCCCTTTTTCCTGTATCTGGCCCATGCGATGCCGCACGTGCCATTGGCAGTCTCGGATAAATTTCGGGGCAAATCCAAACTCGGCCTCTATGGCGATGTGATCATGGAAATCGACTGGTCGGTTGGCCAGATCCTAAAAACACTTAAGAAATTAAAAATTGACAAAAAAACGCTGGTCATTTTCATCTCCGATAACGGCCCGTGGCTGGTGATGGGTAAACACGCCGGATCGGCAGGAAATCTGCGAGAAGGCAAAGATACCACCTTCGAGGGCGGTCAACGAATTCCGTGCCTGATGCACATGCCCGGAACAATTCCCGCGGGACGTGTCTGCGATGAGCCGCTGGTTTCGATGGATCTATTGCCGACGATTGCGACAATGGCCGATGTACCCATGCCGAAAAAGAAGATTGACGGCAAGGATATCACCGGATTGATTAAAGGTAAGGCGGACGCTAAAAGCCCGCATGAGGCCATTTTCTTTTATCACCATGAAGAATTGCAAGCCGTTCGCAGCGGCCGATGGAAACTGCACGTGCCGCATGACTATAATGCGGTCAAAGTGCCGGGTAAAAACGGGATGTACGGAAAAAATGAAAAGAAAACGATCGCCCTGGCCCTGTTCGATCTAAAGACCGATCCGGCGGAAACAAGCAATGTCGCAGATAAGCATCCGAAAGTTGTCAAGCGACTGATGGGGTATATCAAACAGATGCGAACCGAACTGGGCGATTCGGCGCTGAAGATCGAAGGAAGCGAAGTCCGGCCGCACGGTGTTTTGCAGGATAAAGGGACAATATGAGAGAACCGCAATTTGAGAATCTGTTAAAGGTGTTGAACCGCCAAAGGCCCGATCGGCCGACACTGTTCGAATTTTTCCTCAACGAACCACTTTACAGAAAACTGGCCGGCGAAGAACTATCTAAGCAGTATCCTGAGTGGCAATTCGGCGATCTCAATCCGCTGATTATCGAAGCGTTCAAAAATGCGGGATATGATTATGCGACATGTCATGGCTGTACGATGAGTTTCAATATCGGTGAGATTGAAATGAAGGAAACCATCTCACTGAATGCCGGTCATGCGATCACCGACCGGGACAGTTTTAACAGCTACGATTGGCCCGATCCGGACAGCCAGGATTATTCGCGGCTGGACAAGGCCGCCAATTGGTTACCTGATGGCATGAAGCTTATTGTTTTTGGTCCGGGCGGGATACTGGAAAATGTTATTTCGCTGGTTGGTTACGAGCGGCTGTGCATGATGCTGGTCGATGATCCGGCATTAGTTGAGGATCTTTTCGCCAACGTCGGGCAGATTCTGATTCGCTATTACGAAATATGCGGTCAATATGAGACGGTCGGGGCGATGATCGCCAATGATGACTGGGGCTATAAGACCCAGACGATGCTCTCGCCGGCAGACATGCGAAAATATGTTTTTGGCTGGCATAAAAAAATCGTCGAAACGATTCACAACAGCGGCCGACCGGCGATTCTGCATTCCTGCGGTCAACTGGAAAACGTCATGGACGATGTGGTTGACGAGATCCGATACGATGCCAAGCATTCGTATGAGGACACGATCCTGCCGGTCGAAGATGCGTATGAGCGGTGGGGCTGCCGCATCGCGATCCTGGGCGGGATCGACCTGGATTTTGTCTGTCGGCGCAGCCCGCAGGAGATTCGCCAGCGCAGTCAGAAAATGCTCGAGCGAACCGCCGAGCGCGGCGGCTATGCCCTCGGCACCGGAAACAGTGTCCCCGAATATGTGCCGCACGAGAATTATTTTGCGTTGATCAATACGATATTGAAACCCTGATTTTGGAGTTGTTGTTATATGCAATTAGGTTCGGAACGATTATTTGGCGTGCACCCCTGGAAAATTATTGATAAGCAGTTTCGGCCGCAGAAAAACGAAGTCGCCGAGGCGATCTTTTCTCTGGCCAATGAATATATGGGCACTCGCGGCAATTTCGAGGAGGGGGTATCCGATCATACGCTCGAAGGGTGCTATCTCGGCGGGATTTTCGTCAAAGAAAAAAATGTTTATCCCTGGAAGCGAAAGGCCTTCCCGACATTTTCCAATTATATGGTCCATACGACCAACTGGCTTCGGATCCGGGTGGAGGTGGACGGCGAAACGTTCACGATGGACCAAAGTGAATTCAGCGATTATTACCGCGAACTGGATATGCAGCAGGGGGTATTGACTCGCCGGCTGATCTTTAAGGCACAAAGCGGCGCCGAAACCGAGCTGCAATGGCAGCGATTCGTCAGTCACAGCGACAAGCACATCGCGGCCGTGAGGCTCAAGATCAAGGCCATCAACCATGAAAAAGAAATCAAAGTTACGCTTTTGCTGGACAGTGAGCGTGAGAATCGCGACTGCGCGACGAGTATCCAGCATTGTCGGGTGTTCAACAAAAAGGCCGGCGCAGACGAAACCTATCTTCTAATGAAAGTGGACACTACCGGCCAGTATTACATTCACCAGATGCGAATCGATACGCATGATGTGCCCAAACAAAATGAAGAACACATCAACGATGAGCGGCTGGTCGGATATCGGTTCTCTTTCACACCGGAGAAGGGTAAAGACTATTGCATCGATAAGATCGTCTCGGCCTGGACGAGCCGCGATGCCGGATGCATTTACGGTCTGGTCGCCAAAGACGATGAAACATATTCGCTTGATACGGCCAGAGAAAAAGAGATCACCGATTTTCTGATCACTGAGAGTCAGTCCCATTTTTTACAGACCGCCAAGAAATCCTATGACCAACTACTCGGCGAACATACTGAAAAAGTTCGACACCTCTGGGATAATTTTGATATCGAGATCGACGGCGACGACACCGGCCAGCAGGGGATTCGCTTTTGCATCTTCCAAATGCTCTGCACCTATATCGGCAACGATCCGTACCTGAATATCAATCCCAAGGGGTTTACCGGTGAGCATTACTGGGGCCGTGCATTCTGGGACAGTGAAAGCTACTGCCTGCCGTTTTACTTGTTCTCGAATCATAATGCCGCTAAAAACCTGGTTCAATACCGCTACCACACCCTCAAAGGGGCGGTTGATCGGGCCAAAGACTTCGGCTGTGGCGGGGCGATGTACCCGATGACCACCATCGACGGCACGGAAGACTGTAACTACTGGCAATATTCCTTCTGTGAGATCCATATCACCTCGGCCGTGGCGTATGCGATTTATCTTTACGACCACATTGTCAACGATAAGGACTATCTTTACAGCAAGGGTATCGAGGTACTGGTCGAAGTGGCTCGCTACTGGGCGACGCGATCCTGTTTTGTGCCGCATCGAAAGGGCTACGCCATTAACCGTGTGATCGGCCCGGATGAATGGCAGCAGTTTGTCAATAATAACTATTACACGAACTATACCGCCAAGTGGGCGATTAAATATGCGATCGATGTGCTTGATGCGATGAAGGCATCTGCGAAAACCCTCTATGATCAGATCCTTGCCAAAGCCGGTTTAAATGATGACGAATTGAAATCGTGGCAGAAGGTCGCCGACGATATGATCCTCGAATACGACGAGCAGATGGATGTTTATGTCCAGGATGACATGTTGTTTTCGATGGACCCGATCGCCCGCGAGCAGCTTGACCGCGAGCGTGATATCCCCGTCGAGGCCAAGTGGACCATCGATCAGTATTTCAAGGTTCAGCTTCTCAAACAGCCCGATATTTTGCTGATGATGTTTTTATTCCGTGATCGGTTTTCGCTGCATGAGAAAAAGCAGAATTACCGCTTCTACGAGCAGCGCACGGCCCACGGCTCATCGCTTTCGCCGTGCATCCATTCGATTCTGGCCTCGGAGATCGGCCGCCATAACCAGGCCTATGACTATTATCTCTGGTCGGCCCGACTCGATCTGGACAACTGCAATAACAACACCCACGAAGGCCTGCACACCTCCTCGATGGCGGGTACATGGCTCAATATCGTCTGCGGTTTCGGCGGCATGGTCTATACCTCAGATATGCCGCAATTTAGCCCCACGATCCCTGATGCGTGGAAAAAATATTCATTCAAACTGCTCTATGGCAATAGTGTGATCAAACTGACCGTTGACCGCAAAGCAGTAACCTATCAATTGGTATCGGGCGAACCGCTGGCGGCCAAACTGTATGGCAGCGATATCATCTTCGAATTTGAGCCGAAAACGGCTGTCTTGGCGGATGAATTTCTCAATCGCCCGAAGCTCAAGGCCGTGATCTTTGATCTCGACGGCGTGATCGTCGATACGGCCAGGCTGCACTATAAGGCATGGAAAACGATCTCCGACGCTGAGGGAATTTATTTCGATGAGAAGATCAACGAGCGGCTCAAAGGCGTCAGCCGCATGGACAGTCTCAATATTATTATGGAAAATGCGAATCGCGCGTATTCGACAGGCGAGCTTGAGCAGTTAGCCGAACAGAAAAACAATCTCTATGTCCAGATGCTCGATGATCTCACGCACGCCGATATTCTCGATGGGATCGATGATTTCATCGGTCAGCTCAGGGAAAAAGGCCTTAAGCTTGCCCTGTATTCGGCCAGCAAAAATACCGATAAGATTGTGGATCATGTGGGCGTCCGGGACTGGTTCGATGTAGTCGTCACCGGCAACGATGTGACCAGGCCCAAGCCCGATCCGCAGGGGTTGATGCTGATCTCGGAAAAACTCGGTATCGCCCCGGCCGACTGCGTGGTAATCGAAGATGCCTTTGCCGGCCTGGAGGCGGCCGGACGTGCCGGTATGAAGGCCTTTGGTATCGGCGACAAGACCCTGCTGTATAACAGCGATTACTGTCTGCCCCAGACAAACTATTTAAGACTTGAAAAACTCTTAGCGCTATACTAATACTATTGGGATTGACTTACAATTCGGCAAAAGGAAAACGATCAATGGAGAAAATTCCTGTCAAGATATATAAGGATTCGAAACAGGCATGTCAAAACGTGGCTAATGAGATTCGACAATTGATCGAAAACAATAATGCCGCAGACAAATCGACCGTTTTAGGGCTGGCAACAGGCGGAACACCGATCGGCGTGTATGAAGCATTGATCCGGCTGCACAAGCAAGAGGGCCTGGATTTTTCGAAGGTTATCACGTTTAATCTCGATGAATACTGGCCGATGGATCCCAATCGGATCCAGTCCTATCATTATTGGATGTGGGCGAATCTCTTTGAACATATCAATATCCCCAAGGACAATGTGCATATTCCCAGCGGGACCGTTTCTGAAGATCAGGTCGAAAGTTACTGTGCGGATTACGAGATACAGATCGCCGAGGCCGGTGGGATCGATTTTCAAATCCTTGGCATCGGCCGCAGCGGTCATATCGGTTTCAATGAACCCGGGTCACCCAAAGACAGCGTCACCCGGCGGATCATCCTCGACCGGATCACCCGCAAGGATGCCGCCAGTGACTTTTTCGGCGAAGAACATGTTCCGAAAATGGCCCTGACGATGGGTGTCGGCACGATCCTTAAGGCACGCCGGATCGCACTGTTGGCCTTTGGCGAGCATAAAGCGCCGGTCATCAAAATGGCCACGGAAGGCGACGTGTCATCGGAGATTGCCGCCAGTTTTCTGCAAGAACATGAAAACGCGATGCTTTTTCTCGACGAAGCGGCGGCCGGCAAGCTTACCCGCATGACCGAACCATGGATGATCGAATCCTGCCGGTGGGATGATATTCTCGAACGTCAGGCGGTCATCTGGCTGGCGGAAAAAACCCAAAAACCGCTGTTGAAGCTGACCCAGGAAGATTATACCGAGAATCATCTGGGCGAACTGATCCGCCAACGCGGCCGGGCGTATGATATTAATTTGCGGGTTTTTCGGCGAATGATGAATACGATCACCGGCTGGCCGGGCGGCAAGGACGGCCCAATGCGGGCATTGATCCTGAGCCCACATCCCGACGACGATGTGATTTGCATGGGCGGGACAATGAGCCGGCTCGCCGAGCAGGGCCATGACGTCCATACGGCCTACATGGTCAGCGGCTATCTCAGTGTTTTTGATCATAATGTCCTGCGGCATGCCGATTTTGTCGCCAAATACAACCAGATCTTCAATCTCAGCCACAAGCAGACCGATGTGATTGAAACGCATATCGAGAATTTCCTGCGGGGCAAGACGCCCGGCGATGTCGATACGCAGGAGATTCGCGCGATCAAGGGGCTGATTCGGCGAACCGAGGCGCTGGCCGCGGCGGCGTATTGCGGACTGGATGAATCGCAGGTGCATTTTCTCGATATGCCGTTTTACGATACGGGTACCGTGCAGAAGCACTCGATCTCACAGGCCGATATCGACGCGGTTTTTAAGCTTCTGGAGACGGTCAAGCCCGAGATGATCTTCGCGGCGGGCGATCTGTCCGATCCGCACGGGACGCACCGGCTGTGCCTGACGGCATTTCTCGAAGCCCTTGAGACCTATTGCAAAAAATCCAAAACAGAGCCGGTCCTCTATTTGTATCGCGGGGCATGGGATGAGTGGCTTCCGTATCAGATCGACATGGCTGTGCCGCTTTCGCCCGATGAGCTTCGGCGAAAACGGTATTCGATCTTCCGCCACGAAAGCCAGAAGGACCGGGCGATGTTTCCCGGGCCGTTCGATGAGCGTGAGTTCTGGAAACGGGCCGAAGACCGCAATATGGCGACCGCCCAAACTTACGATGCGTTGGGGCTGCCGGAATATCACGCGGTCGAAGCGTTCGTGAAATGGCCGCTGATCCAAAGCGCACAGCAAACCGCCCAGCTCGAAAACGAGGATTAATTCAAAGACAAGTTATGTTTAGAACCACGGTGCCGAGCTCTGGCGGCGGATGTGGATATCGTCGATCATCGCATTATTGGTCTGAGTCACCAGAAATACGACCAGTCGGGCGATTTCATCGGGACCGATCAGTTCGTCTTTTTTGATGTCCGGCCGCACGCGGCTGACCATTTCCGTATCCACCCCGCCCGGACAGATTACGTGAACGCGAATTCCGCTGCCGTGCAGTTCGTTGGCCAGGGCAATCGAAAAACCGCGAAGCGCATGCTTCGAGGCCGAATAGGCCGTCTGATGCGAATAGCCCTTGACCGCGACGACCGAAGCGACATTGATAATAAACGTGCGTTTGGGCTTTTTTAAAAGCGGCAGCAGCGCCTGAGTGAGAAAATAAGGTGCTTTGGTGTTAATACCGATCACCCGGTCAAAATCCGTGATATTGGTTTTTTCAAATGCGGCCGAAAGCGTCTGGCCGGCATTATTGACCAGGATATCGAGTTTTTTGAAATGTTTTTTTACATCGGTGGCGATTTGTTGGAAAGTTTTGGATTCCTGCAGGTCCGCGGCAATTGGAATATGCCCGCCATCGTGGATTGCATTGAGTTCCTTGATCAGCGAATGGAGCTTGGTTTTCGAGCGGCCGCAGGCGATAACCGTCGCCCCTTCGCCGGCCAGATGCAGGGCGATCGAGCGGCCGATCCCCCGACTGGCACCGCTCACCAGGGCGATTTTATTTTTCAACGACGATTTTTCCGTTTTCATAATCCATGAGTTTACGTATAAATACGAATACTGCAATTCTTTTTATACATCGCATCGAAGAGACTTGAAACCGAATACTATTTAAGGGATAGTAAAAGATATTACGTTTGCTGGAGTTTGTGTGAAACCGTATCGTCATATTATCTGGGACTGGAACGGGACGCTGCTGGATGACCCCCGGCAGGTCGTCGAGATTCTCAATACGATCCTCGCTCGGCGAAAACAACCGCCGGTGACGCTCGAACAGTACCGTGCGGAATTCGATTTTCCGGTGATCGCATACTATCGAAAATTGGGTTTTGATTTTGAAGCGGATCCGTTCGATGCAATCTGTGAGGAATACCATGTCATTTATCGCCAAAAGCAGCTCGCGTGCCGGCTTCACGATGGGGCGGTCGAGGTCCTGCAATCCTTGATCGATCAGGGGCGGACCCATTCGATCCTCTCGGCCTATCAGCAGCAGATGTTGCACGAGGTGGTCGAGCACTTCGGCCTGACGCAATATTTTGAGCATATCTTCGGCCTCAATGATTATTATGCTCACAGCAAGGTCGATAGCGGCCGGATGCTCTTGGAACAGCTTGATCATAAACCATCCGAAATTCTCTTTGTCGGCGACACCAGTCACGATTGGCACGTCGCCGGGCAAATGGGCGTCGATTGTGTGCTGATCGCCAACGGCCACCAGAGCCGTGACCGCCTTGAGCAATGCGGGGTAAACATTCTCGATTCGATAGACCAGTTGCCTTCATATCTGAAAAAGTAAAAGCTTTTCATTGTTTAACGGATTTGGCGTTTTTGGCGTACGATTCTGTTTATATGTGTATCATTCTGTTTTATCCTTCGAAATAATGCGCACCTAATTTGCTCGCCGTCGTATAAATAAGCAGAGAAAGAAAAGGAGGTGATAAGAATGAAGGCTTTAAAATACAAAAATCGTTGGATGAACCGACACAATGCGGGTTTTGCACATTTACATATGCCCCATATTCATGGCGCATGGCTTGAAAAAACTGAACATATGTTCAAAAGCGGCACATTCTGGGCACTGGTGATCTTCGGGGCGTTTATTGTTTTGCTGTTCGTATTGGCAATTCTATTGCCGCCGCAGCAGGGCCAAAATATCCCCCGATTTAATTATCTGCCCTATTTGCCGTAGAAAATCGGGAACTCTCTGTCTCGCTTTAAATTGGGCCTGAAGGCGGAAAATGCCGTCAGGCCCAAACTTTTTATGAGACCTGAAAACATTAAATTCAGATGATTATTCGCAAACGAAAAAAAAAGAAAAATCCGTTAATTTGCGCAAAATCCGTATCGGCTTATATTATCGAGGTTTACAAAAATGCATGAACGCCGGATGGTTTTGAGCGTAAAAATCAATGATTATGACGTAAAAATACCCTTGAATTAACTTTGTACATTTGTTATAATGCATGCACAATCAGATAACTTGATTTTCGTTTTTACGGGGTTTGTCGCTGAAGGAGCATGGGTGTTGAAGTATAAAACAGCACATTTTTGTGCCAGGTGTATATGGCAATTCGATAATTGTCTTTTAATCTTTTTATCACACTTTTTTTATCAACTTTTTGTAAAGGAGGATAGGTATGCAACGATCAAAAATCCTAATGTGTGTGGCGGTCTTGTTGTGTCTGTCCGTCAGCGCCTCGGCAATAACATATAGTTATTGGCGAAACAATAGCGGCGCAGGCGACCACAGCTTCCACACAGGCAGCAATTGGAACACCACGACGGTGCCCGATGTCTGTGAAAGCCCGGTATTCGATTTAAATTCAGCCGGGTACTGCAACATCACATCGAATGTCAATCTGATCAAGAACGTTCCCCCTGCGATTTGGGACTTTAACACCACGCAGAATAATGGGGCGCTTCATATCGGATGGCAGGATACGGTCGATGTGAACATTAATTCAGGTTTGGTTGAAGTATATGACACGTATATTGGTGCGAACTATGGTGTCGGGGCTGGTGTAGGAACGCTGGTGATCAACGGCGGTACGCTGGGCGGTAAAGTACGCATCGAAACCAGTGATGGCGGCAGTCCGCCTGCAGGCAGTGGCTCATGGTACACGCATCTGAACACCATTTATGCCGGTTGGACGGCGAATGCAAGCGGCTATGTAACGCTTAATGGCGGCCTGCTTCAGACCCCGCTGGTGGCCGGTCAACCAGGTTCATATGGTGTGATCACTATCAACGGCGGTACAGTCGATACGCCCGCCGAGCCAAATGTGGTTGACAATCACATTATCGGTAACTGGGGAATGGGTACGCTGAACATCAACGGCGGATACCTCAACCTGGACGGAGATGTTCTGTATATCGGTAACGGTGACGGTGCGACCAATAATGGTGATGGTACTGTGAATATGGTTGGCGGCGATATGGATATCAACGCCATTGTCGTTGGTAATTCGCCCGGTGCTAATGGTCAATTTGACTTGAACAGTCCCGGCAGCGTGGTTGATATCAGTCAAAATCTGGTTGTTGGTAACGCCGGTGTGGGCCATTTGACCATTGACGGCGGCTCGATGGTCGCCGATTATCTCCGTGTTGCGCAGGATCCCAATGCCAATGGCTCGTCGATTACCCTCAATGGCGGTCGTCTGGAATTCAAAGAGGTTGCCAGTTCCTCGGAAATAGCCACCGGTAATGGCTCCAGTGCGACGCTGAATATCAACGGCGGCACGTTAATCTCCAGCCCCGACCGACGGTTTACCATGCCGAATAACGGTGCCTCCGGTGCGACCGCTGTTTTGAATATGACCGGAGGTGTTTTCGATCTGAAGACGAATTATCTGCAAACCAATAAATTAGCCGGTAATTTCGCCCAGATCAACATCAGCGGCGGCGTGATC
Organism: uncultured Pirellulales bacterium; assembly: GCA_964517795.1. Taxonomy (GTDB): domain Bacteria; phylum Planctomycetota; class Phycisphaerae; order Sedimentisphaerales; family Anaerobacaceae; genus CAZFDE01. Next base: position 556 of record CAZFDE010000029.1, on the reverse strand, counting down.
AAGAATATTGGCACGTTCCATATTAATAAAAGTGAGCCGGTAGCCGGTGAGCCGAACAGCATAACGGAAATCAACATGACCGGCGGTGAGATCATCGTCGAGCGCGGGATGTTTCTTCCGCAAAGCGATGGTACGGCAACGGTCAATCTGGATGGCGGAACGCTTCGGCTCAACGCCACGACCGGTGACTATCCCGGTATCTGGATCGATGACGGGAATTGCCCGGGCAGCGCAGCCGGCGAAGGCGACGTAAGCATGACCAGCGGCGGCGTTTTGGTGCATGAAGGCGGCGAAATCTATTATGACCGTCTGATTAGTTACCGCGACCGGGGCGTCCTGAAAGCCTACGGCGGTTTGTCATCTGTGAACATTCAGTACAATACGAATACCGGAACGACCACCGTCACGGCCGATCCGTATGACCCGGATAAGGCATCCACACCGAATCCGACCAACCGGGCGGTCCTGCCGCTGGACGGTTCAACGGTCATAAGCTGGGCTGAAAGCGACGATGCACTCTCGCACGATGTTTATTTCGGGACCGACTATGATGCGG
>CAZFDE010000028.1:0-32871 GCA_964517795.1 uncultured Pirellulales bacterium | reverse complement strand
TGTTCGCCTCTTTTGTCACCATCGCCCCGGCGATGCGGCCGAGAATCCATCCGGCCGCAAGGCCGAATGGCAGACCTCCGGCAAGTCCATAAGCCTGGCCTTGATAGATGATCATCATTGTCAGATGAATAAATATGGAACAAAAAACACCCGTCAGCATGCCGACCGCCCCGCAATATCGCTTAAAGCTTTCCTGCCCTTTGAGCCAATCAGGCGCATTTGTAACATATGCCCACAAAACCAGCCCGGCCAATAGGCCAAAATAACCCCCTGCGATAATCCCGATTCTGGAAAAATTTGGTGATTGGTAATAAAGTTCGCAAATGAATCCTAACAAGAATCCACCAATCAAAACAAAAAGGGTGAAAAGAATTCCACGTTTCCAGGACTTGACGAAACGAAATTTTACGAGTAATCCAATACCAACTGCCAGAACCGAAATCCAAATAGCAATACTTGTAATCAGTCTGGTTTTCAAAGACGGCCGATATTCGCGCTGTTGTGGCTTAATATAAATTTTGTGCAGATAATCATCTGGAAAAATTTCCTTGCCTTCCACTTTCCACCGAAGCTTGGGTATCTTTTCGGCTTTAACGTATTCAACATAGCCATCAGCAAACAAGATATTACATCCTCTCTCGTGATAACAGGCAAGGTTTCCCGGTTCGCCGACCATGTTCCAACCCGGCTGCGTTTCAAATAATATTACGATATCGGGCGGCAGTTCTGAAAACCGATAACCGATAACATTTCGGTTTAAAGCATATGATGATAGTCCCTCCTCGGCCTCGGATTGGCGACAGATAAACGATTTTGGAACAATACCAACCTCCTCGACAAGTATATCGCACCAATGATTCGGATCGGGCAGCACATCATTATGATCTTCGGCATAAATCGTTATACATTTCCCCAAACCGTGCATATTTGTCGCGCATAGAATGCGTAATGACAATTTTTTTGTGCACCTTGAAGCAACCGGCATTAAACCGAAAATGAAGATCATAATTGAAACCAAAGAAAGAACTAAACGGGCAAGATTTTTTCCGCCCAGTTGTTCATCGCACCTATAAATTATAATCAATGCAATCAGTGAAAGAAAAAAAGAGCCTAAGAATAATATCGTAAAAACGCCAGCGGATATGTGACCCAATAATTCATTATCATGTTCAAGAACTACATTTGTTAATAAATACATGGGGATTGAGATTAATGCACAAATTCCGCTGGCCTTCGCCAATTTGGAGTATTTGGGTTTTGGCCTTGCTGGTTCCATGTCATCGCTCTCTATTATTTCCTGCGGCATAGCCGGGTCCTTACGCACGTGGGTTCATGGATTTGAGGGGTATTTTATCCGAATCGCTCGCTCAATGCCAGAAAAATAGATGCAATATCGTCAACGCCTCATACACGGTACAATCCGAATTCCAATCTTTCAATTTCAAAACGGCTTCGCCCGGCTGCTTCAGAGATGCGCTTAATATTTCATATTGCTATGCGATCTTCCTTGCCGGCCTTGTCCTAACGACGGCCTAAATCGGAGCAGAAAATATTAAAGTGCTTTAGGCGGATTCTTTTTTGGCCTGCCGGGCGGCTGTGAACATATCCGCTTTACCCTCAACAATCTCTTTGGTGATGATGTAATGGCCGGGCTTTTGCTCTTCGGGAAGTTGGTACATCAAATCGATCATCAGTTCTTCGGTAATCGACCGCAGCGCCCGGGCGCCGGTATCGCGTTTGAGTGCTTTTTGGGCCAGGGCTTTAAGTGCATCGTCGGTAAACTCTAAGTGTGCATCTTCCATTTCGAAGAACCGCTGATACTGTTTGACGATTGCGTTTTTCGGCTGGGTCAGGATATCGACCAGTGCACCGACATCGAGCGCTTCGAGTGTGGCAATGACCGGCAGTCGCCCGATCATCTCGGGGATCATGCCGTATTCGATGATATCTTCGGGGATCACCTCGTGGATCAAGGCGCTGTACTGGGCTTTTTCGTCCTGCTCGGCGGACATCTCCGATCCGAAGCCGATCATCTTTTTGCCCAGGCGTTTTTTGATGATATTATCGAGTCCCACGAACGTTCCGCCGCAGATAAACAGGATCTGTGAGGTGTCCATCTGGATGTAGGATTGTTCGGGGTGCTTGCGGCCGCCCTGCGGGGGGATATTGGCCATGGTTCCTTCAAGCATTTTCAGAAGTGACTGCTGAACGCCTTCACCGGAGACATCGCGGGTGATCGAGACATTCTGGGAGGTTTTGCCGATCTTGTCGATCTCATCGACATAGACGATTCCGCGTTCGGCGGCTTCGAGGTCATAGTCCGCCGACTGCAGCAGCCGCAGCAGAAAATTCTCGACATCTTCGCCGACATAGCCGGCCTCGGTAACCGTGGTGGCATCGCAGATTGCAAACGGCACCTTCAGATATCGCGCAAGCGTGCGTGCGATGAGTGTCTTGCCCGAACCGGTTGGGCCGATCAGCAGCACATTGGATTTATCGATCTCAACGTCGCTTTCTTCGCTGTCGGTATGCAGCAGGCGTTTGTAATGATTATGGACCGCGACCGAGATATATTTTTTCGCCCGATCCTGACCGATGACATACTCATCGAGGTATTCCTTGATCTGACGCGGAGCCGGGATCTGGTCCGGTTCCAATGCCGCACTGACGGACTGCTTGCGGTTCTGCATGATAATATTGTTACACAACTCTACGCATTCCGGACAGATATAGACGTGACTGGGCCCTTCGATGAACATATCGCCGGGTCCCGACGATCGCCCGCAAAAACTGCATATCGTTTTCCGTTTATTATTATTGTTACTCGTTTTAGCCATTATGTTCCCCTATTCAGGATGTTAACTTAGCGCATTTGAAGCGATTAGGATATTTTACGAATTGCGTATGGTTTTAGCAAGCGATTTATTTGCCAGCGTCCGCAACAGGGCTTATGCATCGGTCTTTCAGTTTCGAAAACATCTCCGAATACAGCTCAGGGACCGGTGTATAAGTGTTTTCGAGCACTTCAACAGCATGAAGGATATCGTCGGCAGGAATTTGGCCGGACTTTTTTGCGCATTGAAGCTGATGGAATTTCGCCTGCCAGAATCCGATAGATTGGGGCTGATTAACCGGGATCTTCAGGGCTTGTGCCAATTGAGCCCAGTAATGGCCTGCCTGGGTGAACTCCTTTTTAGCCTGATATAATCGGGCCATGCACCGCAGCGAATCGATCGTTCGGCGGCCGCGGTCGATCGGCTCGAGCTGCTGTTGAAGGGTTTCACGTTTTTGCGGCTGTTCGCCGAATGCCAAAATATAAAATTCAATCTTCATCAGTTGGGCCAGTTCGCTATCGACACAATGATCGCAATAGGACGCGGCAGCGGCACAATCGCGCAACAGTTGCGCAAATCGGTCATTTTTTGACTCCAACGCGTATCCGTCGATTTGTTCAAGAACATGCTGCAATAACTCGATGCCCCAGTCGGCAAAATTGCAGTCCGACACGCCGGCTTTGGCGAAACTATGGGCCGCATCGGAAATGCGGTTCAGTTGAAACTGTGCGCGCGAGATATAATGATACAACGCCGGACGGCGTTTGAGATCGTCGGCCGTGATGACTTCGGTCGCTTTGAGCGCACATGCAATCGAGTCCGATTCGATTAACCAGCGGACGTAAATCTGCAATACCTCATCACGCATGACGGTCGGATCGACGGTCTGTTCGCAGTCACTCAGCAGCTTATCGAGTCGTTTGAAGCATTGCTGTTGTTCGACGAGGTTCATATGCCGGTTGTTTTTAAGATCGCGGATCACCAGCGCCAGTCTCGCCCGGCAGCTAAACAGCGACACCGACCGGCGGCTGAGACGCTCGAGCAGATCGGTGCTTTGCTTGAGTCGGCCGTTCTGCTTGAGGATTACAGCATAAAGGTATTCGAGTTGCGGGTCGGCATGTTCGCGCGCCAGATCGAGATAGGTGTTGAATATTTCAAAGAAGCGGTCCTTTTCGAATTGGTTTTCGATAAACTGATTGTAGGCGAGTTTGGCGGCCTGCTCGGCGATCCGGTAATCGACGGTCGTGATAAAGGGATCCGGCGAATCGTGTTGAACGATGGCGGTTCGATGCAGCAATTCAACTGCTTTGTTCGGGTCCGAATCGATAGCGGCCAGGCCGGCGGTATAAAATACCGAGGGGATCTGCAGATCGTTAATATCGCAGAGCGCTTCGAGCCAATCGATATAATTCGAGGGGGTTTGGTTTCGGATTTGCCGAGTTACCAGCCGGACTTCGAGGATATCGATTTCATTGATGTTGCGGTGTGATTCGGGCATTGGGTTTGCCATATGGGTAAGCAGCATCTCGCCGAGCGTCGTCTGCACAGTCCGACTCGACAGGCAGGTCTGCTGAAATGCTTCGGCCAGACCGTATTTCTTCTGGAGACACGCCAGTTGAAGCATTAAGTCGGATTGAGTTGTTAATTGTGTTTGGGTGATTTGGACAGCAAGTTCGGAGAGTTTTTCTTTGACGTGCAGACCGTTCACATCAACCTGTTCGAGTTGAGCGGAAAATCGCAGCACGTTCGGGGCATTCACATCATTTGCAACTGTCTGCAGCGCGGTCATTATTTTGTTTTGCCCACTTTTCCTGTTTTGATCAATACTTAAGGTTCGGGCGTAAAGCAGTCTCAGCATCGCCGACGGATGGATTTGGGCCAGGTCGTCGATTTGCTGTGTCAATCGAATGGCATATTGCTGCTGTTGATCCGGATCGCATCCGAAGAGTCGATCATAGGCGACCTGAAGCTGCAAGAGCTGATTGATGTAGATATCTTCGTTGATCTTTTTCCAAAGCCCGGTTTGGCCGAAGCGGCTGTCCCAGTCCGAGCCGATGTAATCTTCGATCTGCGTTTTGATGATTCGCTGGCGTTGAAGGATCGGGATCAGGTCTTCGATCGCAGCGGTGGACCGTTCGAACAGTGCCTGACGATCTTCGGTCCGGTCGAGGCGCCCGAAATACTTGATCTGCGTTCGCAGGATTTGACTGTTTTGATAATACTCCTGAAAAACGGCATGACTTTTCGAATGAAGCAGATCAATGTCGTTGCTGTCCGGCGGTTGTGCCGCAGCCAATGCCGGAAGACAAATTAAGATGATGATTTTGGCATTCAGTAAGCGCATCGGTTTTTCGTTTTTTTACTCGGTCATCCGAAAGGTGATATCGGTCATCCCCGCCCCATAGAGAATATTATAAATTTTCGCCAGGTAATCCCAGCAGAGGTCTTCGCTGCATACGATTTCTACCGGATCGTCAACCCGGCGCTTTTGGTTTTCGAGTGTCAGTTGTATCTTCTCAAGCGCATAGACCATGTCCTGTTCGAGCGAATGCGGATAAATCACAGCTTTGACTGTCTCGGCAACGGTGAGCCGGCAGGCATCGTCCTGCATGGTCAGTTCGATGATCAGCGAATCCGGCGCGGCAATACGAAGATCGCCGGCCTGGGCGGCGGATAATTTGATCGGCAGGAAACGTTCTTCCGGACGCCAGCGGGCGGCGACCAGGAAAAAGATCAGCAGCAGGAAAATGATGTCGATCATCGGTGCCATCCGAAGCACCAGGCTGCCTTTCTTGCTTTCGAATACGTCCCGAAGCATTTTTTTTTGGATATTTTCGCCGTCCATAGCTGCCCTTTGCATTTACTGCTCAGGTCTTTTTAGCATATTCGGCGCCAATGTGCAACGCTTTTTGGTTGACCTCGATGGTGTGATGGTAGCGTTTCGCAAGCACGTCCGATAAGCTCTGGGCGATCACGTTAATATCGAGAAAATGCTGTTTAGCGGCATATGCGCCGATGGCGATCATATTGGCGACTTTGATATTGTTTAGTTCGATCGCCAGATCGTCAGCCGGGATCGCCAGGACATCAGCGTCGTTGGTCTGCGGTTTTTCGTCGATCAGCGACGAATTATAAATCAACAAACCCTTGGCGTTTAATTTCGGCAAAAACTTTTCCATCGAGGCCTTGTTCATGATAATCAGCGAATCCGGGTGGGCGACGATCGGACAGCCGATCGGTTCGTCACCGATGATGACCATGCTCTTGGCGGTCCCGCCGCGAACCTCAGCGCCGTATGAGGGCATATAGGTTACCTCTTTGCCGCTTTCCATAGCGGCCTGGGCCAGCAGTTTGCCGGCCAGCATGATCCCCTGACCGCCAAAACCGGCAATGATGACCTGTTCGAATAATTGCGTTTGTGTTTCTGTCATGATCGGGTGATATCCTTGAGACATGCGATCGGAAAGACTTTGCTCATTTCAGTCTCGATCCACTGCATGGCCTTGGCCGGCGGCATTCGCCAATACGTCGGGCACGGCGAAAGCACTTCGACCATCGAAAGTCCGGGCGCATTGTCCAATTGCAGTTCGAATGCGTGCTTGATGGCTTTTTTGGTATGCTTGATCCGATTGACGTTGCTGAGCGCGCAGCGTTCGATATATACCGATCCAGGCAGCAGGGCCAAAAGCTCCGAGACTTGCAGCGGAAATCCTTCGCCGCTGTTGGTTCGGCCTTTGGGGGTAGTGGCGGTCACCTGTCCGGTGAGCGTCGTGGGGGCCATCTGACCGCCGGTCATGCCGAAAACCGCATTGTTGATAAAAATCACCGTCAGTTGCTCGGCACGATGGGCGGCATGAATGATCTCCGCGGTCCCAATCGCGGCCAAATCACCGTCTCCCTGATAGGAGAAAATGATACTGTCGGGATTGACCCGTTTCATACCGGTCGCCACCGCCGGCGCCCGGCCATGTGCGACTTCGATCATATCGACATCGAGATAATCATACGCCAGCACTGCACAGCCGACCGGCGCAATCCCGATGGTGCGGCCGCGTATGTCCAGTTCGTCGATCACTTCCGCGATCAGTCGGTGTGCGATCCCGTGCCCGCAACCGGGGCAATAATGCGTCGGGCAATCCTTCAATGTTCGCGGTCTTTGATAAACTGTTTTCACGCTGTTACTTTCTGTTTATCGGAAATCGTCATTTGGATGATTTTATCGAGTATTTCATCATCGGTCGGCACGCCGCCGCCGGGTCGGCCGTAAAAGACGACCGGTGACTTACCGGCGATTGCCAATTTCACATCGTCGAGCATCTGACCGCAGCTCATTTCCACCGTCAGGAACACTTTGGGATCTTCGGCAAGCCGGCTGATATGTCGAGTGGGAAAGGGAAACAAGGTGACCGGGCGGAACCAGCCGACTTTGACGCCTTTTTTGCGGGCTTTTTCCACCGCTGAACGGACAATGCGTGCAACGATCCCATAGCAGACCACAACGATTTCGGCATCATCGACCATGTATTCTTCAACGCAGACTTCATTTTTTTCGATCAGACGATATTTTTCCTGGAGCTTAAAATTTAATTCTTCGATTACGCCCTCGCCCAGATACAGCGAACGGACGATATTCTGCGGGCGATCTTTGGCTCCGGTCAATGCCCAGTCTTTTTCGGGCAGTCCCGATCGCGGCTTGTACGCATTGAAGCTGACCGGTTCCATCATCTGGCCCAGGATGCCGTCGATCAGCACCATCACGGGGATGCGGTACATATCGGCGATATCGAACGCCAGCGGCATACAATCGACCAGTTCCTGCACACTCCACGGGCCTAAGGTGACGGTTCGGTAATCGCCGTGTCCGCCGCCGCGGGTGGCCTGGAAATAATCCCCCTGTGAAGGAGCGATATTACCCAGTCCGGGCCCGCCGCGCATGACATTGACGATCACGCTGGGCAGCTCCGCACCGGCCAGATAGCTGATCCCTTCCTGCATCAGGCTGATGCCGGGGCTGGATGAGCTGGTCATGACGCGTTTGCCGGTCGCAGCCGCCCCGAAAACCATATTGATCGCGGCCAGCTCGCTTTCGCTTTGGACAAAAACACGGCCGTGTTTAGGCATGTGCGCGGCCATATAGGCCGGCACCTCGTTTTGCGGGGTGATCGGGTATCCGAAATAGGCATCCAGGCCGGCACGGATTGCCGACTCGGCCAGCGCCTCATTGCCGCACATTAACACACGATCGCTCACACCTTCTCCCGTGTTAAACTCGGTTTTTGCTTCTTATTCGGTTCGATGGCGATGATCTTGCCGTCGCGGTAGATTTCGATGATCGCTTCCGGACAGACAATCGCACACATACCACAGGCGGAACACTCGATCGTTTCGACCTGATCGGCGGGGAAAAAGCCTTTTTTGTTAGAGGTTTCGCGAATGACTAATTTCTTGCGGGGACAGACCCCGATGCACAGGCCGCAGCCCTTGCAACGCTCGCTATCGATTTTTATGTGCCCAGCCATCGGATTTTCTTTCCGTTCCTTCATTAGCAAATCTTATCACGAATATTGGTTTTTGTAAAGAAAAAGAACATGGTCTATTTACTGCTACGCATAAAAACACACTTACGGCGTTTGAAACATGCTTTTTTATTCAAATTGTCGCTAAAACGGTATTATTGTTATTGACAAATAACGCAATCGGAACCAAGCGAACAATGGCGCCTAAGCCGAAGGGGGGCGGCCGAATGTGATGGTCTTTGCTGATGGGATAGTAATGTCCAGGGCCGCAATTGTATTGATTTTTTAAAAATCATTTGACAAAGTTAGGGGCGACTAACTATAATGGGGTGTTATGGTAATGCAGGTACGACAACTCAGTGCGTCGCTCGAGGATTATCTGGAAGCGATTTACAGCTTATCGGCACACGGCGGCAATGTGCACAGCAAGGATATCGCCGAGTCGCTGGGTGTTTCGCGGGCGTCGGTAACCGGTGCGCTGAAGTTATTGGCTCAGCGTGGTTTAGTGCACTATCGTCCGTATGCGGCGGTCCGGCTGACGCCGGCCGGTCAAAAGGCGGCCGGGCAGGTTGCCCGCAAGCACCGGATTCTGAAATCGTTTTTCGAGAACGTTCTCGGGATCGATGCGGGGGTATCGCAGGCGGCGGCATGCAAGGCCGAACATGCCTTGGGGCCGGAAGTGATCGACCGGCTGCTGTATTTTGTCGATTTTGTGAACCGCGAGGGAAAAAACGGCCGCGACCTGGCGAAAAAATTCAAGGGCTATTACCGGAAAAAATCAAATTCTTAGGAAAAGATAACGTATGTCGCAAACGGACAATAATAGTGAAGCTCATGAGACTATCCTTTCGCATGTACCCAGCGGGCAGGTGGTCGAGATCGTTCGCTGTGATGCGGGTTATGGATTAAAGAGCCGGCTGGCGGCGATGGGGCTGATGGCGGGTGTCGAGCTGAAGGTAATTCAAAACGGGCATCCCGGACCGTTTGTCGTACTGGTCAAGGGTACGCGGATGGCACTGGGACGGGGGATGGCCGATAAGATTGTGGTTGTGGAAAAATAAAAATTTTTGAGGCAAAAGTTTGGTACCACTAACTTTATGGACGACGCAAAAGCAAACATGAATAAAATTACCGTAGCGCTGGTGGGCAATCCCAACAGCGGCAAGAGTTCGGTCTTCAATATGATCACCGGCGCGCGTCAGCACGTGGCCAATTACCCGGGCGTAACGGTCGATCTGATGGAAGGCCATTGTGTTTTCGGCGATACGGCGATGACGATCTACGATCTGCCGGGGACGTACAGTCTGACGGCGTATTCGATGGAGGAGTTGATCGCGCGCAGCTTTATCCTCGAGCGAAAGCCGGATGTGGTGGTAGATGTGCTGGATGCCTCCAATCTGGAGCGTAATCTCTATCTGGCGACACAGTTGATGGAGATGAATGTGCCGTTGGTACTGGTGTTCAATATGGCGGACCTGGCCGAGCAAAAGGGATTGGTGTTCGATACCGAGCGATTGTCGGAATTGTTAGAAACGCCGATTGTTCATACCGTGGCCAGCCGCCAGCAAGGCAAGTTGCCGTTTTTGCAAACACTGGTGGATGTCAGCAAGCAACGCGATCGGCCCCGCCGATATCATATTACTTACGGCGATGAGATTGAGACCGAGATCGACAAAATTATTGTGTTGTTACGCGAACATGAGCCGCAGTTCGTCAAGGAGGACAACCTGCGATGGGTGGCGGTGAAATTGCTGGAGCAGGATGGCGCGGTGCTGGACCGGATCACGTCACAGGCGGTGAAAAATCAGGTTACTCAAAGTCTCGAACATCTGCGCTATATTTTCGCCGAATCGCCCGAGATCATTATGACCGACCGGCGGTACGGCTATATATCCGGCGCGTGTCAGGAATGTATTCGCACGACGGCAGAATTGCGGCACAATACCAGCGATATGATCGATACGGTGGTCATTAATCGTTATCTGGGGCTGCCGATTTTTTTGGTGTTGATGTATCTGGTCTTTCAGGTCACGTTTACACTGGGTCAGTATCCGATGCATGGGCTGGAATGGCTGTTTGATTTTCTTTCGGCGCGAATCCTGGCGGGCTGGCCGGGCGAGAATCTGCTGTGGCTGCGGTCGCTGATTGTCGATGGGATTATCGGCGGCGTGGGCGGCGTGGTCGTGTTTCTGCCGCATATTCTGCTGTTGTTTTTGGGGATCGCGTTTCTGGAGGATTCGGGATACATGGCCCGGGCCGCGTTTGTGATGGACCGGTTCATGCACAAGATCGGGCTGCACGGCAAGAGTTTCATCCCGATGCTGATCGGGTTTGGTTGTGCGGTGCCGGCGATCATGGCGACGCGCATCCTGGAAAATCGGCGTAATCGACTGACGACGATCATGGTACTGCCGCTGTTTAGCTGCGGAGCGAAGTATACAATCTATGCATTGCTGGTCCCTGCGTTTTTTCCGCTTCGCTGGCGGGCGCCGGTATTGGGGTCGGTTTATCTGATCGGGATCGTGATCGCGATTATTGCCGCACGACTGCTGCGCAGTACGCTGTTCAAGGGTGAAACGGTCCCGTATGTAATGGAACTGCCGCCGTACCGGATGCCGACGTTTAAGGCGATGGGAATTCATACGTGGCAGCGGGGATGGTTGTATCTGAAAAAGGCCGGAACGGTAATCCTGGCCATCTCGATCATTTTGTGGGCATTGATGTATTTTCCCAAACCGCCGCAGGAATTGCTGACGGACATGTCACCGCAGCAGGTGCGCCAGGCCCAGTTGGAATACTCTGTGGTGGGCCGCGTGGGCAAGGCAATTGAGCCGGCGATCCGGCCGCTGGGATTCGACTGGCGGATCGGGACAGCGCTGATCGGGGCGACGGCCGCCAAAGAAGTGTTTATCTCGCAATTGGGCATTATCTATTCGGTGGCTGAAAGTGAAAACAGCGAGCAAACGCTCCAGGACAAATTGAAACAGCGCTATTCGCCACTACAGGGATTTTGCGTGATGATTTTCAGTTTGATTGCGACACCATGTGTGGCGACGGTGGCGGTAACACGGCTGGAGACCAGATCGCTCAAGTGGGCACTGTTTCAGTTTTTCGGACTGACGGCTTTGGGGTATATTGTAACACTCATCGTATATCAGGCGGTGAGTGTAATAATTTAACATGCTATGAAAATTTTTATTTGGGCAGAAATTTATGGTGACCGCTTGCTACGAAATATATATTCATATGCGCAAGTAAAAAATGTTTCAGGAGAATAGAATGAGATGGATGGTTGTGGTTTCAATGGTCGTTTTCGCGGCCAGTGCAGTACAGGGTGCGGAAATTGCGGACGAGACGTTCGAATTGTCGGGGGGTGTGACAAATATCTATCAGGTCAATACCCACGGCGGCACGAGTACGCATAATCGTCATGGGCGTTTCAGCGGCAGTTACGATCTGGAATTGACGAGCGATCTGGAGAAACTGCTGGGACTCAATTCCGCCGAGCTGTATATCCATGGCGAGGGCAGTTGGTCGCGAAAAAGCATCGACGATACCTCTGTCGGCAGCAGTTTCGGGGTCAACGGCGATTTTGCCGCGCGCCGGTCGCTGGATGTTACCGAGGTGTATTACCAGCAGGTGTTCAATGATACGTTGACGGTTCGCGCGGGTAAGCTCGATATTACCGGCGGATTCGAATGTCACGGCTGCCCGGTCAGTTTCGATGCCAGTCACTATGCTCATGATGAGGCGACCCAGTTTTTAAACAGCGCGCTGGTCAATAACGCGACGATCCCGTTTCCGGATTACGGGTTAGGATTGGTGGTGCAGTACGAGCCGGTCGAGAAAAAATATGTTTCGTTCGGCGTGGTGGACGCACAGGCGGATCGACGCGAAACCGGTTTTCGCACGACCTTTCACACGGAAGATTATTTCTTTTATATCGCCGAGACCGGTTTCATCATGGATATCCCTCAGGAAAAAGGCGATTTGACCGGTACCTATCGGTTCGGTGTCTGGTACGATCCGCAGCCCAAGGCCAATACCGATCGCGATGCGGCCGGCAAATCGTATCGGGACGATATCGGTTTTTATCTCAGTTTCGACCAGCAGCTCATACGCGAAAACGCTGATCCCGAAGATAATCAGGGCCTGGGTGCCTTTTTCCGCTACGGCCGGGCCGATTCGAAGACCAATGACATCGTCGATTTTGTCAGTTTCGGCCTGTCGTATCAGGGACTGTTTGATGGCCGCGATACGGATGTGATGGGATTGGGGTATGCGTATGGACGGTTCAGCGATTTGGCATCGACGACCTATCGGCAGAATGACGAATCGGTGATCGAGTGTTATTACCGTATCGATTGCGGCGAGCATTTGCATCTGTCGCCAAGTGTGCAGTATGTTGCCGGTCCCGGCGGTGCCGGTGGCGTATCCGATGCACTCGTGGCGGGTCTTCGGGCGCAGATTGATTTCTAAACGTTATGCGGCATAGAGGATGATACCGCCGACGGTGATGGCCAGGATGCTCATCAGTCGAAGCACTAAGAGGGGTTGATTGATCCACCATTGGACAAATTTCTTGCACCAGACAATCCGGGTGACCAGACCGATGATACCGGATACCAGCATCAATATGCCGAAAGCAATAATGATTTTTGGCATTTTGCAATCCCTCGCGGCGATGAAAAACAATACAGCCAGAACGATGCGGACGATCGCAATAGCGTAAATTCGGCTGCCTGCCAGAAAAAATTTCAGAATGGATTTGAGAATATCCGGACGGAACAAAAACAAAGCCCCCTCGGCGATAATCAAGATACTAACAATAAAAACAATCCAACGCATGGTCATAGCCCCTTTCCTTAATATGGTTACACGTAATATTAATCCGTTATTTCGATACTGTCTGCATCCACCTCGACGCTGGTGGCCTGTCCGAGCATATCGACCTGCAGGACCAGGCGGGTTTGGCCCTTGATTTCGACGGCAATCCCTTCCAGACCCAGCAGCGCCCCGCTATTGACGCGGCAATGCTGGCCGGTTTTGATATACGGATGCGGCTGGAGGTCCTGGCCGCTTTGGATCGCCTTTTCAATTTGCAAGAGTTCCTCAAGCAGCAACTGCTGATCCCGGACGGTGATAATATTGGCGACGCGATTGGTCTTGAGCACGTTGAGACGATCATTTTCGTTGCCACAGAAAAAAAGATAATTGCCGAATACCGGCAGCAGCGAACGAATCTTACGGCCGCGGGTTCGCCGCACTTTCCAGGTCATCGGCAGAAAATACGAGATCTGCCGCGCGATCATATCATGAGCAAGGGCCTTTTCGTTGCGGGCCTTAGTGTGAGCGACCCACCATTGCCCGTTCAAATCAGCGATCGATGTATCTTCGGGCCAGACGATCGGTGGGTTTTCACTCTCTTTCAGCAATGGATGCCTCGCTATTGATAAAAATTCAAAATTGATTCGGCCACATAATTGATCTGCGCGTCGGTCAGTTCCGGATAAACCGGCAGTGAGAGCACTTCTTTGCAAAGCTGCTCGGTGACCGGAAAATCGCCTTGCGCGTATCCCAGATCTTTGAAACATGCCTGCAGATGCAAAGGTTCGGGATAAAATACCGCCGAGCTGATTTGTTTTTCGGACAAGTGTTTTTGAAGTTCATCCCGGCGAGGGGCTTTGATCGTGTACTGATGGTAGATGCTAACGTTATCGGTATCGATTTGGGGCGTTTGGACGGGGCTGTCATTAAGAAGCTCATCATAACGCTTCGCATTTTCCCGGCGTCGCCGCGTCCAGTTGTCCAGATATCTGAGCTTCACCGATAATACAGCGCCCTGGATTCCGTCCATCCGGAAGTTGCCGCCGACCGATTGATAATAATACCGTTTGCTTTCGCCGTGGGTACGGAGCATTTTTGCTTTGGCCGCCAGTTCATCGTCATTGCAGGTTACCAGCCCGCTGTCGCCGAATGCACCGAGATTTTTAGTGGGATAAAATGAAAAGCAGCCGAACTGCCCGAAATTGCCGGCCTTGATATCGCGTTGGGTTGCACCGATGGCCTGGCAGGCATCTTCGATCACAAACAGATTATTTTTTTGAGCGATATCCATGATCGGTTTCATCGGTGCAATCTGGCCGAACAGATGCACCGGAATAATGCCTTTGGTTTGTTCGGTGATCTTCTCTTTGATTTTAGCCGGGTCGATATTGAAATTGTCCGGATCGACATCGGCGAATACGGGTTTGGCGCCGGTACGGGCAATGGCGCCCGCGGTGGCGAAGAAAGTGAACGGTGTCGTGATGATTTCATCGCCGGGGCCGACATTCATCGCCATCAGGCTCAGCAGCAAGGCATCGGAACCGCTGGAGACGCCCAAGGCATATCGACAACCGCAGTAATCGGCAATTTCTTTTTCAAATTGTTCTACGGCCGGGCCCAAACAGAGCATCTGGCTTTGGCAGATTTCATTCACGGCAGCCATGACATCGGGTTCGATACTTTTGAATTGTGCTTTCAAATCGAGAATTGGTACGTTCATCATACATCCTTTATGCTTTGACAATTTTTCGTCGTCCCTGTTTGACGTTGGCAGTAGCGTTGCGGGTATCGATGACCCGTTTGGCGTTTTTGACGATCCATGCATAATCGTAATCGCTGTGATCGGTCGCGATCAGTACCGCATCGTAACCGCGAATCATCGCAGCGGTGAGTTTTTTGCTTTTCATCTGAAGATCGTGCTCGCGCTGTTTATGGGTTTTTGGGATATAGGGATCGTTGTAATCGACCTTAGCGCCTTTTTCCCGCAGCAGTTCAATCAGTTCGCTCGACGGCGATTCGCGCACATCGTCGATATCTTTTTTGTAGGCTAATCCTAATACGAGAATTTTGCTGCCCTTGAGACTTTTTTTGCAGTCATTTAACGCTTCCATGGTTTTGGCAATCACGTAATGGGGCATATTCGTATTGACCTCGCCGGCCAGCTCGATAAACCGCGTGGCGATGCCGTATTGCCGGGCTTTCCATGTCAGGTAAAACGGATCGATCGGGATACAGTGCCCGCCCAGGCCCGGACCGGGATAGAAAGCGTTGAATCCAAACGGCTTGGTGCTGGCGGCCCGGATCACTTCCCAGACATCGATACCCATGCGATCGAACACGATTTTCAGTTCGTTAACCATTGCGATATTGATACAGCGATAGACATTTTCCAGTATTTTCGCTGCTTCGGCGGCCTCCATGCTCGAAACGGGGACGGTTTTGACAATGACCGCGCCGTATAAATCACAAGCCATTTTTTTGCAGGTTGCGCTCAATCCCCCAATGACTTTGGGAATCGTTTTGGTTGTAAAATTCTTATTTCCCGGATCTTCGCGTTCGGGAGAGTAGGCGACGAAGAAATCTTTGCCGGCCTTGAGTCCGCTTTTTTCAAGGATCGGTACACACAGTTCGCGAGTGGTTCCGGGATAAGTCGTACTTTCAAAAACGATTAGTTGTCCTTTGCGCAGATATTTGGCGACGGTCTCACTGCTGGAGATGACATACTGCATGTCCGGCTCACGATTTTTGGTCAGGGGGGTAGGTACACACACTAAAATGGCATCGGCCTTTTTCATCTGCCGCATATCATTGGTCGCCCTGAAGAGACCTTTTTTTACCATTTGCTGAACCTGACAGTGAGGGATGTGTTTGATGATACTTCGCCCGCTGTTGAGGATTTTGACTTTTTTGTCGTCGATATCAAATCCCAAGACCTTAAAGCCCTCGCCGGCGAATTCCCGAGCCAGCGGTAATCCGACATAACCCAATCCCAGCACGCCCACGCGGAGCTTCTTGGCCTGCACCTTCGTTTGCCATTCGGTCATCTCGTAACTCCTGAAAAAACAACGTTTAATCTGTTTTTTGGACTCATATCGACCCCTTTAATCGCCGATAAGCTAAATACGTAAAGGCCGCCAGTTTACCGGTTGATCGGCTTGAAGTCAAAGAAATTGCCTTTTGGGCGGATATCGATTTTAGTTGACCCGGAATCGTCCGGTTTTTATGATGATTTTTCTAATTTTTTGATAAACGGTTCATCGGTATGGCAAAAACAAAACAATTGAATCTTCTTTTTACCTGTGTCGGACGGCGGGTTAGCCTGGTCGAAGCATTTCGAAAAGCCGCCCGGCAATTAAAGATGACTATCAATATTGCCGGGACTGACAAGACCGTATTAAGCCCGGCATTACAGATTTGCGACACGAAATTTATTGTCCATCCGGTCAGCCATAAAAATTATATCAGCCAGCTTCTGGAGATCGTCGAGAAACATAAAATCCACCTGATCGTGCCGACGGTTGACCTGGACCTGAAAGCCCTTGCACATCATCGCAAAAAATTTGACACCTTCGGTTGTCGGGTATTGGTGTCGAGCCCCTCGATTGTCAATATTTGTCAGGATAAACGTAAGACATGGGGATTTCTTGAAAAAAATGACTTTGACAGTCCTCGGACATTGACGGTTCGACAGGCTTTAGCCAAGAAACGAATTCAATGGCCTTGGTTTATGAAACCGTGGGACGGGTATGCCAGCCGCGGAACGGCGATATTGCACAACCGTAAGGATTTGCTGTTATATGCCAAAAAGATACCGAACCCGATCGTTCAGGAGTTCATCGACGGGACCGAATATACCTGTGATGTGTATGTTGATTTCGAGATGAACGTACGGTGTGTGGTGCCGCGAAAACGGATTGAAGTGCGATCGGGTGAAGTCAGTAAAGCACAAATCGTCAAAAATGCCGAATTAATGCAACACGTGGCACACGTCGTTCAAACGCTCGGTGCCGGTCCCGGTGTTATCACCCTGCAATTATTTCTCAATCATGACGGCAAATCGATCAAGGTCATTGAGATCAATCCGCGTTTTGGCGGCGGCGTCCCATTGTCGATCAAGGCCGGCGCCAATTTTCCTAAATGGATATTACAGGAGTTGACCGGGCAACAACCTGCGATTCGCTTTGACGGTTTCAAAGACCAATTAACCATGCTGCGTTATGATAAAGAGATATGGTACACCCCGATCGAGGATGAGGATTCAATATGATTTTTGACAAAGTCATCGGTCCGGCACGCTCCTTAAACTGGGTTTATCAATTCTGGCCGGTCTTGGCCACATCCTTGGCGGCCTCATTGGCGGCGACGGCATTATGTAAGAAAGTGGCATTGAAATTCGGCATTACCGACAAACCGGACGATACGGTCAAAACCCACAAAGAGCCCGTCGCCTATCTTGGGGGATTAGGGATCCTTGCCGGATTGACGGTGGGTGTTTTTGCCGGTATTTTTTGCCTGAGATACGAGCCATTGCTCGGACTAATCATGAAATGGCTCTTGGGCGTCGTGGCCGGTGCCGCTCTGGCCTGTATGGTGGGCTTGGTTGACGATCTGTTCGATATTCGTCCGAAACATAAATTGATCGGCTGTGCGATTTCGGCATTGATCTTAATTATAGCCGGCATTCTTCCAAATTTATATCATATACTTGAGCCCTTGAATATTACACTGCCTGATATTGTGATGAAAGCGCTTCAATCCTTGATCGTGATCTTCTTTGTGCTGGGGGCGACGAATTCGCTGAACTTACTCGACGGACTGGATGGATTATGTGCCGGCGTAACGGCTGTCATTGCAATCGCGATGTTCCTGTTGGCGGCGCACCTGGCAACGTGGGGATTCAGCGATGTCGGTGATCCGGTTCGGGTTATTTTATGTCTTGGGTTGGTGGGGGCGGTATTCGGATTTTTACCCTTTAACCGGCACCCTGCCAAGATCTTTATGGGCGATGCCGGCAGTATGCTGCTGGGCTTTGTGGTTGCGGCCTTAATGATCCTGTTCGCCGAAACGATTCCCCGATGGTGGATGGCGTCGATCGTTGTCTTCGGGCTGCCGATCCTGGATACCGCCGTGGCATTGGTGCGACGATTACTGAACGGACGGCCGCTGTTTGTTTCCGACCGCGGGCATGTCTATGACCAATTGATCGATCGAGGGATTCCGCTGACTAAAACCGTAACGATCTGTTATATACTCGCAGGTATTTATGCGGCGATCGGTGTTTTTATGAGTCAGATTCGAACGCGATATGCTGCAGCCGTTTATATGTTTGTTTTTATTGTCTCTGCGTTTGTCGTCTGGAAGAAGGGGTTTTTGAAAATGGAAGGCCTGCGCGGAGCAGTCAGAAAAACAAATTCATAAATCACGCCGCACTACTTGCCAGAGTACACCGGCGGGTTGGACATCATAATTTTCGAGGATAAACCACGGGCAGTAGCTTTTCCGCGGCGATACGACAAACACATCTTTCTGAGCCAGAATTTCATCAAATACATCTTCACCGAAATCATCAAGCGTCTGTATTGTTCCATGGCTGCAGGCAATGATCACATTTCGATTGCCGCCGTAAAGTTCCTGATCCAGCAGCAGCGGATAAACAGTTGTGCCGTCGGCATAAATGATCCCGTTATCGCCGGCCGTTTGCAGTGCGTTTTGAGCAAATTTCCTGGCCCCGTCATATCCGGTTCGCCACGGCTGCAGAAAATAGGTGTAGTCATCACGATAGGGGATCTGGCGGCGGACCTGAACGACCCGGTGGGATCGGGCAACACCGGGAACGTAAGCATAAACAAGAATATTGGTCAGCGCAAAAGCAATCAGCAAGGTAAACAGGATATTTTGATGTTTGCTCCATAATAACCGCTTGGCACCCAATGCCATAAGGATTGCGCAACCGCTGTAAAAGGGAATGAAAAAGGCGTAACGGTCCGGAACAGTGTAACGAAATGCAAAAAGAAAAAACAGAATCCACAGGGTGATTATGATACCGGCAAACCAGCGTGCATCGCTTTGGACTTTCCACCCGTATCGTAATCCCACAAAAACCAGTACAACCAGCGGTGTCGGAAAGTTCAACATGATCCACATCATGTTTTCCTTGACGATCCTGGCAGACAGGCTGACGTTCATCACATCCGCCGCCCAGTGGTCGCCGAATGCGGCCGACTGGAGCGTGGCCAGGATATCACCGGTTTCAACGATTTGAGTGATGATCAGGCCCAGATAGACCGATGCACCGATGAGCCAAAATGCACCGGCGATCAACATGTCGGTGACTTTCATTTTTTTGCGAATGACCCAGAATAGGATCAAGACAACATAACACACCCATCCAATGGAGGCGAGCATATGATTGGATAATGACAGGCCGTTGATCAGTGCGAGGGCGTACAGATATTTTTTGCGGCCGGTTCGGGAAAAATATAACAGCAGGATCAGTTCGACCATCAGCAGGCAGATAAACAAGTTATAGGTTTCCGGAATCGTGGCGTGCCGCCAGAAGGTGTGACTGAGTCCTAACATCATTGCGCCAACCAAAGCGGCTCGCCAGTGCTTGAGCCATAACTGCAAGAGTAAAAACAGATTCGCCACGGCCAACGCGGATATCACCGCGTTTGTGAGATTAATTCGATAGATGACCGGACCCAGGGGAACGGCGTATTTGACGGCGATCTGGATAAGATAATACAGCGGGTGCGCCAACGCCAATCCGAGTCCCCCGCGGATATCGTTATGCACGACGCGGTACTGGATCATCCCGCTGTCCTGCCAGACCAGTGACGGTGCACAGGTGAAAATATAGACCGCTGCGAAAATGAAGAAGACACCGAGATATGCCCGGACAGTAAACCGCAGCGAATCGTTGGATGGTTCTGGTATCATATCTGTAAGCAATATCGGTATTTAGGCGCTGACCAGCTTAATTGTTTTACGGATTGCAGTCAACCTCAAAAGCGGCTCAAGGATCGAATAATACCATCGGATATAGCTCGTGCGATTCGTTGCTGAATATCCGGCTGGGTCAACAATCCGGCTTCGGTGAAATTCGAGAGGTATCCGGTTTCGACCAGTACGGCCGGACATCGCGTTCGGACCAGTACGCGATAATCCGCACGGGCTATGCCGTGGCTGTTTTGACCGGTATTGCCCATCGTTACCGCAATTGCTTCGGCGGCGATCTCGGATTGACGGGATGCCGCCCGAGCGATATAGATCGTATAGCCCTGACGCGCGCTGTCCGGGTTGGAATCGGCGTGGATACTGACAAACAGATCCGCCCCGTGTTGATTAGCGATCTCGGCCCGTTCGTCCAGTTCGATAAACTCGTCACTCATTCGCGTCATGATCACATCAACGCCGGCGCGGCGAAGATAATCGGCGAGTTTACGCGAAATATCGAGATTCACCGATTTTTCATAGCACCCGCGGCAACTGATCGCGCCCGGATCTCTGCCGCCGTGGCCGGGGTCGATAACCACGGTGCCGTTGGCCCGGACAGGCGTCCGCCAGAGATTCGGTCGAAGCGTGGTTTTCGTCAGTGCGGACTTGATCCGTTCGACCAGATTGGCTGAAACAAAAGGAATCCCTTCGATCGTTGCGACGATGCCGGCGGTGCCGATCTGTTTTTGGTTCACGAAAACGGCCCCGTCGGTATAGGTAAAGATCAGCACGGTATTGGATGAATTGGCTAATTTGATAAACGTGCCGGATTGCTCGGTTACTTTCAGGCCCAGTTGGCCGCAAAGATTATAGATACTGATGCTGTCGGCGGGTGCGGCCAGATCCCGGCCCGCCGTCGAGGCGGTCTGGGCCTCCTGGCAGCCGGCGAAACCCATAACCACTGCAATGGCAATAAGATAAATATAATTCCGTTTCAACATCATATATATAGTCGGCTCATTAAGCTGTTGTGTTTAATAATCACCCTCGAAATCCGGCTAAAGTGTTACTTTCAGATATTCGGTCTCCTGCTTAAAACAAGCGGCTCCCTCGAATGCCGCGGGTATCACGATGGTATCGCCGGCTTTGAAATCGGTTTTTTGGTCGTTTTTCGCGATGATCTCGCCGCCGCCGGATGTGAAAACCAGCGTCGTGATCTTATCGTCGGCCAGCAGCAGTTCGCACTCGGCGGCCTGATGACCTTTATCGACCTTGAAATACGGGCAATCCACCAGTCGCCCGAGCGTTCGCACACTCAGATCGTCGCCGGACGGGTCAAAATGAATGCTCTCAAGGGCTTCTTCGATATGCAACTGACGCGGGTTGCCCTGATCGTCAACGCGATTCCAGTCAAAAACGCGATACGTCGTATCCGAGGGCATTTGGATTTCGGCGATCAACAGTCCGGCGCCGATGGCATGGGCGGTGCCCGAGGGCAGATAATGGCATTCGCCCGGCTCGACGTTGACCTGAACCAGCAGGTCTGCGACGGTGCCGGCCGCAATTGCTTCGGCGAATTGCTCGCGGGTTACGCCTTCTTTGAGACCTTTGTAGATACAGGCGTCCGGGGCCGCGTCGATGATGTACCAGCATTCGGTTTTCGGCTCGCCCTTGCCCATGCGTTTGCAGGTCTGCTCATCGGGGTGGACCTGGACGCTCAGGACGTCCTGGCAGTCGAGCAGTTTGATCAAAAGCGGGAACGCGCCGGTGAAGTTTGGATCGCCGGTCATTTCTTTGGGAAATTTTCGGATCACATCGATCAGGGTCGTCCCGGCCAATTCGCCGTTGGCGATGACACTTTTGTCCTGCGGCAAATCGACCAGTTCCCAGCTTTCGCCGATCTTGACGCCGTCGGGCAGCGGTTTGCCGAAAGCGTCCTGGAGTTTGCGGCCGCCCCAGATCCGCTCTTTATAAATCCCTTCAAATTTTAACGGGTAACATTCCATGATGGGCTATTCTAATATCGGGTACGCCGGATGTCCATTGATTTGTGGTCCGGATTTCGGCCCGCAAGGCCGTAAAGCGATTGCGGTTGTGCGGCGCGTATCGGTTGCGGTTGACGGTTGTCGTCCTTGGACGCACCCGACTGGTCGCTGGTGATTCGGCCAAATGCCTAACAAACGCAACTTCAAAAAATCTGTGTGAAGCGGGTGAAAAGTGAGAAAAGTGTGAAAGTATGAAGGTGAGAAAGGTGTGAATGTGCTGAATTGTCGTTTAGGATTCGGTCCACGGCCCTCGATTTTCGGTTGATGTTGCAAAAACGGGGGTTTGTGTTAGGATGTGGGTTATGGCAGCGAAAAAGGGACAGAAAAAGGCCGGGGATGGTTCGGCGGCCGTCAATAAGAAGGCGTATCACAATTTCGAGCTGATCGAAAAGCACGAGGCGGGGATGGCGCTTCTCGGCTCGGAGGTCAAATCGCTGCGCCAGCACCAGGCGGACCTGACGGGTTCGTATGTGCGGGTTTCGGACGACGCGTGCTGGCTGATCGGGGCGACGATCTCGCCGTACGACCACGCGGGCTATACCAATCACGAGCCGAAACGCAAGCGCAAGCTGCTGCTGCACAAGCGCGAGATCGGCAAGCTGCGGGTGAAGCTGGAACAACGGGGTTTCACACTGGTGCCGCTTCGGATATACTTTAATTCGCGGGGGCTGGCGAAGCTGGAGATCGCGCTGGCCCGCGGCAAGAAACAGTACGACAAGCGGGCGGCGATCGCCGAGCGCGAATCGAAGAAGAATATTGACCGGGACATGAAACATTATCGCAGATAAATCGAGGAGACCGACATGGCGAAAGACGAACAGGAAAAGAAATTGATTATCGACGAGGACTGGAAGCAGGAGGCGCAGAAGGAAAAGGAGACATTGGCCGAAGAGGAGAAAAAGCAGGCCGAGGAAACGCAGCAGCGCGGGCCGCTGCCGCCGGGGAATCTGGCGGCGCTGATCAGTATGCTTGCGACGCAGGCGATGTTCGCGATGGGTGTGATCCAGATCAAGGGGCAGGACAAGCGCGAGCCGGACCTGGAGAT
Organism: uncultured Pirellulales bacterium; assembly: GCA_964517795.1. Classification (GTDB taxonomy): domain Bacteria; phylum Planctomycetota; class Phycisphaerae; order Sedimentisphaerales; family Anaerobacaceae; genus CAZFDE01. The sequence goes on along the minus strand of CAZFDE010000028.1, from coordinate 9,668 downwards.
GGCCAAGTACAATATCGATATGCTCGGGGCGCTCGAGGAGAAGACCAAGGGGAATCTGAACGAGCAGGAAGAAAAAGTGCTCTCGGATACGCTCAGTCAGCTTCGGATGGCGTATGTGGAGATATCGAATAGCGTGAAATAGGTAAACGTCCCCTATTTAGAATGAATATATTGGAGCAGATTATTGCGGATAAGCGGGTGCAGGTTGCGGCCGAGAAGCAGGCGGTTTCGCTCGATCAGCTCAAGGCCAACGCGGCCGGTCTGCCCAAGTGCCGCAATTTCTATAAAGCGGTTACGAAACTCAATCCGCAGGGGCTCAACGTGATCGCCGAGGTGAAAAAGGCCTCGCCGTCGGCGGGGTTGATCCGGGCGGATTTCGATCCGGTGCAGATCGCCCGGACGTATGAGGCGTGCGGGGCGGCCGCGATTAGTGTGCTGACCGATGAAAAGTATTTCCAGGGCAAGCTCGAGTACCTGAGGCAGGTCAAAGCGGTGGTTTCGCTGCCGGTCTTGCGGAAGGATTTTATTGTCGATCCGTGGCAGATCTACGAGGCGCGGGCCGCGGGGGCCGATGCGATTTTGCTGATTGCCGATGTGCTCGAGCCGGCCCAGTTGATGGACCTGCTGATCTGTGCGTGCGAATTAACATTGACAGCACTGATCGAGGTGCACAGCGCCGATGTGCTGCTGAATGTGCGCAGTCTGGTGGGATTTCCGCAGCAAGGTTACAGTGTGCTCGGGATCAACAATCGCAATCTCAAAACGATGAAGGTCGATATTAAGACGACCAGCCGGCTCGCCGAACTGGTCGATAACCGCCGGGCACTGGTGACCGAAAGCGGGATCAAGACGCGCGACGATGTCGAGCGGCTTGCCCGGCTGGGGATCGGGGCGTGCCTGATCGGCCAGACGCTCTGCGAAAGTGAGGATATTGCCGAGAAGTTCAGGGAATTATTCGGTTAGCATATAATGGATTATATTTTTTTACTATTGACGGGGATTTTCATGGGGGTGTTCGGCGGACTGCTGGGGATCGGCGGTTCGCTGATCATGATCCCGGCGCTGGCGTTTTATTACGGCGAGAACCAGCATTTGTATCAGGCATCCGCGATGATCTGCAATTTTTTCGTGGGGATGGGTGCGGTGCTTATCCATCATCAGGCGAAGGTGTTGATGTGGGACGTGATCAAAGTGATGGCACCGGCCGCGGTGGTCGGGGTGGTCTTGGGTGTGGCGGCGAGCAATTCGTTTTTGTTCGCGGGCGAAAAGAGTTATGTGCTTGCGCGGGTTTTCGGGGTTTATCTGATCCTGGCGGGCGTGTATAAGTTATGGATGTACAAAAAGCTCGGCGGCCGCGAAGAAGGATACGCGTTGGACCGTTATCGAACGGGTGTGTGGCGAAAAGTCGTTTGCGGGTCGGTGACCGGATTTTTCGCCGGGCTTTTGGGGCTCGGCGGCGGATCGATATCGGTTCCGCTGCAGCATTATTTGTTGAAAATCCCCCTTAAGCGCGCGATCAGCAACTCCGCCGGGACGATCGCTTTTATCGCTCTGGTCGGGGCCGGTTACAAAAATCTCTCGCTCGCCAAACACGGCGTGGTGTTGAGCGAATCGCTGAAGATCGCGGCGATGGTGATTCCCGGTGCGATCGGCGGGTCGATGGTCGGCGGATGGCTTATGCATAAGATCAGCAGTAATATCGTTCGGGCGGCGTTTATCGCGGTCGTCGTGATCGGCAGTTATAAGATGCTGACTGTCTGACAACGGCAAGATTGGGCCGTGCCCGTCATGAAGGTTTTTAGAACATTTTGATTTTTCATGCTTCGTTGATCCCTGTTGCGGATTTGTCCTAATGACGTCCTAAATCGCAGCAGAAAATATTAAAGTGCGCTAATGCCAAGTTCGAGGCAAAAGACCAATAGAATTGAAAAGTTAAAACCAAAAACGCAATACAAGGCGTTCAATTATAATATCAGGGGCGTTGACGATTCCGTAAACGCCCCTGTTTATTTTTAACAAAAAATGATTTAATTTGCAGTGCCAACAATATTTTCAGTAATGGAGCAATCTTTTTCAGCGTAAATTATTTTCAGATTCTTTTTTCGGGCCTCTAAGGCTTCTATTTCAGATTCATGAGAATTTTTACAATCGATAAGGAACCAAGGCACAATCAAAAAGAAGCCGGATACAAAAAATACTGCATTCCACGTATCTCTGTCTTTAATTTTTTTGTTCTTAACCTCAACTTGATTGTCGATATCCTGCATTTCGGCATAGAGCGCTTTACATGATTTTTTCTCATCACCCGGCATATAGCGATCTACGGGGTGTGGATTTGTCCCTGCACAGCCAGCAATGAAAATAGAAAAGGTAAGGCAAATACAGGTGACATTTTGCAGCAATGAACCGTACTTCATAATTAAACCTCCAAAAAAGAAACAATATACTTATTTCAAGCGGATATTAGCCCGCTTACAGTAAACGAATTCCATGTTTCTAATTTATGTACTGTTAATTACGAGCTCTCTCTTTTAGCCAGACATCTCCCATATTGTCACTCAAATGTCAGAATTAAACCGGACACGTGACCTGCTGTCAAGAAAAAAATATCCAAATTAGCCGGTTCGGTGAAAACCAGATCGTTTTGTAAAATGCGATTGCCGCATTCATTCAGGCCTTGGGGGCACATTTTTGTAAAAATGGTTAATCTATGATTTATGATTGGATTATAAAGATTCGGGTGTGATTGACCGGCAAACGGAAATCTTGTACAATCCTGCTTTCCAATTAACCGATCGAAAGGAGATACCGATGGTAACGAATCTTAAGATGCGATACAGCATCATATTACTGATCACACTGTTAACGGTCACATCGATTTTTGGGGCGTGGGAGGCGTTTGAAGCGCCCGCCAATCCGACGCTGGTGGTCCAGTCGGGCAGTGCCTTTGCGACGCTCAACAGCGAAAGTCACTGGGTACTGAAGTGGTCACCGCAGGTCGATATCCTGCCCGGGGCATTGATCGAGCTTCGCAGTAAGGGCCTGCGAACGTTTTGTACATGGAAATATGGCGACATCAATTTCGATAAGGCCGACGTGGTCTTTAAGCCGCCGTATGACTTTTCGAATGATTATCTGTTCACGCACCGAGACTATGTGATCGCCCGCGCCAAAACGCAGCGGGGCATCAAACACGGTGAGACCCTGACCATTACACTTTCAGTGATCCCGCCGTATCATAGCGATCAGGACGAGGCGCTGAGCATCTGGATCGACAACAATCCGCGGGACGATGAGGATGTATTCGAGAAAGTGGAAAACGCGGTTGCGGTGATGCATGTCGGGCCCGGCCCGGCCGAGCGATTGGCGATCTACAGCCATCCGACACCGGATAAAAGCGGCAAGGTCCGCACCGTGATCACCGCCGAAGACCGATACGGCAATGCGACATCCTTTTCCAAACCGGTGCAGGCCACGTTGGAATTCAACGGCCAATCGCAGGACATCACGCTGAGCGAATCGCAGATTTTGTATCTGGACAAGCCCAAAGATATCGGCCGCGTGGTGATCGAAATTCCCTTAAAGGCAATCGGCCCCGGCGATAACATCAGCAACGGCAAACCGGACGGTGAAAATATGATCGTCACCGGCAATCCCGTCTGGGCTAAGGCCCCGCACGGCCAGAAAGCGGGATTCGGCGAGTTCCACTGGCATACCGAGGTCTCCGGTGACGGCACCGGTACGGTGGACAAGGCGCTGAAGGTTGCCCGCGATCATGTGAATATGAACTATATCGCGCCGGGCGACCACACACCCGCCCATAACCGCTGGGACCATCTGGTCAGCCACATGGAAAAATATTACGAGCCGGGTGCGTTTGCGACGCTGTTCGGCTGGGAGGATTCGTCCACCCACGGCCATGACAACTATTACTTCACCGATCCGAACCACCCGATGAAACCATTGGGCGAGATCAAAAAGCTGCATCGGCAAACCCCTGTCGAGTCGGCCAAGGAACTGAACGCATTGTTCGATTCACTGCCGGCCGGCAAAAAATTCATCGCAGTGCCGCACCATACCAATGCGGTCGCCGAAACGCGAAAACCGGACGGCACGCCCTACTGGTTCGCCTATCCGTTTTACAATCCGCACCCCTGTTACCGGCTGATCGAGATTTTTCAGATCCGCGGCAACATGGAACGCAATATCTACGATAACGATGCGTGGCGGGCGTGGTACGGTTGGGGCTCATCAGCTCAGGACGCCCTGGCCAACGGCTATAAGGTCGGCTTTACCGGCGGCACCGATTGCCATAACGGCAAACCGGGCTTTGCGTTCGGGGCGCTCGAATCTTACGGCCGCGTCCCGACGCACAGCAAGATGCTCACCGGCATCTGGACCAAGGCGATCACCCGAGAGGATGTGTTTAATGCGCTCTATGACCGCCATACCTGGGCGGTGTGGGATACCCGCGCAATTGTTTACTATACGGTCAACGGCGCACTCAGCGGCGATGAGATCACCGTCAAGAAAGGCAAACCGCTCAAGGCTCGGGTCAAGATGAGCTGCGAAGGGCCGCTGCAGTCGCTGGAGGTGATCTGCGACGGCAAGACCGTCTGGATCAACAGCATCGCCGATCTGGATTTCGATATCGATATCGATCTGGGAAAGGCCCAAACGGACACCTGTTTCTATCTTCGCGGCCTGCTGCGAAACGGCGGCATCGTCTATGCCAGTCCGGTTTTTGTGAACGTCAAATAATTTTATTTTCCGATGCAGAATTTGGCGAAGATATTATCGAGGATGGTTTCGTCGAGATGTTCGGATTCGATGGCAGTCAGTTCGCCGATGGCGGCCCGCAGCATCATCGCGGCGATCTCGATTTGATCCTGGGCCAGAGGTGTATCGGCTTGTTCGATCTGTTCCAACGCATTGGTGACAGATTGGCGATGGCGGGCTGTCAGGGCACAGGCAGATTGCGACTGAGCCTCAGTGCCGGGGACGACTGCCAACGCGTTTAGTTGGGTTACGATCCTGTCTTTGAGTTTTTCCAGGCCGTCACCGGTTTTGATCGATATCGGCAGGAAGCATGTTTGAAAAGCGAGGTTGAATTTCTCAATTTGCGCGTTTCGTTTTTTCCGTTCGACAAGATCGGCTTTGGTCGCCACCGGTATCACCGAATCGGTTTGGATGGTGTGATAGATCGCCATGTCATCGGTGAGGTCGTCTTTGGTGATATCGATGCAGAATATCACCCGCGTTGCATTTTTCAGGGCATCGACGGCGGTCGCCTGGGCCAATTGATCGATCAGTGTTTGCGGCTCAACGATCAGGCCGGCGCAATCGAACAGAACAAATTGCGTTTCGTCGATCCGGCAGATTTCGCTGAGGACATCGCGGGTCGTTTGATGGGCATCGGAGACGATGCTGCGGTCGCGGCCCAGCAGTGAATTGAGCAGACTGCTCTTGCCGGCGTTGGGCAGCCCGGCGATCCCCACAGACGGCAGATCGATCACCGCTTCGAATGTGATATTACCCGACAATAATGCGCCGAGTTTGCGGCCGATCCCGTCGAGCCGTTCGCGCGCATCCCGAGAGCTGATCAGTTCGATATCCTCTTCGCTGAAATCCAGTTGTGCTTCAAATAAGCTCAGCAGATCGATCAAATCCTGATGGATGGCCCGGGTTGCCTGGACGAGCTTGCCGGCCAGCAGTTTCTCGGCGGCATCAAGTTGATACAGGTTCGATGCACAGATGATCTCATTGACGGCCTCGGCCTGGGCCAGGTCGATCTTGCCGTTGAAGAATGCCCGGGCCGTAAATTCACCCGGTGAGGCGGTCCGCAGTCCGGCCGCCAGGAAACGATCGATGATCGTTTCGGTAATGATACTGCTGATATCAGCGTGAATCTCAATCATATCCTGGCCGGTATATGAATGCGGCCGGCAAAAGACATAGGCGGTACAGGCCGGTTCGAAATCGCCGTCGATTCTCAGCTTTCCTTTGCAGAGTGTTGCGGTGTGCCGGGGCAACCGGGGACTAAAAAAGCGATTGACCGCATCGAAAGTGCCGGGTCCGCTGATGCGGATGATCACGCGCTTCTCGGCGGACGGCGAACTGACCGCAATAATCGTGTCGTCAATCTCGTAATCTGTGCGGTTCATGACCTGCCCGTATCTCGGCCGCGGCGTTACATGCGGTAGAAGGGTTTCGGTTTTTTCTTTTTGATCTTGCCGCCGGTCTTGCTGGTCACCGGAACCTTACCCTGTTTTTCCAGCTCTTCCTGTTCGCGGATGTGTTTGCGGATCACATACTGCTCCATCACACCGGCGAACGTACTGGTCATAATATAGAGATTCAGGCCCGACGGCGCCTTATACAGGATCAGCGGGAACATGATCGGCAGCATGATCTTCATCATCTTTTGCTGCTGCTGCATCTGCGGATTGGTGGAGGCGGCCGCCTGCGAGGGCATCAGTTTCTGCTGCAGGAAAAATGCCACGCCCATCATAATCGGCAGCAGGTTAAACGAATCGAGCTTTCCGAACAGGGGCAGTGAAAATGCCTCGAACCGAAACAGGGCGTCCGGGGCCGACAGATCGGTGATCCAGACCGGCAGAAACGGCGCGCCGCGCAGCTCGATACTGGCATAAATCGCGCTGTATAAAGCGATCCAGATGGGCATCTGGACGAACATCGGCAGCATACCGAAGATCGGCGAAGCGCCCTGTTCGCGGTACAGCTCCATGACCTGCTTGTTCATCTCGGTTTTGTTGTTGGCATATTTTTTCTTGATCTGCTCGACGCGGGGCGCGAGTTTGCCCATCTTGCTCATCGAAACCTGGCTCTTTTTAGTCAATGGGTGCAGACACAGCCGGATCAGCAGTACGAGGATCATGATGATCACGCCGTAGTTGGGGATGAACTGATAGGTCCATTTCATGAAGCCGAGGATCGTAAAAGCCAGCGGGCTGATGATCGCGGCCGGGCAGCAGCAGGTCAAAAAGTCGATCGTTTGAACAAAGCCGAGATTTTTATAATGTTCGTTCTTGTCAAACAGGGATTTATCCTTGGGGCCGAGGTACAACTCGAAATCATACGTGCGGCGGGCATTGTCCCGGCCGGCTGCGGACAGTTTCGTTGGCGCGATTTTCAGTTCGAAGCTCACCGTTTCATCGCCGCTGTTATCCAGTCCGTCCGGATTGTAATAGGTTCCGATGCGGTCATAGGTCCAGTCGCAAAACGGTTTATTGATTTCGGGCAGCGGCACGAGAATCGCGGCAAAGTATTTACTGGTAATCGCCGACCAGAGAAATGCGGCCTCCTCTTTGACGATCCGGCGTTTGTCGATCTGATCGCTCTTGAGGTCTTTGATATCCAACCGACGGGTAACGACGTTACCTTCGCCGTTTCGAAATCCGCCGATCACCTTTCGCATATCGCCGCGAACACCTTCGCGGCCGATGCCTCTGGGCCCGGCCAGATTGAACCGTATCTCCTGGGAATCGTCATAGAGATTCTCGAGGGTCACCTTGATATCCATGTGATAACTGCCGGGTTCGATTGTATAGGTTTTGGTGATCTTCAACAGGTCATCGCCGGTATTTTTGTCTTTGATGAGCGCCTGAAATTCGGCCCGGTCGCCGCTGGAATCAATCAACTCAAAGTTGAGTCTGTCCAGCGGTAATTTCAATTCGTAATCGGAAAAGATAAGGCCCGTATTGGCCATGGAATAACTTTCACGGCCGCGACCTGTTTCAACCGGCGCCAGGACTTCAAGCGGTTGGGGATCTTTATAATCGCGATTATTGAATTCCGAGAGGGTGGCCTTGCGGATGGCGGCCCCTTGAGTGGTTAGTTCAAGCTGGAACGTGTAACCGGTATTGGGATCGCGTGAGCCGAGCGTGACGGTGCGGGTCGGCCCCTGGGCAACCCATAATTTCGGCACCGATGATGCGGGGGGATCCGCATCGGGGGCCTGGTTGGGATCGGTCGTTTCAGCCGATTGCTCCATAGTCTGCTGCAGCAACGTGCACCGGGTCGTATAACCCGGCATACACAGCAGGCCGTAGCTGATACAGGACACCATCGATAAAAACAATACGGCAATTGAACAAATGACAAACGATTTTTTCATGATCTTATCCTGTGCGCGGATTGCGTTCTATTTTCCTTCATACAGCCGCTCTGCATTGAAGTTGTCAAGCTGATCCACATTGCGAATCTTGTTGGCCGTGGTTTCGTAATCGTATTCGAGCCGGACGAAATTGACAACGTTATTTTCGACATAGACGTAACTGCTTCGGTTGTCCTTGTCGCGGGGCTGGCCGACCGAACCGATGTTGATGATGGCCTTTTCATCCTCGAGGATCGGATATTTACCGCCGAGTTCCTCGGGCAGGTAGAAATCCGGCTCATCGAGAAACACGCCCGGCAGATGCGTATGGCCGATAAAGCAGATGTGGCTGACTTTCTCAAAAAGGATCTTGACCTTCACCGGATTGGTATAGACATCGTCGGGAAAGACGTATTCGTTGATCGGCCGGCGCGGCGAAGCATGGATGAAATCGATTGTGGCCTGAGTATCACCGAGTTTGGCCTTGGTCGAGCGGCGCATCGGCAGGTTGCCCAGGAATTTCCACCATTTTTCGCGGTTGGTCTCGTTTTCATCGGTCTCTAAGACGTCGCGGGTCCAGAAACTGGCCTGCTCGGCCGCATAGTTGAAATTCGTCGGCTCGTAAAAGACCGCAAAGTCGTGGTTGCCCAACACGCACCACTTGGTTTTTTCGATTACCAGATCCAGGCATTCTTTGGGATTGGCGCCGTAGCCGACCACATCGCCCAGGCAGTAGATCGTCTTGATCCCGCGTTTGGCGATATCGTTCAGCACGACGGTCAACGCCTCGAGATTCGAATGTATATCACTGATTATTGCAAACATCGCTGCCCCTATACTTCGGTTATATTCTCATAATCTGCGAAACTCACCTTAATAACACAAAACCGGCCGCGATTCCAGAAGAATCTATGTTTTTGAGCAACGCTTTACGTTGAGACTGCTGTTTTCTCACAAAAAACTGACAATAATGGGTCTTGACGGGGCCTGTGAAAATCGGTAATCTCTTGTGTTCTTTAGGGCTTACGATAGCGAATTAGAATATTCAGTCATTTAAGAAAGGACTAAAAACGATGTACACGACGATTATTGATGTTCGCGCACGCGAAATTCTGGATTCCCGCGGCAACCCCACCGTTGAGGTGGATGTGCTGCTCGAAGACGGCTCGTTCGGCCGGGCGGCGGTGCCCTCCGGCGCCAGCACCGGTGCCTACGAAGCGGTCGAGCTTCGCGATACCCGCGCCAAGCGATATATGAACAAGGGCGTCCTTAAGGCCGTTAAAAATGTCAACGAGGTGATCGCCCCGGAACTGCTGGGTGCCGATGCGATGGCTCAGGAAGATATCGATGCGTTGATGATCGAGATGGACGGCACCGCCAACAAGGGCAAACTCGGCGCCAATGCGATCCTCGGCGTATCCTTAGCGGTTGCCAAGGCCGCGGCCGACGCGGCCGCACTGCCGCTGTACCGATACCTCGGCGGATGCAACGCCAATATCCTGCCGGTGCCGATGATGAACATCCTCAACGGCGGCAAGCACGCCGACAACAA
>CAZFDE010000027.1:0-33274 GCA_964517795.1 uncultured Pirellulales bacterium | reverse complement strand
CTGTTCTTGTTTAATGGTGCCCATCGGTTTAATCATATAAATCGGTCAGTTTGAGAATATAAAATAAATATTTTATGAACTCCGCTATTATAATGCCGAAATCGCATTATTGCAAACAGCTCGCACCAATATATCGGCAGAAAAACAAACTTAACCTTAAATACGGGCGGAAAAAGCCTTTGTTTGCCCGATAATGCTAAGTAATTTTCTAAAAACGGGTTATGCGTTTTCCAAAACCCGCAGCAGGTACAATCCGTATTATTCGACCGGTGCGGGAATTATCAAACGCACGCTTGCAAAAAGCCGGCGATTTGTGTAAAGTATGCGTTTTTCGACGGCGGCGTAGCTCAGTTGGTTAGAGCATGGGATTCATAAGCCCAGGGTCGATGGTTCGAATCCATCCGCCGCTATTCAGTGCCCGGCGGGCACTGAATAGTGATTTGTGAAAAGTGAATAGTGAATCGTAAGCGGTAAATGGCAAATAGAACAAAAATCCAAAGCTTTCGCGACCTGGAAATATGGAACAGAAGCGTCGATTTGGTTGAAAAGATTTATGCTGCAACCAAATCCTTTCCAAACGATGAAAGATACGGCCTGACGGCACAGATAAGGAAAGCAGCGGTTTCGATCCCATCCAATATCGCGGAAGGTTTTGGCCGCTTTCATAACAGCGAATATAAGCAGTTTTTGTTTGTATCGCTGGGAAGCTGTGCTGAAGTTATTACCCAGCTTACTATTGCAGCAAGACTGGATTATCTGAAAAAAGATACCGCTCAGGAATTGATGGAAGAACTCGACCAGATCAGCCGCATGACCATGAACCTCATTAAAAAACTAAATGAACGAGGCTAAACTGCTATTCACTACTCACTAGTCACTAATTACTAAACTGGCCCCCATCGTCTAGTGGCCCAGGACGTCGGGTTCTCATCCCGGAAGCAGGGGTTCGACTCCCCTTGGGGGTACTGGATAGAAAATATCCGAATTAGTACTATGTGGTGTCGCGTCGCAAGATGTGGCACCACAAGCGATTAGCTGCGATTCAGGGTTTTCTGAATTTTCGTTAGGTGACTCTATACGAGACCTTGCGGCTGTCGTTAGGCCCATATTCAGGCCACCAGCGCCCACCGCTCTTTTGAAGTGTTCTTCATGTGTCTGAAGATAATGTTTTCGCGCAACATCCGGGCTGTTCCCAAGCCACTCTGTAACAACATGAATTGGAAAATCTTCAACCAATTCAGTTTCTCTACTTGACCTGAGATTCTGAAATGTTTTGCCCCATGGCGTAAGACCGGCACGTTTTATAATTCGATGAGCTTGGGTACGCAAGTTGCTGGAGATGCTCAGATCCATGGTAATTACTTTTTTCTGGCCCGGCTCGGCTTGTTCAAACGCTTCCATTAGATAGAGTTCTATCTCAGGAAATAAAGGGCAGACTCGGGTGTCCTTACCCTGGATATGTTCCGTCTTTGGAGAGTGGTGTCCAACGTCAAGTTTAATTTCCCTTCAGCGACAATTATTTCTTCCCTTTTGGCAAACATACATATAACCATCTGTAATCTCCCAACTTAAGGAAATTCAGACAGTTTATTGTCTTTGACTAATATCCGGTAATTTTATCTGGCACCGGAAGAATAATTGTCGTTGATCGGGCTGTCATATTAGAGCCTTTCGTATGTTTAAAAAAATTAAAAAACACGGTTTTTTAATTGATTTTTTATTGATTTTTTGATGTGCCACCCTTAATTTAAACGATGATTAAACAATCGATTGGGAAATGCGAAAGTCAGCTCTTTAATATAAACGGTCAATAGGAATTGGGAAAGCGTTTTTAAGGAGACAGAAAATGAAAAAAAGAGGAATGATTCTGATGGTTGTCTTTGTGCTGGGCTTTTCGATGCAGCTTGTCGCCCAGGATGAAGGCATGGCAATGACCGATGACATGGGCGTCACTGTGGACCTGTCGTGGGTCAGCAAGTACATCTGGTACGGCTATGACATCCTGGATGACAAGGCTGCGTGGCAGCCGAGTGTTGCAGTCGATTTAGGCAGCGGTTTGACCGCAAAGATCTGGATGTCGTATGCCGCTTCCAGCAAAGGCGGCGGTTCGGTCAGCACGGTGGACAAGACCGAATACAATTATATCCTGATGTATGACACCACGGTGAACGAAGGGGACAAATGCCAGATGGATATGATGTTCCAGTATATTTATTATGATTTTATTGATCGCCCCAGCAAAGCGGAAGATGGGATGGAATTTGGTGTAGGCGCGGCATGGCCGAATATGTGTCCGATGAATAAGATCGTGCCGCATTATTATGTTGCCTATATCATGCCGGCCCATCAGCGTGAAGAAACATCGAATACCGGGACCAATGGGGTGATTACCGGCGAAGCGGCGGGTTGGATTCATATTATTGGCGTCAGTCACGATATGGTAGTCCAAAACCTGACCCCGGACATTCCCGAGCAGGTCTTCACGCTCAGTGCCGATCTGGTGTATAATGACGGTTTTGCGGCTGCGGACGCCAAGCACGACTGGTCGCATGCCACATTTGGTATCACCACCCAAATGCCGCTGGGCGAAGCAACGTTGACACCAGCGCTGTATTATCAATCGTCCTTCGAAGACAGTGTCAATACTTCAGATGAGCTGTATGCCGGTCTCAGCCTGTCGATGGAGTTCTAAGCACGTTCTTTACAAACGTCAACGCCCTGTCCGTTCGGGACGGGGCGTTTTTTTATGCGCTGTGTCTTTCAATGAAGGCGTTCGACGGAAAACCGTGCGGCGATTTTCAACGCCTCGATGGCACGCGGTTGGAATTGCCCGTTCAATCCGGATAGCCGTTCGATCGCCTCATTGGCAAAATCGCCGGCTTTCGTAATGGCAAAAGACAGACTCGATGTCTGCTGTAACTGGTGTTTTAACTGTCGGCTGCTCAAGCGGCCCTGCTTCAATTGGTCAATGAACGGTTGCCGTTCGGCGGTATCCAGATACGAGAGATAATGGATCAAGGGCAAGGTCAATTCACCTTGCAGGATATCGCGGCAGGCCAACTTTCCGGTCTGGGCCGGATCGCCGTTGATGTCGAGCACATCATCGGTGATCTGAAAGGCGATTCCCAGTGACAGGCCGTACTGCTCGAAGATCTCCGCAATTTTCTCTTCGGCTCCGGCCAGGATCGCCCCGCTCCAGCAGCAGGTTGCGAACAGCGCAGCGCTTTTCTGGTGGATGATCTCGAAGTATTGCTGCTGATCGAGCTGCCAGTTGCCGCGCTGAATGATCTGCCGCAGTTCGCCTTCACAGACGCGGCACGTCATTTGCGCGATCCGGGGGACCACCCGACCGTCGAGATCGGGGCACATTCGAAACACATGACTGAGCAGCCAGTCGCCCAGCAGGACAGCCGCTTCATTGCCGTGCAGGGCATTGACGGTTTGGCTGCGGCGACGCTGCTGGCCCTGATCGATCACATCGTCATGCAGCAGCGTGGCCGAATGGATCATCTCCAAGACGGCGGCCGTGCGAATATGGGCGTCGCTGATCTTGCCGCAGCACAGGCCCGACAGCAGTACCAAGGCCGGCCGAATCATTTTGCCGCTGAATCGGAATGCATCCAAAACCGGCCGGATCGAGGGGTGGGCGTCTTTTAGTTGATCGGCGATCACCGATTCGACCTGCTTTAATTGCGGTTCGACATGCGCTAATGCCTCTCTAATATCCATGCCCGGTACCGGTTTCATTCGATAATAGCCTCATCCGCCGTCTGTCGGCAATGAATACTATTTCTCCTTTCCGTGTGCATAAGCGAAGAATTTTTCACGCAGCATTTTGGTATATCGACCGGGCTTGCCGTCGCCGATCTGTCGGCCGTCAATCTCAACGATCCCGATGACCTCGGCAGCCGTGCCGGTCAGGAACAATTCGTCGGCGATATATAAATCGGCCCGCGTCAGATTCGCCTCGATGACCTCGATCTTTTCGCGCCGCGCTAACCGGATAACCACATCACGGGTAATGCCGCCCAATCCCCCGGCCGAGATCGGCGGGGTGCAGATGACATCTTTTTTGATGGTAAAGACATTGTCGCCGGTCGCCTCGGCAACAAATCCCATATGATTGTACATGATCGCCTCGGGAACGTCGTTGTCGAGCGCTTCGATCTTGGCGAGAATGTTATTGAGATAATTGAGGCTCTTTGCCTGCGGCGGAACCGACAGGGGGTGATTCCGCATCGTCGTGGCGCTGATAATCCGCATTCCGGTTTCGTAGAGTTCCTCGGGATAAAGCTGGATATTGTCGGCGATGATAATGATTTTCGGGTCCGTGCAAACAAAGGGGTTCAGCCCCAGGTTTCCGTCGCCGCGCGTGACGATCAGTCGGATATAACCGTCAATGACATTGTTGGCCCGGACGGTTTTTTCCGTCGCCTTCATCAGCTCATCGCGGCCCATGGGAATATCCAGCCGGATGATCCGGGCCGACTCGTAGAGCCGGTCGATATGGGCATCGAACTCAAAGATTTTTTCGTTGTAAACACGGATCCCCTCAAAGACACCGTCGCCGTAGAGCAGACCGTGATCAAAAACCGAAACCGTCGCCTCCTGCTGTTCGACTAATTTGTCGCCAAGCCAGATTTTCATACGTTTACCTCTTTCAGGAATTTTTAACCAATCCGGCCGTCCGCCAATGTCACGATCCGGCTCGCCCGTTCGGCTATCCGGCGGTCGTGCGTAACCATGACAATGGTCTGGCCGACCCGATTTAACTGTTCAAAGACCTCTAAGATACCATTTCCTGTCTTCGAGTCAAGGTTTCCGGTCGGTTCATCGGCCAAAAGAAGCTGCGGTTCATTCATTAAGGCCCGGGCGATAGCAGTCCGCTGGCGTTCCCCGCCGGAAAGCTGGTAGGGCTTATGGCTGAGCCGGTGGGCCAATCCGAACCGCTCTAACAGCATTTTGGCGCGTTCGGCGGCCTTTTTTCGCCGCGGATACCAACCCAAAACGCTCGTTTGGGCCATGGCGGGCAGCGTTACATTTTCCAAAATATTCAGTTCGTCCAGCAGGTGGTAAAACTGAAAAACGAAACCGACTTTCCGGTTTCGATAACGGTTCAATTTTCCCGAATTATATGTTTTTAGATTTTCCCCGTCGAACCGGACCGTTCCTTTTTCGGGGGTATCCAGTCCGCCCAGCAGGTGCAGCAGCGTACTTTTGCCGCTGCCGGAGGCCCCGATGATTGCGGCGAATTCGCCTTCATTGACCTTGAAATCCACTCCCTTGAGGACCTCAACGCGGGCCGCTCCGAGTGTATAGGATTTGAATAATCCGTTTGCCTGCAGCAATGTTTTCGTTTCGCTCATATTTGTGCCACTCTCAATGTTTCTACCGGTTCGAATCGGCCGGCCTGCCAACTGGGGACCAACGCCCCGATCAGGCATACCAGCACG
The DNA here is from genome assembly GCA_964517795.1 of uncultured Pirellulales bacterium. GTDB lineage: Bacteria > Planctomycetota > Phycisphaerae > Sedimentisphaerales > Anaerobacaceae > CAZFDE01. The sequence goes on along the minus strand of CAZFDE010000027.1, from coordinate 27,821 downwards.
GCCGCGGACAGGGTGCCGATCAGAACCTCTGGTGAAATTGTATTGGGGATTTCGTCAATCGCGTAAAACGCGCGGTTCCACAACTGAAACTTAAAATGTTCATAGAGCCAGCTTTCGAGCTGGTTGATATGGACCAGGAATTGCCAGCCGCCGATCGCCCCGATCACCGAGCCGATGGCCGCGATGAAAAAGGCAAACAGCAAAAACACCGAAAAGATCCCGCCGCGCGAAACGCCAATACTTTTAAGGATGCCGATGTCTTTGCTCTTATGGCAGACAATCATATAGAAGATCACGAAGACGATAAAGACGGTGATGACCCCGATCAGGCCGAAAACCACGCTCATAATCGTCTGCTCGGTCTCGACAGCGGCGATAAAAATACGGCTGTAATTTTTCCAGTCCTGCACACGGACATTGGCCAGCAAAAACGCCTGGGAATCATCAACGTACCCGGCTGTGAATGTCTTCCACATCGCTTTGACTTTTTTCGTGCCGGTTGATACGGACACCCCCTCTTTGAATTTGATATATAAAAGATTGGTGCGTTTGGCGCCGATATTCATGCCGCACAGGGCCTGCGCATCTTCGAACGGTACAAACAGGATATTGCCATCGACGCGGGCGATACCCGTTTTGGCGATATCGCTGTAGTAAAACGTCTTGGTGTTAATTTCGCCGGCACCGGCCCTGGCGAGTGCCCCTTTGGGCGTCAGCGGTACACAGCCGACATCGAAGGCCATGCGAAATGCGTTTTCGTGCTGGGGGTATTGGCCGCGTTCGTCCCGATGGAACATAATATGGACGCCCGGCACACAGCCGGTCAGATTTGGATCGTAATCACAGACAAAGGCGCTTTGGGGCGTATCTTTATTGAACCAGAGCCATTGGTTGAATTCCGTCACCCGGCCGTAACTTTGCGGATCGATCCCGATCAGGCGGATCACGCCGTCATTTTGGTAATTACCTTCGCCGGCAAAAACAATGGCGTACGTTTCAATCACCGGTGAAACGGCTTCGATGATCTCTTGCCCCTGCAGTTTCTCCATAAACTCTTCATAATATGGAAAACCGACCATCGAGCGGCTGGAGACCACACAATCGCCGGTAAAGCCGTACATCTTGTCCTTGAAATCGCGTACCAGACCCGAAAGCACGGTAATGACCACCAGCACCACGAAGACGCTCAGCGCCACCGCCAGCACCGCGAAGGAGCTGACCTTTCGCTTCAATAAATACCGGATGGCCAGGATGAATTTATACATTGTTAAAAACTCGTTTCTCGGTATTCGGTTTCGCGGCGCGCATCGTTTTCGTATTTCGGTTTTGAATCTGATCTGAGTGGATTGAGACCGTTTTGGGGGATTGCTAACTTGTCATATTTTCTGTTTGTTTTATCGTTCATCATAATTCACCGTACACTGTAATCGAAACACATTCAATAAAAGAATGGCAATCCCGCAAAGGTAAACCGCAACCGATACGCGCTGCGCGACCGTAAAACGAAACCGTTCATGATAATCGCCATTTTATTCGTTTGCGATAGAGCTAACATTCTATTCATACCTCAATATCTCAACGGGTTTGCTGCGGGCGGCAATGACTGCCGGGATCAGGGCCCCGATAAGGCAGCCCGCGACGGCCGCGATCACAATCGGCGTAACCGCTGACCAGTTGACGGTGTCAGGTATATTCTCAAAGATATAGACACTGCTTCGCCAGATCTTCAGTCCAAAGACGATCCGGATCCAGTTCTCGATCGTGTTAATATGGGTCATGATCAGATAGCCCAGGCCGATTCCCAGTACTGAGCCGGCCAGCCCAACGCATCCGCCGAATCCCAGGAAGATATTGGCCGCACTGAAACTGGATGCCCCGCAGCTTTTGATGATTGCGATGTCTTTGAGCCGCGTCTCGACGATCATATAAAAGATACAGAACACCAGCAGGATCGTCACCGAGCAAATCACACTGAAAATCATCATCGAGATATTCATCTGCTTATAAATTTCCTCATACATCCAAACCTTCATCATTTGGCGTGTTGAGACACCGGTATTATTGATTGCTCGTTTATCTAGAGCAAGAATATCTTTGGCGTAACTTCCCCATTGGCGTAGCACATGAGTCCGCGCCCGCTGTGAATTGGCATTTGGTTTGAAATAAACATGAATCCTGGATGCCAATGATGGATCGGATGATTTACCGTAAACTATTTTGTAAAGTACATCATACGGCAGATAAACCGTTTCGTCCTTCATATACACGCCGCTGTGGTAAATATCGCTGATTTTGAACGGATAGACCTTACGTTTGAATTTGCTTGTTCGCTGCTGTTGAGTATTTTCAGGTTTTTGTTCGGCGGTTGTGATCAATAACACCTGTTGACCGGCCATTTTTTTGATTTCGTCAAAATCATACAGGTCTGTCTTTTCATTGGGTTCGGCCAGAATATTAATCCCAATCCAACCGCCGGATTTTTCTTCTGTCCCAACCGAAAAATCCACAGGCTGATTACTATCTTTTCGAAGCAATAAATTTTCTCTCAGTGTTCGGTCACCTTCAAAAGTCGATACGTCAATCCCTTCGACAGCCGTTTGGCGGACGTCACCGGATGCTAACCGAATCAGCGCTGCGTGAGTCAAGTAAGGGGTGGCATATCGAACTTCTTCCAATTGGGATAAATGCTTAACCAGCGGTGCATAGGCAACAGGCTCAGGCAAGTGAAGCCCTAAATCTCCACCACCATAGGGATCGGTCGTTTTGAGCTTATTGATGAAACCGGTGAACAGGCTGTTGACCACGATCAAAAGCGCCACTGATAAGGCAACGGCGGCGATACTCAATAGCACAATCTTCTTTTTGCGAAGATAACGCAGCCATAGGAATAGTGTTAACATTTTTGAACTCTCGGTATACGGTTTACGGTTGCGCGGCGCGTATCGTTGTCGTCTGAAGGTTTCGGTTTTGACTTACGCTCATCGAAATCATCCCAGGCAATCGCCAGCTTATAACATTGTCTGCTGATTTTATCATACATATCGATCAAGCGTGCACATAATTCAATATCAACCATTGCTGAATACAAGTCCTTGGCTTGGGACAATGAAACAATGGTCTCGTTAGATTCGGCCATCGCTTCATCGATATATTTTTGAAAGCCTTTTTTCTGATGCTTTTTAGCATAACCTTCAGAGATCAATCGAGGAATAGCTTTAGCTGAGCGTCTTAACTGATCTGTTAAGTCAAATTTTTCCTCAGCAGGAAGTTTGGGTATAATGTATTGAAAGATATCAAGCATCGCCTGATAGCTGTTTTGATAAACTTCCAAATCAGTAAAACTTCTTATAGGCTTCTTCTCGTTCATCATAACATTTACCGTTCACCGTAACCGAAACACACCGCACAAATGCAACCCGAAAGCCGAAACCGTTTACCGAAACCCATACGCGCCGCGCAACCGAAACCGAAGTACGATTCTTATATGGGTTTAAGTAGTGGAAAAAGAATCACATCGCGAATACTGGCCGCTCCGGTCAGGATCATGATCAGTCGATCAATGCCGATACCCAGCCCGCCGGCCGGCGGCATCCCGTACTTGAGCGCGGTGATGAAATCCGTATCCATCGTCGCCATCGATTCTTCCTGACCCTTGAGCTGGATTCGGAAATTCTCTTCCTGCACGGCCGGATCATTGAGTTCCGTATAGGCGTTGGCGACTTCCATTTTTGCGATAAACAATTCGAATCGTTCGGCGTATTCGGGATTTTCTTTGCTTTGTTTGGTTAAGGGACACAGCGGCGCCGGATAATCGATCACAAATGTCGGGCTGACCAGGTGCATCTCGACCGTCTCTTCGAACACTTCGTTCACGACGACCAGATCGTCCATGCCGGTCGGATCGATCTGCAGTTCTTTAGCTTTTTTGCGCAGGGCATCGATATCGTGGATATCACAACCGCTATGTTCCTTGAGCAAATCCGCGTAGCGAGCCCGCCGCCACGGCCGCGAGAAATCGATCGTCTTGTGCTCGTACTGAACCTCTTGACCTTCGCAGTATGTCGCAACCAGACTGCAAATCAACTCCTCGGTCAGGTCCATCATCACATGATAATCGGCATACGCCTGATAGATCTCCATCATCGTAAATTCCGGATTGTGCTGACGACTGAGGCCTTCGTTTCGGAAATTGCGGTTGATCTCAAAGACTTTTTCCATACCGCCGACTAATAGCCGCTTAAGAAATAATTCCGGCGCGATCCGCAGATAAAGGTCCATGTCCAGCGTGTTGTGGTGTGTGATAAAGGGCCGTGCGGCCGCACCGCCGGCGATGGTTTGCATCATCGGTGTTTCGACTTCCAGAAACCCTTTATCCGTTAGAAAATGGCGCATATCGGAAACGATCGCACTGCGTTTTTTGAACCGCTCCATCACTTCCGGATTCGCCCATAGATCGACATATCGCTGGCGGTATCGCAGGTCCACATCGCTGAGACCGTGAAATTTCTCCGGGGGTTGATGCAGCGATTTGCCCAGCAGGGTAACCTGTTCGGCCCAGATCGTGATCTCGCCGGTCTTGGTCTTGCCGAGAGGTCCTTCGACCCCGATCAAATCACCCAGTTCCAGCAGTTTAACCAGCGGCCACTGAGCATCGAGCAGCTTTTTGCTCAGGCCCGCCTGAATTGTGCCCGATGAATCCCGCAGCGTCAAAAAGATCAGCTTGCCGATATCCCGCAGCAGCACAATCCGCCCCGCACAGCGGCCCCGCTGATTGTCATCGTCTTCCTTAAAGGCGGCCTTGATATTCTCGGCGAACTGCGCATCATCGAAACGCCCGCCATAGGGATCGACGCCCAGTTCACGAATCTTCTGGAGTTTCTCTTTACGCTGCTGTTCGAATTTGCTGATATCCGGCTGATCGGTCACTTTGGATTCCCTGTGTTTGGAGTTTCAATTATTTTGCCTGACCAAGTTCCTGCTCAAACAGTTTGGTTTTCATTACCAGGATAGCGGTTTTCAATTGCGGATCGGCGTTGATGGTCTCGTCAATGGTATGTTTTTTCAACGCCTCGCCGTTTGCTTCATGGTCGGCCCGGGCCAAGACGTCATTGTCACGCTGAATATCGATTAATTTGCGAATTTCGTTTGTGCGAAGCTCGACCTGAACATCCGGAGCGACCCCCCAGTCTTCCCGGTCGTTCTTTTTCACGTCGGACTGGCTCTTGACCCGTTGGCCGGACGGCAGCAGATAATAGGCCATCGTATATTTAAGCTGCGATCCGTCACCGGTATAATTGGTGATGCCCTGGACGCTGCCTTTGCCGTGCGTGCGTTTTCCGACCAGGGTCGCCCGTTCGTGGGTCTTGTCCGCCAATGCGCCGGCCACGATTTCCGAGGCACTGGCCGAACCGGCGTTGATCAAGACCACCAGCGGATAATCCGCTCGGGTTGTCGATTTTTTGGCTTGTTCGTAGGTCGGGATCCCGAATCGCGGCTGAGTGGTTACGATCCGTCCCTCGCTGACGAACATATCCGTAATATCCACCGCCACCGGCAGCAACCCGCCGGTGTTATAGCGAAGATCAAGGATCAGGCCTTTCATACCCGCGGCTTCGAGCCGATCCAGTACCTGTTTGAAGTCCTCGGTCGTTCGCTCGGAAAAGTTCGAAATTCGGACATAACCGATTCCGGCCGACTCATCGACCATATGCATCCACTGGCCCTTTTCACTGCGCAGCCAGCCGCGGATCGTCGGGACGGTGATCTTGTCGCGCGTGATCACGATATCTTCGGTTTCGACCTGCCCGGGATGGCGAACGGTCAACCGAACCTCGGTGCCTTTGGGTCCGGTGATCCGCTTGACCGCACAGGTCAGTGACATGTCCTTCGTTTCTTCGCCATCGACCTTTTCGATGATATCACCGGCGTCCAGCCCGGATCGATAGGCCGGCGTACCCAAGAGTAAACTGGCGACGGTCAACAGACCTTTTTGCTTGGAAATTTCAACCCCGATGCCGGTAAATTCGTTCATCATCAGCTTTTCGAAATCCTCGACCTGTTTGGGCCAGACGATTTGGGTATAAGGATCGAGTGAGAGCAGTGCCGCTTCGGAAAATTGAGCGATCAGCACCTTGGGCGGCAATTCGATCGTTACTTTATTCAACTCCAGGACCTTCTTGTACAGATCAATGAACTTGTCGCTGCTGATTCCCAGCGGCGTGTCCGCTTCCGATTGCAGGGCCGCCAGGCCGACAGTCCATGCCGCAATCTGGTTTTCAGTAGGTTTTTTCAGTTGGGATATCGCTTCTTCGTCGCTGGAAGCATCCTCGGTAATCTGGTCATACGAGCGGGCCACCACCTCGGCCAGCAGTTTGCAGCGTTCGATCGACTTGATGAACATCTGGCGATAATCCAGAACCTCCACATAATTGAAATTGAGTACTTTGACCGCCCGTTCAAAGATCCGCGAGGAAACGCCTTCGTACCGCTGCTGGCGGGTTTCACAGGGACTATCCTGAAACGAAGCGACGATCGCGGCCTTATCCAAAAGCTCCTCGGCATAATCCTGATACGCCTTATTGTCCTTATCGATGACCTGCAGCCAGCTATAGCTAACCAGGTAGGCGTCCATCCAGTTGCCTTCGGCCTCGTACCGGCTGGCCTGATCGATACAGCCCTGGATCGTTTCCTTGACATAGGGATTGTCAAACAATGTCTTTTTCTGCTCCGGTTCGGCATATTCGACGGCCTTTGCGATCACCGAGAGCACTTTGGTATAACGGACGATCTCCTTGATCTCGTTTACATCTTTGGCCCCCGTTAAATTCGGATCGTTCAGATCGTTGACATCGTTACTGTCGATGCCCTTTTGCATCTTATCCAGTTTTTCGATCTGCTCCTGGTACGCTTGCAGTTTTAGTTGCTGCCGATGTTGTTCAATCGCCCGATATTCATCGATGATGCGTTTAAGGGGTGCGGCCAGAGTATTGGCATCCGGATGTTCTTTGGTAAACTGGTGAATCTGCTGTTCTGCCTGATCGAAATGGCCTTGATAGATCGCGCTGCATGTACTCTGAAGGTCAGATACGACCGTATTTAGATCAGCGGTTTGAGGCTGCTCGGTGACTTTGGCCGGTTCGCCCATCCCGACAGAGATATTTGTAAGCAACGCAAAAACAATGAGTATGTTAATGATCAACGAATGATAACGCATAAATACCTAACCACCATTTTTCTTCAAAACAGGACATAAGGGGCACACGGCCCCTTACATCCGTAAACTTTTTTATATAATTACATGCACTCGGCGGCTTTGCCGGCACAGCCCAGCACATGCAGTTTATGTTTAACCAGCCCGACGATGGCTTCGCGGCCCGGACCCAAATACTTACGCGGATCGAATTCACCGGGTTTTTCGGCGAAGACTTCGCGAATCTTGGCCGTCAACGCCAGCCGCAGGTCCGTATCGATATTCACTTTGCAGATCGCCATCTTGGCAGCCTTACTGATCGCGTCTTCGGGAACACCCATCGCATTGGGCATTGCCCCGCCGTACTTGTTAATCAGATCGACGAATTCCTTCAGAACACTGCTGGAGCCGTGCATCACCAGCGGGAAACCCGGCAGCTTTTCCGAAATTTCCTGGATCACGTCGAAAGCGATCTTCGGCTCGGTCTTGAATTTGTAAGCGCCATGACTGGTACCGCAGGCCACCGCCAGCGAATCCACACCGCTCTTTTCGACAAATTCAACCACCTCATCCGGATCGGTCAGGTGTTTGCTGACATCATCTTCTGATACGCCGACGATATCTTCCTCGATCCCGCCGAGTTGACCCAGTTCGGCCTCGACCACGACACCGTGATCATGAGCATATTCGACGACCTCTTTGGTCATCCGAATATTTTCTTCAAGCGGCTTGCCGGAGGCGTCGATCATTACCGAGGTAAAGCCGTCATCGACACACTGCTTGCAGATCTCGACGGTATCGCCATGATCCAGGTTCATTGCGATCGGGATGTCCGGATTTTCCGCTACCGCGACATCGATGATCGCCTTGAGATAACTCATACTGGCATACTTGCGGGCGCCGCGGGATATCTGCAGGATCAGCGGGGCCTTTTCCTCGGCGATCGCCGTAATGATGCCCTGCGTGATCTCCATATTATTCACATTAAAAGCACCGACGGCGTACCCGTTTTTATACGCCATTTCAAACATCTTCTTCGTGTTCACTAATGCCATACATGTCTCCTTAAAACTTCATTACTTTATATTATTTTCTTCAGCAGAAGTTCATTTCCGTTAAAAACCTGCTGAACCACCCAAATCCATAAACCGCCTTTGCCCCAGCGCCAGTTCGCCGACGCCCTGCGGCCAGATGCTGATCATGATCGCCTGGCGATCCAAGGACCGGTCCACGCTGGCGGTAAAGGCATAAAATAATCTATGATACCGTCTTATCAGGGAAATTTCACTACTTAAATTGACCCCGTAATCAAAATCGAACGCCTGAGAGAAAACAACAGTATAACGCGGATCGAGCTTGTATGTCGCCGAAAAAATGAACGCGTTCGAACCTTTTTCGTTCAAAATGCTGGTTCGCCGCAGGTACCGATTGCCGAAATAGTAGCTCAGATTCGGCCATCGCAGACGGGTGTAACCGGCGTTAACTTGTTGTATAACCCCACTTTGCAGATCATAATAGGTATCGGCCAACACCGCCGAGGTATCGCTCAAACGCCAGAGGTAATCGGCGGTAAAATTATTTCGCCGGGGGCCGAATTCTTCGACCCGGTGCAGAGATGTATTGGTCAGGTCGCCATTGAAAATTTCCGGCGCCGAATAGACCCGCATCGGCACAAACGGCTGATTCCAGATAAACCGGTCCGGCCCGGCATCGGCGCCCGCACTGTCGTTAACCCATGTCAAATCCAGCTCCAGCGTCATCCAGTCCACCGTTTTCTGGTCTTGCTGCGGGCCTCGTTTGGTTTGTAACCGCTGCATCAGACCGACGTTAAGGATGTTTCGCTGTTCGAAAACATCGGTGCTCTGATCGAATGCCACGGCGGTGATTTCCGGTTCGATCACGTGCCGCAATCGGTTCAGATCCCAAATCTCGGATCTTACATCCGGATAAACTTTCCAGAACTGCGTGCCGGCCCGCATCCCGACCTCGCCGATCCAGACGCTGTCCTGGCCGAACGTGCCGGTATTGCTGCCGTTTACCAGACTGCGCCTGAAACCGCTGCGGTCGTCATACCCGAACGTCCCGGCAATATAGGGCACCAGTCGAAGAACGCCCAGACGCAGCGGCATATCCAGTTCGGACCGCTGGAAAGCGAACGTAAAATTGTCCTCGTCAATGACGGTGGCATGATCGTCGCCGATCTGCTGGCGAAAACGGCTGACCTGGGTATCGCTGTAAAAGGTCAGGGTGTCATCCCAGAGACTCTGGCCGGTGAGATGATATTCGACGCTGGGTGTTTCTTCGAGCTTGTCGGCAAAATAATTGATGCGGCCCTTGCCGAGGATTGAAATGCCCTGATTATCCGTAATCCGCTTGAAGTGCACCAGCGTTTCCTGCTCCTTTTCGGTATTGAATTCGCCGCGGTAATATTCTTCGAGAAATGTTTCATCGGACAGATAACTGGTTTCCGTGGTCACCTGCCAGTTATCTTCGAGAAAATGGCGATGCTGAAACTGGAAGCATCCGCGAAGCTTTCGCGGCGGATCGATATTCTCACGGCTGGGGATGCGCCCTAAATCATCCTCGCCGTGATCGTGTATTGCGTAGCCCAGCAGGTTGCCGAAATAGCTTTGGCGAGTGTATTGGACCTCGGCTCCGCCGCCACCGCCGCGGTCCCCGTAATAGTCGGCCATCAGTACGCCTTCGGTACCGGGTACTTCGCGCAATCCCAGCACACGCGCGAGATTCCAACGGCTCTCGACGGACGGGCCGTAACTGCTGTCATATCCGGCATTCACACTTTCGATCGGCACATCCGGCCGTGCCAGGTTCGTGCTCATTTCGTCAAACTGCAGCAGTTGCTTATCATAATACAGAAACCGGGCATTTTCCATCCGGGCCTCGAAGCGGCTGTCCCCCATTTTTTCGACCGCCTCGTCGATCCGACTGCGGTCGGTCAGTATGATCTTCGAGGCCTTGAAGGATAACTGCGGTTCGTGAAATTCGCTGGTCGTCAAGGTGATATCCTCACCGGTGAACTGATGTTCGCAAACCTGTTTTAACCGCGCGGCCCGAATATAGACCGGAATGTTACGTTCGGTGTCGAATGTTTTCAGTTCGGCATCAACGGCAATCGCCTTGTTTTGCCGAAAATTGTAGAAGACCTCGTCAGCGCGAATACTGCGAATACCCTCGATAATCTCCACGTCGCCCTGCAGGTAGATACTGTCGATCCGGCCTGATCCGGGAACATCGCCTTCGGCGGCGGTTTCGGTAAACGGCTTTGAGCCGCTCTGGTAGAACACCACCGCGTTGTCCGCCAACAATTCCAGCAGTCCGCCTTTTTCATCGAGTTTCTGCCAGACATAAATACGACCCCGCACCACGGCGACATGGGATCCATCGGCCAATTTGGTGGATTCAATTTCCAGCGGTTGCTGAGAGGCGCTGTTGAGATTAACCGGATAGCTCACGGCCGGCTGCTGCACTGTATCCAGTGCAATCTGTTCGACAGGACTGATCGGCTCGGGTGGTGCAATAACCGATTCATCCTCGATCGTCGGAGCTTGCAAAGCGGGATCATCCGGTCCGGGTATCGTTTTGGGCCGAGGGACTTCAGCCGCGTCCTGGATGGCGATCGGCTGGGGTTGGGCCGCCTGTTGTTTTGCCCTCAGGGCCTGTTGGTATAACACCATTTCGGTGATATCACTGTTGGTCTGTTTGGTCGCGGTGATAAAGATCTGGCCGGTGATCTGCAGATGTAACAGCCCGGCCTGGTTTGACCATTGCAATTCCTGAACAACAGCCAGAGTCGAGGATCCGCGGTCGGCGCGCAAATCGGTGGATAGATACACAGCAATGTTGTATTGGCCGGCCGAAACACCCTTGACCTGTGCGATCGGGCGAGCCACCCAGACCACCGCATCTTCGCACTGATAGCGGTTGGGCCCGATGGATATCGAAACATCGCCCCGCAGCCGCCACAGGCCGGCCCTGTCCGGGTCGTCATCGCGAATCAGCTCATCACAGCGAATGTGCAGGTCATGGCCGCGAAAAAACGCGCCGGCAGAGTCATCCAGCCCGAAAATCCCCGTGGCCAGCACCAATATGACCCCGATGACAAGATGGTTTTTATAATGGACCATTGTATTTATAAGTATTCCCATGGACGTCAGTTACAGGTACGGAAAAAACGTTCATCAACAAAAAACGCAGCGCTGCCAAATTATAATCATTTCCGCCACCAAAGCCAGTAAAAACGGCGAAAATCGAAGAATTTCAGCATCGCTATTGCAACGAACCGGCTTTTGCGTTAAAACGGAACAAAAAGAACAGGGAATTGCCAATGTCCAAAGCCGATCGTTCAGCATATCAAAACAGCGTCATCAACGCGTATTACAAAAACCTGGATACCATCATGTTGACCAAATTGAGCGAACTGGTCGGCGAATTATATCTGGCCGAAAGTCAAAGCAAACGCGAGCGGCTTTGGCAGCGGGTCGAAAAAGCGCTGAATCACCTGAATATCCCGCCGTCCATCAAAGATCATATACTTACCCGAAAAGATGTCGAAGTGCTGGCCAAAAACCTCAATGAATGGCTGGCGATCGGCAAAAAATAGGAGGACCCGCCAATGCTTGAAGGTTATAGCGATCAGAACCCGGTTTACCCGCACAGTTCCGGCAACAAACAAAGTCTGCTGGATATGCTCAAATACTTTGAAAAACTGGGCGCGATGCGTGTCTCCGATCTGCATCTGAAGATCGGGGCGCCGCCCATCTACCGCATTGACGGCGATCTGAAGCGCGTGGACGGACCTCACCTGACACCCCAAATGGCCGAACAGTTGATCTATCCGCTGCTCAACGAAGAAACGCTTCAGCGTTATCTCGATGAGGACAGCGTGGACTGCTCCTATCGGCTCGGCGAGCTGCAGTTTCGCATCAATATCTTCAAAGAAAACGATGGTATCTGTGCCGCGATCCGGGCGTTGTCCCTGGATATCCCGAAGGTCGAAAAGGTCGGATTTCCCAACGATGTCTGGGAAGATATCATTGAAAAGAAACAGGGCCTGGTTCTGGTGACCGGCATTACCGGCGCCGGTAAATCCACGACGATCGCATCGTTGATCGACCGCATCAGCGAAAGCCGGGCCTGTCGTATCATCACACTGGAAGACCCGATCGAGTATATTTTTCAGCAGAAAAAATCGATCATCTCACAGCGTGAACTCGGCAAAGATACCCGCAGCTTTATTCACGGGCTAAAATCCATGATGCGAGAGGACCCGGACATCATCTTTGTCGGTGAGATGCGGGACCCGGAAACCATTTCGATGACCCTGATGGCCGCCGAGACCGGGCATCTGGTTTTTTCCACGCTGCACACGCGCGATGCGATCGGTACGATCACACGGATCCTCGATTATTTTCCCGAGGGGCGCCAGGCCGAGGTTCGTAACCAGCTTTCGCTGGGGTTGCGGTACATCATCTGTCAAAAGCTGATCCCGGCCAAAGACCAGTCCGGCCGACTGGTTGCGATGGAGATCCTCACTAACAATTATGCCACCGCGAATTTGATCCGCATCGGCAAGACCGAACAGATCTATTCCCAGATGCAAACCAAAACCCAGAATAAATCCGACGAGAAAATGATCACCATGGAAAAGCACCTGGTGCAACTGGTCAAAGCAGGTAAAGTCGATCTGCTGGAAGCGCAGAAATGGGCCAATAACCTCAAAACATTTCTCGATACCATGAAATACGATTAACCGATGTCGATTCGCATTCGATGCCCGAACTGTCACTGTCTGGTGGCCTATGAAGACGAAAAGGCCGGCACGCCCGAACATTGCCTCAACTGCGGATTGGAATTTATCCTTCCGCAGGTGGATATGGGGCCGGTGACGGTTCCCGAACACCCCGAATCACGCGTGCCGCAGCCGGGCTTTTATCGCGCGCTGTTCATCGATAGCTGGAATATCTTTGTCCGAAAACAAAATGTCACGACGCTGGTCTTTGTTCTGGCGGTGGTCTGTTTTAAGTTTTTTCTGTCCTCGGCCTGCTGCCTGGGATTTGTCGCTTTTGTGGTTATCTGGGGCTGGCTGTTTGGATTTTATTTGAACCTGATTTATAACACGGCCATGGACGAGGACGATCTGCCGGAGATCTTTCTCGGTGAAGGCGTAGGATTTCTGGTCAATATCTTCAAACCGTTTTGGCTGTTCAGCTTCGCATTGTTCGTGGTACTGCTGCCGTTTTACCTTTGCCTGTACTGGCTGAATTTGCGCGGCGGAGAGCCGACAGAACTGCTGCAGTTTCAGTGGAGTGTGATTCTGATTCCTCAATTTTTATTTATCGCAGGCCTTTGTCTTTTCCCGGTTGCGATTCTTACGATTGCTGTTGGAGAGGATATTCTGCTGCTGCGGCCTAACTATCTGATCAGACCGGTGCGAAAAGCCCCGTGGGCTTATATGACGGTCTGTCTGGTCCTGCTGATCGCCTGCGTGGCGGAATTACATACCCGCCAGGGCGACCTGACAGAAGGATTCGGATTCAATGCGATGCATCTCGGTGTGAATATCGTCGTCCAGGTCCTGCTGATCATCGCGATGCGGGGTATCGGCCTGTTTTACCGGCACTATAGTTGTTTTTTCAAGTGGTAACAATACCGGAAGTATTTTAAGAAATCTTCTTTAGCAACTCGGCGACCTTTTCCATCGGCAGGCCCATGACATTGGTCAGGCTGCCGTCGATACGCTCGACGAACTCATCGCCGGTCTCCTGGATCGCATAGGCCCCGGCCTTATCTTTCCAGGTACCGCTGCGAATGTGCGATTCGACCTGTGACGGGCTCATTTTCCTGGGATAAACGATTGTGGTATCGCTTTGGACGATTTTCAGGTCATCTGTTAACCGGACCATCGCGATACCGGTAATGACCTTGTGCGGCCGCGAAAACAATTTGCAAACGATTTCTTCGGCATGGGTTTCGTCGATCGCCTTGCCGATGATCTCGCCATCCAGTTCGGCAACCGTATCGGCTCCGAGGACCAGCGTATCGGGAAATTGCCCGGCCACATCCATCGCTTTAAGCAAAGCCAGTTTTTCGGCGTATGGATTTGCGTCCAAACTGTCTGCACAAACCGCGGACTCATCGATGTTGGATGTCACAATTGAAAACGTGTAACCGGCTTTTTCGAGCAGGTCTTTTCGCCGCGGCGATTTTGAGGCGAGAATGAATGATGGTTGAGCCGCCTGGGTCATCCGATTCACTTTAATCGCACACGATAGGTGATCTTTCGGCAAAACGCCAGATATTCCTGTTCGATGGCACGAATATCCTCGCCGATATAAACCTCAAAGAGTTTGCGTCCGACCGCCCGGTTCCATCCGACCGTCAGCGGGATATTGCGGTCGGCGGCGATGATTCGTTCGCGCTCGCCCAGCGGCCAGCGGCCCTGCAGGCCGTCCATCAGCATCCGATGGTACCGGCCCAGTCGCTTGCCGTAATCGTCTTCGCGGAGGAACCGCACCAGCGCATAGGCCTGAGCATAAAACGCGGCCATGTTGCCGCCTTCGTAGATCGTCAACAGTTCGCCGGGATTCAGCGCGATCAGATCTTGCAGCGGGATCATCCGATTGGACTGAATGGCCCGCTTCAATGAACCGAGGCGCTGCAGGTTGCGTCCGGATTCAAATACGAAAAAGCCGTCCTCATATTGCGTCGTCTCGAACAGCATCGCAATTCCCTCATCGAGCCAGCTCGGCAGGCGGTATCTGAAGTGGCGGCTGTTGAACTGGTGCCAGCCCTCGTGGCCGATGGTGCTGAACGTCCGCTCGCGGCCGGCATTGAATGCCACACATGCGCCGTTGAGATAATATGCACCGACTTTCAGCTTCAGGTAAACCGGCGCCTGCGGACCGGTGAATTTTTTCGTAAACGCCGCCCATTGATCGCGATTTTCAAACAGGTACATCGTCATGCGCGTCTGGGTCTCGATCGGATCGGGCAGTTGGCGATTGTAGCCGCGGTAACAGGATTCCACAAATCCGGGCACCTGGCCCAGCACCAGCGGCTCGGTCCATGTCGTATAGACATCGTAATGGTCGGTGGAAATTTTCAGGCCCGGGCCGTATTCATTCGACCATCGCTGCACGCTTTGCAGGGCCGGCAGCTCACGGCTGTAAAGATAATCGATCAGGCCGGTTAAATCGTCGGTTTCACTGCGGGCCGAACCGCCAAGACTAACTGTCGAGGCCGATTCCTGACAACCGATACAAAAAAGCATTACAGTACATAAGGGTATAATCACTAAACGCATCATCATTTAATCGATCTCATTAAATTTCGCACCGAAAACTTCGGCACTGAACAAATAAACTTCCGTATCCGGGTCTTTCCATGCATCCGGCGACAAGCCGGCCTTATGGCTGCAGCAGAAAGAGAGGAATTCCTCCTTGCTCCAGCCGGTCTCATCGGCAACCTGCGGCAGAAAACAGCCCGATGAAAAGCCCTTTTTAATATAAATGCCATCGACACCCAATCGCAGACTCAAGGGATCATCGGTCTTTTTCAGCGGCGAGAGCACCGATATCTCGATATCAAGATCGTTAAGCTCCTCAGGGGTGATTGGATCGCCGAAGAAACGCGGATCGCCGGTCGCCGAGGCCACCGCCATTTGCGAGATTAACGCGACCAGCGGCCGGTCCGATTCGAACTGGCCGATACAACCGCGAAGACGCTCGCCGCTTTTAAGCGTCACAAAACAGCCGCAATGCGCATTAAGCTGCGGATCCGATGATTGGGCCTCAGGGGCCTTTTCTTTTCGGATCACGCCCGAAACATTGTCCCTGGCAACTTTCAATAATTCGTTTTTCTGATCCTCATTCAAAATCAGCTTCCTTTAAAAATCATGTCAATAAAAAAATTGTACAATCTTCTTATCGAGGCTTGCTTCTAAATTCAAAGATAACCATGAGCCAGACAAAAACCAACCAAAAAGATGCGATGATCGCTCAACGGGCGAAAATTCTCTTAAAAACCCGCATTTTTAAGCTATCTGTTAGCTGCATTTATCGTTAGAATACCACGTATGCATGAAAAAATATTGATATTTCTACGCGGATTTCTGATGGGAATATGCGATATAATACCCGGCGTATCAGGCGGTACGATCGCATTTATTACCGGTATTTACACCCGGCTGATCAATGCCGTCAAAAGTTTCTCGTTGAAATTGGTGTATGACCTGATTACCTACCCCATATCGCGCAAGACCGAGCAGTTGAAGAAGGATTTCAAAAAACTGGATTTGGGGTTTTTGGTCGTTTTAGGAGTGGGGATCGCCTGTGCATTTTTAGCCGGTTCAAAACTTATTAAATTCCTTCTTGAAAACTATTTTTCTTACACCTTGTCTTTCTTTATCGGTCTGATTTTGGCCTCCTCCAGGACGATTTTCACCCATATCGAAAACCACAGTATGAAGAATATCCTATTTTGTTTTTTGGGGCTTGTATTGGGGATCGGGCTTAATTTCCTTGTACCCCGGGAGATCACCACACCCGGCCTGGGATATGTCTTTCTCGGCGGTATCTGTGCGATCAGTGCGATGTTCTTGCCCGGTATTTCCGGTGCATTTATCCTGCTGATTATGGGCTTATACGAATTTATGATCGATGTTCTCCATGATATTGGCGACCACATCCGTTATTTTCTTGTATTTATTGCCGGTGCCGCGCTGGGCGCGTTCGGCATTTCGAGGATCATCTCTGCGCTTTTCGAGAAAAACCGCTGCAGAACACTCTATGTCCTTTTAGGGCTTGTTGTCGGGGCGCTGAGCACACCATTGAGAAAAATTATCGACACCGGTCCTTTTAATTTCATTGCCGTGCTCGTGATGGTTTTGTGTTTTCTGGCCGGCGCCTGCCTGGTGATCCTCCTGGATTATTATCAACGGGCGCATGCGCAGAAACCCTTGATTCATCTTGAAAAATATTCCGATGAAAAAAAACAACCATAACATCGATTTAAATCCCGCATCAAAATGCCTGTCATAACTGAAAAACCGCAGTGTAAACCGATCACCAACGGTCTGCGGATCCATGCCCCGGCCAAGTTGAATCTAAGCTTATTGATCGCCGGCAAACGCCCAGACGGCTTTCATAACCTCGAATCCATCATGGCGAAGATCACCTGGTACGATCAGATCGATGTCGAGCAGATCGACACCGAAGGAATTGAACTGATCTGCACCGGCCCTTGCTGGGCGCCCGAAGGCCCTGAAAATCTGGTTTTGCGCGCTGCCCAAATGGTCTGTGAAAAAGCAGGGATTACCCCGACGTTAAAGATCACGCTCACAAAAAACATCCCGGCCGGCTCGGGCCTTGGCTCGGCCAGCAGCGACGCGGCCGCAACATTGATCGGCCTCGACCGTCTGTTCAATACGAAACTGGATTATCCGATATTGGCCCAAATGGCCGAAACGCTCGGAAGTGATGTCCCTTTTTTCCTGGCCGGACCGATCGCAATGTGCACCGGCAAAGGCGAAATCACCGAAAATCTCACACCGTTCGAGTTTCTCGGGCTGGTGACTGTGCCCGATATAAATGTTTCCACAAGAGCGGTTTATGAAAACTATGTGCATGATGAAACCCTCTATCAGAAACTGCATCGGCACATACGGGATCACCTCAAAAAAAATGCGATCGACCCGGTTACAAAAATGTGCGCAAATATGCTCAGCGATTCAGCTTTTCGTTTGCATAATGAACTTTCTCAATTAAAATACGATATAGAATCAGCCGGGCTTGGGCCGATGTGCCTGAGCGGCAGCGGTTCGTCGCTCTTTTACATGTTTGATCAACGTCAAAAAGAAGAAGCAATGCACTGGCAGCAAAAACTAACAGAACGCATCGGTTGCAAAACAGTTTTGGTAACCAACAATAGATGGTAAACAATTCAGTGAGGTAGAACATGCAAATCAGTGAAGTCAGAGTCAAGTTAGTGAGCAACAAAGATGACCGCTTAAAGGCTTTTTGCTCGATCACCATGGACAACGAATTTGTGGTGCGTGACATCAAAATTATCGAGGGTACCGGCGGCGTATTCGTCGCGATGCCGTCGAGAAAAATGAGCGATCATTGCGAAAAATGCGGCGGCAAAAATCACCTCCGTGCCAAATTCTGTAATAACTGCGGCGCCAAGCTGTCCGAGAACCGCGTGCAAAAGGACGCCAAGGGACGCATGAAACTTCATGCCGACATCGCCCATCCGATCAATTCCGAATGTCGCAAGAAGATCCAGGACAGTGTCTCGAAGGCCTACGAAGAAGAGCTCGAAAAATCCAAGCAGCCGGACTACAAACCGGTCGATTTGGATGAGCCGGATGACGATATACCGGAAGTGATCTCTTAAATATTGAACTTAGCGTAACGTGTTCACAAAACCCCTGATGCATGCAAAGCGATTTGCATCACGGGGTTTTTTTAACTTTTTCCTTTTTTCGTTTTCTTCTTCGGCGTTTTTTTCTTATCGGCAGCGAGGATGGCCTTGGCCTCTTCGACGGTTTCAGGCGGCCATTGGCCCGCGTCCTGCATCGCTTTGAGTTTCTCGGTCATCTTATTGCTGACGATCGTGCGGCATTTCGGGAACCGGTTACACCCCAGAAACGGCCCGCGTTTGCTTTGGCGGATGACCAGTTCGCCTTCCTTGCATTTGTAACAGCGAATACCGGTCGGTTCGGGCGGCGGCTTCGGCGGCAGGACATTGCCCTCTTTATCGAGTTTCATAACGGTCTTGCAGTTAGGATAATCTTCGCAGCCAAGGAACGGGCCGAATCGCCCGCGACGCTCGATCATCGCTTTGCCGCAGGTGGGGCATTTATGCGAGCTGACTTTCGGGGCAACCATATTCCCTTCCTTGTCGCACGGCGACGCAAATTTGCAGTCCGGGTAACCGCTGCAGCTTAAAAAGCGGCCGTTTTTGCCGAAGCGGTATTCCAGCTTCTTGCCGCATTCGGGACAATTGTAATCGCTGGGCTGGGTTTCGGCCTTGGCGTGTTTCATTTCTTTGGTCGCTGTTTCAAGCTGCGCCTTGAACGGGCCGTAAAATTGATTCAGCACACCAAGCCAGTCCCGGTGCTGCTCTTCGATCTGGTCGAGCTGGGATTCGACGTCCCGGGTGAATGCGACATCCATGATCTTCGGGAAGTATTCATTGAGCTTGCGGGTCACCACTTCGCCGAGATCCGTCGCGTGAAATCGCCGGTCGATCTGCTCGACATAGCCGCGGTCCTGGATCGTGCTGATGATCGAAGCATAGGTGCTGGGTCGGCCGATTCCCTCTTTTTCGAGCGTCTTGACTAGCGATGCCTCGTTATAGCGTGCCGGCGGTTTGGTGAAATGCTGTTCGCTGACAATATCGATCGGTTTGAGCGGCCCGCCCGGCTCAAGTGCCGGAAGCTTTTGCTGGGTAGAAAAGGTTGGCCAGATGCGGCCAAAACCGTCAAAGACCTGGATACGACCGGTCGCCCGATAGACGCACGGGCCGATGGCGGTATCGGCGTTAATATCGGCTGTGGTGATCGCCCACTTGGCCGGCGTCATCTGGCACGCCACAAACCGCCGCCAGATCAGATCGTATAATTTAAACTGCTCATCGGACAAATAGCGTTTGATCTGCTGCGGTTCAAGGTCCACATCGGTCACGCGGATCGCCTCGTGCGCCTGCTGGGCGTTTTTCTTCGAGGTGTAAAGATTCGCCTTGCCGGGCAGATAATCTTTGCCGATATTGGTTTCGATATAATGGCGTGCCTCTTTCAATGACTCCGGCGACAGATGCGTGCTGTCGGTTCGCATATAGGTAATCAAGCCCAGCGCACCCATCGATCCGACTTCGATCCCTTCGTAAAGCTGCTGGGCGACACGCATCGTCCGCTTGGCGGTAAAACCAAGCTGATTCGCCGCGGCCTGCTGCAGCGTCGAGGTGATAAACGGCGCCGGCGGCCGGGAGGTCGATTCCTTCTTTTGGATTTCGCCGACCTGAAACGATGCCGATCGAAGGGCATCGAACACCCGCTGAGCAGCGGTCTTATCTTTGGCCTCGAATTTTTTGCCGGCGACACGATACAACTCGGCCTTAAAACCGTTTCGCGCGGCGAGCCATTGCTGCTGCCTGGCCAGTGTCGGGCCTTTGTCTTTCTCGTCTTTGGTTGCGATGAATTGTTTCCATGCGTCGCTGTAATCCTGGTCCATGTCGGTGGTGAAACAGGCCGGGATCAGCCAGTATTCATCGGGCTTGAAATCGCGAATTTCCTGCTCCCGTTCGACAATCAGCTTGACCGCGACCGACTGCACGCGCCCGGCCGAGAGACCCCGTGCGACTTTCTTCCATAACAGCGGCGAGATCTGGTAACCCACGATCCGGTCGAGGATTCGCCGGGCCTGCTGGGCCATTACCTTATCCAGATCGATCTTGCCGGGATTGGCAAAGGCATTCTGGATCGCCGACTGCGTGATCGCATTGAACACGACGCGATAGACCCGATCTTCGGGGATACCGAGAATTTCCGACAGATGCCAGGCGATCGCCTCACCCTCGCGGTCGAGGTCAGTAGCCAGATAGAGCGTATCGCATTTTTTAGCGGCCGCCTTGAGCGATGTGATCGTGCGTTTCTTGCCGGGCATGATCGCATAAGTGGGCTCGAAGTTATTTTCAATATCCACATTTATGCCCTTTGACGGCAGATCGCGAATGTGCCCCATGGAGGCCTTGACCTCGTAGCTGCTGCCTAAGTATTTATTGATGGTTTTTGCTTTGGCCGGCGATTCGACGATCACCAGCGATTTGTTGTTCGATGATTTGGCCATGAATTATGAATCTCTTTCCTTATTATTATATGAATTACAGTGCTCATCGGCTCGATTTCGAAAAAAATTTAGAAATGGATAAATACCGACCGGCCGCAGGCTTGTCAAGTGAAAAGGATATCTGCCGTTTCAAGAAGACGCTAACTGCTTTTCCAGTAAAGGTTTAAGATTTGCGATCGCCCGGCCGCGATGCGAAATGGAATTTTTTTGCTCGGCGGTCAGTTCCGCGACTGTTTTATCGAAGTCCGCCACGAAAACGATCGGATCGTACCCGAAGCCGTTGCGGCCGCGTTCTCGGCGGGTAATCGTCCCTTCCAATATCCCTTCGGTCTCGATCAGGACCTCATCGGGACTGGCCAGGCATAGATGGCAAACGAACCGCGCAGTGCGTTTATCATCGGGCACATCCTGCATCAATTCGAGCACCCTGGCCATGTTCTTGTGGTCCAGCAATTCACGATTTTTGTCTTTTTCACCGCTGAACCGCGCCGAGTGCACACCGGGTGCGCCGTCGAGTGCATCGACCACCAGACCGGAATCATCGGCGATGGTCCACAAGCCGGTCTGTTTGGCGTAACCGAGCGCTTTCTTGCGGGCATTTTCGGTAAACGTCTCGCCATCCTCAATCACTTCGACCACATCGGGAAAATCTGACAGGGACATAAATTCGGCATTAGCGTCAAGCATCTCGCGCAGTTCGCGCAGTTTTCCGGGATTACCTGTTGCGACGAGGATTTTGCGTTCCATAGTGATCTCAGCCCATGAGTTTTTTCAGCAATGCCCGCTGAAAGTGCAGCCGGTTTTCGCTCTGATCGAAGACGATCGCGTTCGGTGATTCCATCGCATCGTCGCTGATCTCACAGCCGCGATAGGCCGGCAGACAATGCATGATTTTCGCGTGAGCCGGGGCCTGCTTCAAGAGTTCGGCATTGACCTGAAAGCCCTTAAAGTCGTTAAGCCGTTTTTGCTTCTCATCCTCCTGGCCCATACTGACCCAGGTATCGGTATAGATCACATCAGCGTCGGCGACCGCCTCCTGCGGCCGGTGGGTTTGGGTCACCGCACCGGCGGCGACTTCGTTGGCCCGTGTCATCGAGCTTTCATCCAGTTCGTAACCGCCCGGCGCAGCAATTGTCATCTTCATCCCCAGTTTCGCGCAGGCGAACGCCAGCGACCGCGCGACATTATTGCCGTCACCGATATATGCAATCTTGATGCCTTCGACCTTGCCGAAATGTTCATGGATCGTCAGCACATCGGCCATCGCCTGACACGGATGCGAATAATCCGTCAGCGCGTTGATCACCGGGATCGTCGAGAATTTCGCCAGTTCCAGCACCGTCTCATGTTCGAACGTCCGCGCCATAATCCCATCGACATAACGGCTCAATACCCGGGCAATGTCCTTGACCGGCTCGCGCTTGCCGATCCCGCCGATATCTTCGGGCTTGACATAGATCGCCCGCCCGCCGAGGTGCGTCATCGCCACCTCGAAACTGATCCGCGTCCGCAGGCTGGGTTTCTCGAACAGCATAATCAGGCTTTTGCCTGCCAGGCAGAGATTACGCCCGCCGGATGTGTATTCTTTTTTTAGTTCGATACTCTCGGCGAGAAGCTCGGTCAGTTCCTCGGGCGTACATTTGCTGATGGCTAAAAAATGTTTCATTGTCCGGCCTCCGTTAATACCGCATCGAAGATATCAATGGCTTGGTCGATCTGCTCGGCGGTAACGATCATCGGCGGCATGAACCGGATCACACTCTGCTGCGTGCAGTTGATCCGCAGACCTTTATCCAGACAGATATTGACGATATCACTGCCCGGGCCTTTGAGCTGCACGCCGATCATCAGCCCAATCCCTCTCACATGGTCGATGATATAGTGCTTGTCCTTGAGCTGTTCGATCTTCTGCCGCGCATATTCGCCCATCTTTACGGCATTTTCGAGCAGATTTTCTTCGTTGATTGCTTCAATCACCGCAACCGCGGCCGCACAGGCTAAGGCATTGCCGCCGAAAGTCGATGCGTGCTTGCCGGGGACCAGCGAATTAGCAATTTCCTCTTTAGCCATAATCGCACCGATCGCAACGCCGCCGCCCAGCGCCTTGGCCATGGTCATGATATCCGGCTCGATTCCGCAGTGCTGATAGGCAAACCATTTGCCGGTCCGGCCGACACCGGTTTGCACTTCATCGAGAATCATGACCGCCCCGTTGGCATCGCAGAGCTCGCGGATCTTCATTAAAAATGCCTCGTCAGCGACATTGATCCCGCCTTCGCCCTGGATCGGCTCGACCATCACCGCGGCCACCTCGTCATCGAACGTCTTTTCTAATGCCCCGACATCATTAAACGGAATATACTTAAATCCCGGCAACAGCGGCAAAAAGCCCTCGTGATATTTCGGCTGAGCCGTCGCGGCCACCGTCGCGAACGTGCGGCCGTGAAAGCTGCCTTCGCAGGTGATGAACTTATACTTGTCCCTGGCGGTGTGCAGCCGTGCCAGTTTCAGGGCCGCCTCGTTGGCTTCGGCACCGCTGTTGCAGTAAAAACTCTTGCCGCCGAACGCCCGTTCGCTGAGCAGTTTTGAGAGCACGCCCTGCGGCTCGGAATAGAACGTATTGTCGATATGGATCAGCTCGCCGGCCTGTTTGCGCAGGGCCTCGACGACTTTCGGGTGGCAGTGGCCGATGCCGCTGACCGCCCAGCCCGGGAACATGTCCAGGATTTCATTACCGTCGGCATCGTAAAGGTATGCACCTTTTCCCTTGACGATTACCTTGGGCAGTCGTCCGTAATTGGCGATAACATATTTGTCGAATAACGCAATAGTCTCTTCAGTTGTCACAGCGAACTCCTTTAAAAAATTGCCCCGCTTTGCGGTTCAACAGTTTTAAGTTTTATTTTTCAGCTTTGAATTATCTCGGTCCCGATGCCCTTGTCGGTATAGATCTCCAACAGCAGCGAATGCGGGATCCGTCCGTCGATAATATGCGCTTTTTTGACGCCGGCATCCAAAGCCGACAGGCACGCCTCGACTTTGGGGAACATCTTATCGGTAATAATACACGCGTCGATCATTTCCTTGATTTGCGATTCATTGAGGCTCGAGATCGTGCTGTCGGGATCTTCGATATTGCGTCGAATCCCGTGCGTATCGCTGACCATCACCAGCTTTTCGGCCTTGAGTGTCGCGGCGACCATGCCGGCGGCACTGTCGGCATTGACATTGAGCTTAGGGCCGTTTTTGTCCTGCGCGATCGGTGTGATCACCGGAATCGTACCGGATGAACACAGCGTCTGGACCAGGTGGCCGTTGACCTCTTTCATCTTACCGACCAGCCCGACATCGAGCTTGCGTCCGTTTTCACCCTCCAGCCGCAGCATCTCGGCGAACAGGACATTGCTGCTCAATGAATGCAGTCCCGTCGGGCAGCACCCCAGCGATTTGAGCGTTTCGCAGATCGGCGTATTGACCTGATCGATCAACGTCCGTTCGGCGATCGTCAGCGTCCGCTGATCGGTGTACCGGCGGCCCTTGACCCAAACCGGCTCGATACCCGCCTTTTCCATCGCGGCCGTAATCGCCTTGCCGCCGCCGTGAATAATCACCGGGCGCATCCCGACCGTTGCCATGAACGCCACATCCGTCAACAGCTTCTTCTGCAAGTCCATGTCCTCAAGGACGCTTCCGCCGAGCTTGACAACCACGGTTTTGCCGCTGAAACTGCGGATATACGCCATCGCTTCGATTAATGCCGCCGCTTTGGCAATTGCCTGCTGCACAATAAGGTTCCCTTCAAAATCCGTCTAAAGCAAACCAAAACTGTACCCAAATCCACCCTGTCGGTCAAGGATTTTCCAGCGTTCAGCGATTTCGGGGTGCATCGCCATTGTTAGGCACATTTTCGCAGCAAATCCTCCCAATGGTCGCTCAGCAAGGCACATCGCACTTCCAGCATAGCATAGACGACCAGATCGGCCCCAACACATCCCTATACACGTCATACGGGCCTGAACCACATGTTCACATGAACTTTCGGTCGGTCCGCTGGTCAGACAAGAGCCTTTCGCCATCGGAATTTCTCAACGCCGCGCCATAGCAGAAAACTTTATCCGCTAAAATCCATATTAGTTCGTCAAACCGGCGATGGCGGCGCCGATGAGTGTGGCGTTCTCCACGCTGACAATGCGGTAATGGATCCCCTTTTGACCGGTCAGGTATTCGTCGAGAAATTTTTCTGTAGCGGCCTTGAGGCCGTTGAGATGATAAAACGTCGTGCCCTCGGCCACGATACAGATGGGCCTATTGGCATCAGCTCCTTTTTCGGTTTTGATCGCGACCGATGCGAGATTAATGGCTGATAGTTTACCGGCGCGGGTCACCATATTCTCCAGTAAGGCGAAAATACATTGCTTATCGTCATCGGACACGCCACCAAGCTGCGCGGCGAGGTCATTGTTATCCGGATCCGTTAGAAAATCGCTGACGATTTTGGTATCGAGCGAATCGCGTTGTTCAATGGCTGTTGCGGTATCGGTCTGAAATAAACCGTCTGCCGCGGCCTTTTTCAGGACAGCCAGGCACAGCGCCCCCAGATAGGCACCCGAAACCGTTTTCTCGAAGGCGTATTTTCCGGGATTCTTGGTGGTGTTATCGAATGCGATATCGATCTGTCCGCGAGGGACCTCGGCGAATCCGCCCGATTCGATATTGATGACCTGGCTTTTAGCGGGATCAAGACCGGGCTTTTTGAGAATGTTCCGATTCTGCTCGACATAGCAGCAGTTTGTACCGGTACCGAGGATAAAGCCGATATACGCATCGAAGGTCTGATCGGTCGCGGCGGCCTTGCCCGCCAGCAGGGTCGTAACCGTGTCGTTGAGGATGACGATACGTTTGCCCCCCGCAGTGCCTTTTGCCTTCAGGGCCGCCAGCAGGTTCTCGCCGATCTTTTCGCCGATCACCTCGTCGGCCTTGATCTCTTTGGAAAAGTAAATGAGCCTGCCGTCTTTATCCGGGAAAATTTCACAGGGATACGAAAAACAAAAACCGATGGCACTGCTTTGATCCGCGACCGGCTGAACATAGTCGGCCATTGTATTGAAAAATTCGTCTTTGGAAACCTTCGAAGCCACGCCCGGCATCGCGTGCTTGCTAAAATTGTCAATCGCCGCCTGATTGTTTTCGTCAAACCGGCAGACCGCACAGCGAAAGTGCGTGCCGCCGGCGTCGATCACGATGACGTTTTGGTTGACCGGAAGGTCCCTGTCGGCCTCGATATAGGTCGGGATCATCGCCAGGCTCGAGGGTTGATTCGCAAGCCCATTGGCCATCTTTTCCAGAAATACGCCGCAGGTCCGGTCGATATCGATATCGCCGTGATACATGCCGTATCGGCTTAAAAATTCAATGGCTTTCGTTTTGTTGCTCATAAAAACCTCTTTTCTTGCGGATTATCGACCGCGAAAATGAATAACGTTCTTATTTTCGATTTTTGGCAAAAACGAAAAAAAGCAAGTGATTTTAATCCGGATAACCGTCCGGGTATTTTTGATGCCATTTCCAGGCGGTTTCGACAATCGTCTCCAAATCCGGGTATTTCGTCTGCCAGCCGAGTTCCTTTTTGGCGTTTGTCGCGTCGGCGGTCAGCACGGCTGCATCGCCCGGGCGCCGCTCGGTTTCGACAACCTTGAAATCCTTCCCGCTGACCGTTCGGACGGTATCGATCACCTGGCGGACCGTATAGCCGGTGCCGTTGCCGAGGTTATAGATCAGTTCCGGCTGCTGATCGAGTTTTGCCAGCGTCAACAGGTGCGCCCGGCACAAATCCTCGATATGAATATAATCGCGAACGCACGTGCCGTCCGACGTCGGATAATCGGTCCCGAATATTTTCACTTCAGGAAGCTGGCCCATCGCGGTCTTAATGATCCGCGGGATCAGGTGCGATTCCGGCCGGTGGTCCTCGCCGAGAGTGCGCTCAAAACCCGCCCCGCAGGCATTGAAATAGCGAAGGGCCGCGTAGTTGAGTTTGCCGGTAACGCGCTGGTCGTGACATATATGCTCGACCATCAATTTGCTGCGGCCGTACGGATTGATCGGATCGGTCGGGCAGTCTTCGGTGATCGGCACCTGCTGCGGCATCCCATAGACCGCGGCCGTACTGCTGAAAACGAATTTCGACACGCCCGCCGCCGCCATCGCCGAAAGCAGATTCTGCGTATTGCTAACGTTATTGTGATAATACCGCAGCGGCTGCTGCACCGATTCGCCGACCTCGATAAACGCCGCAAAGTGCATCACCGCATCGATTTTTTTGTCCCTGAGGATTCTCACCAGCAGATCATAGTCGCCCAGGTCGCCCTCAATAAATTCGGTATCTCCGATTGCCGACCGGTGACCCTTGGAGAGATTATCGAAGACGATCGGCTCAAAACCCTCGGCCTTGAGCATCGCCGTCATATTGCTGCCGATATACCCGGCACCGCCGCAAACCAGAATCCGCCCTGTCATATCAATATCACATCCTTATTAAATCAATAAATCCCCCAAAGCATACCCCAATCCGCCACAGATTTCAATGCCGGATATGCCGGATGACCATCGATTTGTGGTTCGGCTTTCGGCCCAAAAGGCCGGTTTTGAGCCGTGAGTTTTGCCTGTCCTCCGGAGTAGAACGAAAAATGGGACCCGGATTAACACGGACGTCATTTCGCCTGCCTCGCCGCAGCCTTGGCGAAGGCTGGGAGCCTGCCGAGAAA